>SVRY01000012.1 GCA_015064585.1 Oscillospiraceae bacterium
AGAAGGTATATCCTGTTTCCACATCATAATCGGGAGCTGTTACCGTCTCACCGTAGGCAAAGGTTTTCTTTTCATATTCTTCTCCGTTGACGGTAAAGGTAATTGTATAGCTGTTCACCGTCAAAGATGCATCCAGGATTATATCTTCCGCGGGCATGGTTTCCGGCACATCCCATCCGAAAAACATATGACCCAAAGGAGGCGTGTACTCAGGCAATGTGATGATCGATCCATACTCAATAGTAAAAATTTCAATTACCTCGCCGTTAATGGTAAAGGTAACAGTGTAACTGTTGGGCGTTAGCGTTGCATTGAAAGTAACATTTTCAGCGGGCATCGTTTCAGGAACTTCCCAACCGGAAAATGTATACCCTAAGGGAGATATGTACTCCGGCAAAGTGATAATTGCACCATATTCAAAAGTAAATATTTCATATTCTTCACCGTTAATAGTAAAGGTAACCGTGTAACTGTTGATCGTCAGCGTTGCATTCAAAGTAACATTCTCTGCAGGCATGGTTTCAGGTGCCTCCCAACCGGAGAAAACCTGACCAACAGCAGGTATATAATCAGGCAAAGTAATAACCGCACCGTACTCAAATGAGAGTGTTGCATGTTCTGCGCCATTGATGGTAAGAATCACAATAAATTCTTCAACAGCACCGCATATGCACCTATGTGCTTCAGCTTCATAAGTGTAATCGTGAGCCTCATTTATCACAAAATCTCTGCCGCAGCAGCTATAGCTGGCGCTATGTGTCGTGCTGTTGTTTGTATAAATAATCTCCGCATCTTTTTCATGGCGATCGGATTCTTCACGGTTACTATAGATTACATTTCCTTTACAATCGGTAATTAAGTATACTGCCGCATTTGAAAAACAAGGGAATGTCTGTGCGGTGTTACCGTTGTTGATATTCTGTCCCCATATCTGCGGTACAATATCATCGACAGCCTTCACAGCACTCTGTAACAAATATGCAACTTCGCCGGAAGCAAATTGCTCCATTGACATTTTTGTTTCTGTTCCATCATTGAAACCATTACCGGAATCGACAGTACCTTCAAGGAAGTAACAGTTTTCAACGATGCCAACATTGCTTCCTACTACACTTCCGATATTTTCATTACCGTATAGCTTTCCGCTATTATAGCAGTTTTCAACAAAACCGATGTTGCATCCCACTACACCGCCAAAAATATACCCTGTTTTGCTGACAATCATTCCTGCGTTAAAGCAATTAACAACCACGCCGGAATTATACCCAACTACGCCACCGGTATTGTCCAAAGAGCCTTTGAAGCAAGATCCTGTAATACCCACATTTTTGACAGTTCCGCGTTCACTCAGATATCCGAAAAGACCTACTTCAGTATTATAATAAGGATTATATTGCCAGTCGGAATTATCATAATACAATCCCGAAATAATCTTACCGTTTCCGTCAAACATTCCTCCGTATTGTGCACCGCTACTGCCAATGGGACACCAACTTCGAAAATCAGTGCCAAAGGCATCATCGGCGTTTACAGGAACATTTTTATTAACCGCAATATCGGCTGTTAATTTACCGTCAATTGTAATATTTCCGCTATTGACCATCATAGCAAACCAGTAAAGCTGACCGGCATTTGCTATCTCATATACCTCTTCAATTTGATTCCAATCTGCTTTTTGATACAATCCGCAACAACAAAAGCCGTTTTCGGTGTTTTCCAAAACATCATAATCATGAACCAAAAATCCGCTGTTATTGTTGTATATAACGTTGTCTTGTGAGCACACACCGGATGCATAGACAGTATCGCCGCTGAAAGCAGGATGATTCTCTCCCACAGTCTGATACCACGCCTGTGTTCCATCGGTCACACCCAAATTCAATTTATAAGCGATCTTGCCGGAAAACAATTCTTCAGGTGAAATGCTTACCACATCATTACAGTCATAATTTCCGCAGCCATGCTCTGCTGCTCCGGAAAGGTAATAACAATTTTTAAGGATATTGGAATGGTTATATCCTACCACACCGCCAACACCGCTGCTTCCGCTGACAATACCGGTACTGTAACAATTGGTAATCGCACCAAAATTAACCCCGACTACACCGCCGATATCCATAATACCGATAACACTGCCTGTATTATAGCAATTGGTTACAATACCAAAATTCTGTCCAACTACACCGCCAATAAAGTCTATTCCAAAAACACTGCCTGTATTGGAGCAATTAATCACCACGCCGGAGTTATGACCCACAACGCCGCCGGCAACATCCCCTTCAGTTTCTGTTTCATAGTTCCATTCGCTGGTAATACTGCCGCTGGTGTTGCAATTTTCTACAGTTCCGTGATTTTCACCCACGACGCCGCCCACCATATTATATCCATTTAACCGAGATTCCAAAACGGATACATTTTTAACACTGCCGCCTTTACCCACATAACCAAAAAGACCGATATTGTTTTCTTTATGATTACCATTGATAAGTCCCGAAACAGTCTTGCCGTTTCCGTCAAAAGCACCAATGAATTGCGTACCGGCGTTACCAATAGGCGTCCAGTTATTGATTTCCTCGATATTGGCAATCAATTTTCCGTTAATCTCAGTATGACCGCTATTCACCAAATTGGCATAAGCATAAAGCTCATCTGCTGTGGCAATCTCGTAATAACCGTCATCATCACTATCACTCAATTTTATGTCAGTAATTGCATCTATAAGTTCCTCTCCTTTTTCCGCAATCGCAAAAAAAGGATAGCCGGAAAACACAGTATTAAAAATGAGAAGCACACAGATTGTAAACGACCATACTCTATCCCATACTCTTTTCGTTTTCATTTAAAACCCTCCGCCTATATATTCATTTACATAATAATGTTCAGAAAATTGACTCTTCCGAATATTGAAATTCTACAAGTTAATTTTACCACATCTATAAATGAGTGTCAATTATTTTTGTGAGTTTTTCATAAAAAAACATCGTGTTCCGGCATATAAATTTCGGGTTTAAAATTGTCAAATATGCAAATAATGATAATAAAAAGCAGCTTTTGTCGATGGTTGTGATAGAATAAAAAAGCAACGCATTCACAGTTGTCCGATAACTGCTTGCTTTATGAAATGCTGTTGATCAAAAATATGTAAAATGTAATTTTTCATATGTTAAAAAACCGGTTAATACCAATCAATACAATTGGCTTTAACCGGTTTTTGATTATAAATTTATAAGCAGAATTTTATATATCCTCATGCAAACTGTTAAACTGATTGTGATGCTGTGCAAGATATTCTTCCTTTGTGCCTTTCTTCAGTTTAAAAGTAAAACTGCAATACTTCCCTTCTTCGCTTTCCGCTTTGATATCATCACCGTGTGCAACCATGATCACACGGGCTATATTGAGTCCCAACCCCGTACCTGTTTTATCGAGACCGCGGCTCTTATCAGCTTTGTAGAAACGATCAAACAAATGAGGTAGATCCTCTGCAGAAACACCGTTTCCCTCGTTATAAACCGTAATACGCACAAAATTACCCTCGTTTTTCAATTGAATGCGCAATTCACCTTTGTCGTATGCAAATTTGACAGCATTGTCGATTAGATTATAAAGAACCTGGTAAATAGCATCGCTGTCAGCAATGACAAACATGGCATCATCCTCAGCATCAAAATCCACTTCCAGTTCCTTTTCATTGATCCGTTTTTCATTTCCGACAAGGATCTGCCATGCCATTTTATATACGTCAAAGCATGCAAATGTAAACTTGCGGTCACCTGCTTGAATACGGGAAAGCTCGAGAAGCGTACGTACAAGACGGGAAAGACGTTTCACCTCATCTCCAACGATCTGCAAATAATAGGTTTGTTTCTCCGCAGGAATGACCCCATCCAAAATACCGTCAATGAAGCCCGAAATTGTAGTCATGGGAGTGCGCAGATCATGCGAAACATTGGCAAGAAAACTGCTTCTTTGTTCCTCCAGTTCTGCCAGCGAGTGCGCCATATTGTTAAACACAACCGCCAGTTCACCGATTTCACCGCCACCCGTTTCGGGAACACGCACGCTGAAATCACCTTTGGCAAAACTGCGTGCAGCCTTTTCCATGATTCTAAGCGGTGAACGGATCTGTTCACTAAGAAAAATAATAACTATAACGCCGGCAGTCATAACCAAAAAGCCAACGATCATTATCGTTTTCAAAATATCTTGATACACAGCTCCCAAGTCTTCATGAGGCAGACACACGAATACAGCCCCGGCAGGGTCGGTCGCCAGACGAAGTGCAATGACGTCATAATCGGTGTTTAAAAGACCGTTCAAATTTCCCATTCCCGAGAAGCGGCCATCCTTTAATACCGAATCGATTATGCTTTTGGGCACATATTCCGATACAATATTTTTATACATTTCGGTCTTATCAAAAGTCAGATCAACGCGGCCGTCACCATCGGTAATCAATACAACCAATTCACGGTAAATGGAAAAACCGGATAGCGCATTGTCCAAATTAGCTTTTTCACTGTTGATAAAAGCATAAAAAGTGATGTCGGGCTGTTCTTCACCTAGATCGATATCGGCATAGAATTCGGAATACAAGCCGTCCACCATGTTTTTGGCGGCATTTACCGCTGTTTCAGCATTTTCTACACGCGAAGATGTTATTTCTGCAGAATAATCTTCCACCAGGATTCGAATGATCACGATCAAAAAAGAAAAACTGATCACGAAAATCAATATAAAAGCAATGATAAATCGTGAAAACACGCTTTTAAACACAGTACACCTCAAAAAACACAAAAATGCGGATCGACTCCGCATTTTTGAATAGTATTATTGCGAAACCTCGAATTTATAGCCAATTCCCCATACGGTTTTCAATGCCCATTTATCCGAAACGCCGTCCAGCTTTTCGCGCAGACGCTTAATATGTACATCTACCGTGCGGGAGTCTCCGAGATAATCAAAATCCCAAACCTGATCCAGCAACTGATTGCGGTTAAACACGCGGTTACTGTTGGCAGCCAGAAAATACAACAGCTCCAACTCCTTGGGAGGAATATCAATGCTCTTGCCGTTGATCTTCAGCTCATACTTCTCTTTACTGATCTCCAAATTCTCAAATTTGAGCACTTCTCCGCTTGTTTGCATATCGTGATTATTGTAACGGCGCAAAACTGCCTTTACGCGAGCCGAAAGCTCCTTCATATCCAAAGGCTTGACCATGAAATCATCTGCGCCCAGTTCCAAACCCAAAACCTTATCAAACACTTCGCCTTTGGCAGTGATCATGATAACAGGCTTGGACGAAATATGACGAATCTGTTTGCATACATCCCAACCGTTCATACGGGGAAGCATGATATCAAGCAAAACCAAATCGGGATCGTATCTTTTGAAATAATTGATACCCTCTACACCATCATTGGCGATTTTCACTTCATATCCTTCTTTTTCAAGATATACCCTTAACAATTCGCAAATATTGGTATCGTCTTCAACAACCAGAATTCTTGTATCCATATGATCCTCCTAAAGTGCTACTACGTTATATTTTACAACATTTTCTTTGTTTTGTCAAGACAAAGGCGCATCTTCATAAATTATTTACGAATGGGCACCGAGGTATATTTCAAATCATATTTAGCTTACAAAAACATATTATTGAAAATTTTTAAAAACCATGGTATAATTGACCGAATAAAAAAGACATCCGAAAAGCAAGATCAGCTTACTGCTATTTTATTACACCTTAATTGCCATATTCTTTGGTGCAGAGCCGTTCATTTTCACCTTATATATCCAAAATAGTGATTATACATTAAAAACACAAGTTTTTATGGGAAACATTTCGGATTATTCATATATACAAATAGGTAATTCCGGCTATGCAATTATGTTTACATATACCGCCCCCAATAGTTTTTATCAACCACCAAAAGAGTGATATTATAATCACAAACCAAATTTTATAATAAATATTCCAATTAGACTGAACAAAACTCCTATAAGATTTAAGGTGATATGAATATAGCGGCAGGGATTGCCTCTATATTCATTATTATGATTCAGTGAGGGATTCCGACTGCCGCAAAATATACAATCATGGAAATAATGTCTATGGAAAGAATTATTGCAAGGAGTATACCGACAGTCTTCAGCGCCTTCTTTGTTTTACGCTTGTTTTCATCGGTTATTATCATTCTTTTGATCTTTCCGAAGGTATTATCGGTTGTTACCGACGGTGCGCTTGTTTTTTCGGTAATCTCCTTCTTCAAAAGGTAATCCATCGAACATTCAAACAGTTTTCCAAGCTCAATCAGCTTATCGGTTTCGGGATAGGCAATATCAGATTCCCATTTACTGATGGACTGACGTGAAACATTGAGAATATCTGCAAGCTGTTCTTGCGTATAATTTAGTTCTTTTCTTTGTTTTGCTATTTTTTCGCCAAGTGTCATAATTGTTTTGCTCCTTTATGCATTCTAACGCTTTGTTTCCTTTATTGTATCACAACATATGAAAATATACCATCAATCCTGCAGTTCTTTCTGCAAACTTTAGGTTGCATTTAAATTTCACTGTGTTTTTGGCATGATCTCTGCGACTGTATAGTTAGTATGATATCAAATAAATGCTGACAATTCCGATATAACAAGAACACTTTTAATATAGAGAAAATCAAAATATAAGAACCCGGTATTTTGGTTAGTCAAAACCCTATCGGCATTATAAATAATATTTTATAAAATGTCAAAAAAGGCTTGATTTGAATCCAAAAATTTATTATAATAAAGGGAGATTGCAAGAAAGGCTGTATAAAATATGAAACTCGGAATTGTAGGTTTGCCCAATGTCGGCAAAAGTACTCTATTTAACGCTTTAACCAATGCGGGTGCGCAGTCTGCCAACTATCCCTTTTGTACCATCGAACCCAATGTCGGAATCGTAACCGTTCCCGATGCAAGACTGGATAAACTGGCGGAAATGTATAACCCCGAAAAATATACCCCTGCTACCATTGAATTTGTGGATATTGCAGGACTTGTCAAAGGCGCTTCCAAAGGTGAAGGTCTGGGAAATAAATTTCTTTCCCACATCCGCGAGGTAGATGCCATTGTCCATGTGGTACGTTGCTTTGAAGACGGCAATATCATTCATGTAGACGGCTCTGTAGACCCACTGCGCGACAGAGAAACCATTGATCTGGAATTGATCTTTTCCGATATGGAGCTGCTGGAGCGCCGCATCGACAAAACAAAAAAACTAATGAAGGGCGATAAAACATTAGCGGAAGAACTGGCGCTTCTGGAGCGGGTACATGCCGCACTGGAGGAAGGAAGATCCGCTCGCTCTCTGACCTATACTGAAGATGAAAAAGCAATTGTGGACTCGTTGACACTGCTGAGCAATAAGCCTGTTATCTACGCTGCCAACATTTCGGATGAAGATATTGCAAACGGCGGAGAAGATAATCCTCTTTATAAAAAGATGGAGTCCTTTGCCAAAGAAGAAGGATCGGGTATTATTCCCGTATGTGCATCCATGGAGGCAGAAATTGCAGAACTGGAAGGCGAAGAAAAAATAGAATTTCTTTCGGAATTTGGTCTAACAGAATGCGGTCTTGACCGTCTGATCAAAGAAAGCTATTCTCTCTTGGGTCTTATCAGCTATCTGACCGCAGGTCCCAAGGAAGTACGTGCATGGACCATCACCAAGGGCACCAAAGCTCCCCAGGCAGCAGGTAAGATCCACTCCGACTTTGAAAGAGGCTTTATCCGCGCCGAGATCGTCGCATATGACGATTTGATGACTGTGGGCACTATGAATGCCGCCAAGGAAAAAGGACTTGTCCGCTCGGAAGGTAAAGATTATGTCATTGCCGACGGTGACATCGTCCTCTTCCGCTTTAATGTTTAAAAGCGAGGAAATACCATGATCCAAAAACCCAAAGGAACATTTGACATACTGCCCGAGGAAATTCCCTACTGGCAGTTTATTGAACAAAAAGCCCGTAAGGTAAGTCGCCGTTTCGGCTTCCGCGAAATCAGGACCCCCGTCTTTGAAGCCACCGAGCTTTTCCAAAGAGGTGTGGGAAATACCACCGATGTGGTACAAAAAGAAATGTATACCTTCGAAGACCGCGACGGCAGAAGCCTGACACTTCGTCCCGAAGGAACCGCCGGTATTGCCCGCGCAATCATCGAAAACGGAAAATGCGGGGATGCTATGCCTTTAAAGCTCTTCTACTTTATCAACTGCTTCCGCTACGAAAAGCCCCAAGCGGGCAGAAGCCGCGAATTTTGGCAGTTCGGCACTGAAATGTACGGAGCCGAAACCCCCGAGGCTGATGCGGAAGTCATCTCGTTGGCACACAGTCTGCTCAAAGAGATCGGCCTAACCGAGATTACTCTGCACATCAATTCCATCGGCTGTCCCAACTGCCGCCCCACCTACCGCGCAGCTTTGAAATCCTATTTTGAAGCAAACAAAGAACCTCTTTGCGATACCTGTAAAGGTCGCCTTGAGACCAATCCCATGCGTATTTTGGATTGCAAAAGTCCCATTTGCAAAGAGATTGCCAAAAATGCTCCCAAAACCTTTGAACATCTTTGCGCAGATTGCAGTGCGCACATGGATGCCCTTTGTGCAAACCTAAACGCACTCAACATTCCCTATGAGATCGATCCTAACATCGTACGTGGGCTTGACTACTACACCCGTACTGTATTTGAATTCATCACGCCTGTGATCGGCGCGCAAAGCACCGTATGCGGCGGTGGGCGTTATGATGGGCTGGTCAAGGAAATCGGCGGTCCCAATCTGTCGGGTATCGGCTTTGCCATGGGCATCACACGTCTGATTTTGGCTTTGGAAGCCACAGGAAAGTTGCCTGCCACCGATTATGAAACCGATCTTTATATTGCCTCCATGGGCAAAGACGCAGCCAAAGCGGCGCTTACCATTGCAGGCGCTGTGCGTGACGCCGATCTGCGCTGTGAAAGTGACTTGGTTTCCCGTTCCCTGAAGGCGCAAATGAAATACGCCGACAAAAAAGGAGCACGCTTTACGCTGATTTTAGGTGATAACGAATTGCTTTCTGGCAAAGCAAATTTAAAAAACATGAAAACAAGCGAACAAACAGAAGTGGATATTCGTAATATTCCCGCACTTTTGTCCCTGATTCGCTGATTCCCCAGAAAGGATGTAATAAATATGGCTGAATTTCTTACCGAACAAGACAAACGCACATGCTACTGCGCAGAACTTTCCGAAAGTGATATCGGAAAAGAAGTATGTGTTATGGGTTGGGTACAGCGTCAAAGAGACCTTGGCGCTCTGATCTTTATCGACCTGCGCGACCGTACCGGCATTCTTCAGTTGGCTTTCGACGGTGATTCCGATCCCGAAGTATTCAAAAAGGCGTTCGGTTGCCGCGCTGAATACGTTATTTCTGTTCACGGCGTTGTCCGCCCCCGCGGTGAAGGCGCAGTAAACCCCAATTTAAAAACCGGAGCAATTGAAGTATTTGTAAAATCGCTGAAAGTTCTTTCCGCCGCGCAAACACCTCCCTTTGAAATCTCTGATTCCAAAAAGGTAAAGGATGAAACCGCTCTCAAATACCGCTATTTAGATCTGAGACGTCCCGAACTGCAAAAGAATATCAAAATGCGCCATGATATTGCGCGTGTTGCCAGAGAGTACTATTACGAAAACGGATTCTACGAGATTGAAACTCCCATGATGATCAAGTCCACCCCCGAGGGTGCGCGCGATTATCTGGTTCCCTCCCGCATCCACAAAGGTTGCTTCTATGCCCTGCCCCAATCTCCTCAGATCTATAAACAGCTTCTGATGCTTTCCGGCTTTGACCGCTACATTCAAATCGCTCGTTGCTTCCGAGATGAAGACCTGCGTGCCGACCGTCAACCCGAATTTACCCAGATCGACCTTGAAATGTCCTTTGCCACCCAAGAAGATGTCATGTCCATGAATGAAGGCTTTATTGCCCGTTGCTTCGAGGAAGTGCTTGGCGTAGATATCGAGCTTCCTATGCAGAGAATGACCTTTGCCGATGCCATGAACCGTTACGGCTCCGATAAGCCCGACGTACGCTACGGCATGGAGATCAACGACATTTCCGATCTTGTAAAGGATTGCGGCTTCTCCGTATTTACCTCTGCCATCGAAAACGGCGGTTCCGTACGTGCCATTGTAGCAAAGAACGCCGCCGCCACGCTGACACGAAAAGAGATAGACAAGCTTACCGAACACGCAAGAGGTATCGGCGCTAAGGGTCTTGCCTACATCCGTTTTGTAGATGATACCCCTAACTGCTCTTTTGGCAAGTTCATGCAGGCAGAAGAATTAAATGCCATTATGGATCGCATTGATTGCCGTAAAGGGGACGTTGCCCTCTTTGTTGCCGATAAAAACAAGGTTGTTCTGCCCACTCTCGGCGCACTGCGTACCATTTTGGCAAAGAAACTGGACATCATACCCGAGAACAAATTTGCTTTCCTGTGGGTAACCGAATTCCCCTTCTTCGAATGGAACGAAGAAACACAGCATTGGGACGCTATGCACCACCCCTTCACTATGCCTATGGAAGAATGCCTGCCCTATCTGGAAAGTGATCCCGGCAGTGTACGTGCCAAAGCATATGACATGGTGCTCAACGGAACCGAATTGCTCTCCGGTTCTATCCGTATCACTGACTGGCAACTGCAGGAAAAGATGTTCAATGCACTGGGTCTTACCAAGGAAGATATCGAAAAGAAATTCGGATTCCTTGTGGATGCCTACAAATACGGTGCCCCGCCCCACGGTGGATCCGGTATGGGCCTTGACCGTCTTGCCATGGTCATGTCGGGGGCTGACAGCCTAAGAGATGTGGTTGCCTTCCCCAAGGTTCAGAATGCTTCCGAGCTCATGAGCCAGTGTCCCTCCCCAGCGGAAGCCAAAGCACTTGCCGATCTTGGAATCGCTGTTGTTGAAGAAATCAAAGAAACAAATGAATAAACACGCAAAAACACCGTCGAACTCCGGCGGTGTTTTTTATAAGGTTTTATAATGCGATCCCTATTAATAGAAAAACTGCTGACAGAAAAAACACAGTGAAAAATTCACCAATATGAAACTTTCGTTCCTTTAAAATGCGTTGTGCAATATATCCCGTCAATAGCAAAATTGAGAGTGAAATCAACAAGAATACTCCCGCCTGTCTGATCGACAGGTTCAAATGAACAGCATTTAGCGATACGGAAACAGTATCGTAAAGCATCAAAACCAAGTAGGCGGCAAAACAGTTGACCATACTGTTTGCGTTTTTAGTATCTGTCAATGCAATTCCAACTCCCAGAAGGAACCCAGCCGGCAGAAAGAACCATGCAGTACAAAATGGTAAAAAAGCCAATCCGCCAAACAAAACTTTTAAAACTCTGCTTTGGGTATCAAAAATTGACGGCAAAATATAAAAAGCGATCACAGGCGCGCAGAGCGCAGGCATCAAAACTGTTGACACAAATCGCTCAAGAAGCGACGCCCCTTTATAAATCGGTGCAGAGTCCATGCCAACTTTCACAAATACAGTTGAAAATAGCAACCGAACAGCAATCACCATTAAAATCACGCATGCAAACAACAGTGCATGCGAAAATGAAAACACTTTTTTAAAATGATTATCAGATACAAAAACGTTCTTACGGCGCATACAAAAATAACCAAGTGCCAATAACAGCACGCCTGTGATACCGATCCGCCAAACACCGAGAATATCATCCAACAAATAGCTGATTGCAACAATCAAAACGGATATAACCGTATATATCGAAACAACAACAGAACGATTCATTTTCCCTCACTAAAATAAAAAGGGATCCGTTTTAGTCAGATCCCTTAAAATTCAATTAAGCAAGCTTAGAGCCGTTAACCTTGATACCGGGGCCCATAGTAGATGCAAGAACACAGCTCTTGATGTACTGACCCTTAGCAGCAGCGGGCTTAGCCTTGATAACAGCACCAACCAGAGTATCGAAGTTCACCTGCAGCTTTTCAGGACCGAAGGAAGCCTTGCCGATGGGGCAGTGGATGATGTTGTTCTTGTCCAAACGATACTCGATCTTACCTGCCTTAGCTTCTTTTACAGCCTTAGCAACATCGGGGGTAACAGTACCGGCCTTGGGGTTAGGCATCAAGCCCTTAGGACCCAGGATCTTACCGAGACGACCGAGCTGACCCATCATATCGGGGGTAGCAATGATAACGTCGAATTCGAACCAGTTTTCCTTCTGAATCTTTTCGATAAATTCAGTGGAACCTGCATAATCTGCGCCTGCTTCTTTTGCAGCAGCAACTTTATCGTCCTTGCAGATAGCAAGTACACGAACGGTTTTACCGGTACCGTTGGGCAGAACTACAGCACCTCTAACCTGCTGGTCAGCGTGACGGGAGTCAACACCCAAACGAATGTGGATTTCGATGGTTTCATCAAACTTTGCCTTAGCAGTCTGACAAACAAGTGCAAGAGCTTCTGCGGGATCGTAGAGCTTTGCTTTTTCAACCAGCTTTGCGCTGTCCTGATATTTCTTTCCCTGAGACATGTTCAATTACCTCCTATCCTTATTCTTCCACAGTAACGCCCATGCTGCGAGCAGTACCCTTGATCATGCTCATAGCAGCTTCAAGGGATGCAGCGTTCAAGTCGGGCATCTTGGTCTTTGCGATCTCTTCAACCTGAGCCTTGGTCAGCTTACCAACCTTGTTCTTGTTAGGCTTATCGGAAGCAGACTGCAGACCCAGTGCCTTCTTGATCAGAACGGGAGCAGGAGGAGTCTTTGTGATGAAAGTAAAGGAACGGTCAGCATAGACAGTAATAACAACAGGAATGATCAGACCGATCTGAGACTTGGTTCTTTCGTTAAAGTCCTTGGTAAAGTTGGGGATAGAAACACCATACTGACCAAGTGCGGGACCTACAGGGGGAGCGGGAGTTGCCTTACCTGCGGGCAGCTGAAGCTTAATATAGCCTTGAATTTTCTTTGCCATTTTAATACCTCCAAATTGTGGTTCATATACGAGAGAATGCAAAATAATATTTTCTCTCTCCCACAGGTGCGTTTATGTCGAACACACCAGAAAGCATCCTAAATTATAATTTACACTTCAAGAAGATCTACGCTGTCGGAATCCAATTCAACCGGTGTTTCTCTACCGAACATGGATGCCAACACTTTGATTTTCTTCTTGTCTTCCGAAATTTCCTTGACAACACCAACAAAGCCGGTCAGCGTACCGCTGACAATACGTACTGTGTCGCCAACAGAATATTTCAGTTCGTAGACTCTGCTTTCCACGCCCATATTCGCAACTTCTTCATCGGAAAGCGGAACAGGTTTGGATCCGGGGCCTACAAAGCCGGTAACACCACTGATATTCCGAACTACGTGCCAGCTTTCATCGGTCATTACCATCTTAACAAACACGTAACCGGGAAAAATCTTGTTCTCGACTTCTTTCTCTTGGCCATTTACGGTTTCAATCACAGTTTCAACCGGCACTTTCATATCAAAAATCAAATGCTGAAGAGATCGGTTTTCAACGATCTTTTCCAGGTTGGCCATTACCTTATTCTCGTAACCCGTATATGTGTGCGCAACATACCACCGAGGACCGAGATTTTCAAAACTGCCTTCTGCCATTAGGAAAACCTCCGATTAGAGGGAGATAAGTCCCTGGATGATCCAGCTGAACAAATAGTCCAGTCCAACTACAACTGCTCCGATAACTACCATTGCAACAATTACAACAACAGTGTTATTGAAGGTTTGTTTTTTGCTGCTCCAGACGATTTTTTTCGTTTCGCTCTTTACTTCTCTGAAGAACTTAAAGAGTCTCTTGAAAATACCGGGTTTCTTGTCAGCTTTCTTTTCCTTTGCGGGAGCATCCTTTTTAGAAGGAGCGGGCTTCTTTTCCGCAACTTCGTTGCGGTTCTTTTCCTGATCTGCCATCGTATCCTCCTTACTTACTTTCCTTATGAAGAGTGTGCTTACGACAGAAGCGGCAATACTTGTTCATTTCAAGTCTGTCGGGGTCGTTTTTCTTGTTCTTCTTAGATTCATAGTTTCTTTGTTTACATTCGCTGCAAACGAGTGTGATCTTGACTCTCATTTCGGCACCTCCTGATAAATTTGGAAGCAACGCTTCCATTCGATTTTACCTCCCTCAATAGGAGATTGGATCAATTTTTGCGCACAAAAAAAGAGCCCTCCTACAGAGGTAGTTGCATTTTATCATAATTTACGATTTTTGTCAATAGTTTTTTTAAAAAAATATAAAGATCGGTAACACAATTTCGGACTATGTTACCGATCATATTCATGCTTTTTTCTTGCGTCTGATAATCCAAACTACAAGGATAGTAAAGGCAGCGATCAAAAGTATCGGCACTGCAATTAACACAATTGCCAAAGCAATGGGAAACTTGGGGCCTTCAAGTGGATCGCCTCCGTAATACTTTGTCACCGAGAGAATTTCCGTGTAGCCTCCGGCTGTGACATGCACTTTAATATCAATCGGCACTATACTGTCGCTCAGCATATCATGTCGCACCGTTCCGTCATTGCCCTGTATCTTATAACTCAATTTTATAACATAATCTCTGCCGCCGTCATCAGTCAAATTGCTTGAAAGAACCTCTGCCTTCATTTCGTATACGCGTTGCATCGGAAAATTCTCTTGCACACCGAACTTTTTCTTGTAATCTGCGCTGAATAACGCATTATACGCATCTGCATCGCCATGAATCAACGATTCAAAATAATTGTGCACAAGAATACCCGGCTCATGATATTTTTCATAATTATTATCGGACAGTTTTTCCGAAACGCCGTCCTCGACCCAGGTCAAAGTTCGATCCAATTCCAGATAGACAGGATCGGAAAGAATATCGGTAGTATAATCTGCAATGTAAAAATCCTCATCGGCATATTCGGGTTCGGGGATCTTTGTTGGTCCGCTGATCTTTGCGTACAAAACGTCAAAATCAATCATTGACAGCAGTGCAATCACCACAGCAAAGACAAAAAACACCGTAATGCCAATCTTTATCCGGCGCTTGCTTTTCTCGTTTTCTTTCATATCTTGCCTCTTTTCTTCATAATTACACTTCCAGTATATCATATCATTGAAATGAAAGCAAGCGTTGACGAAAAAAAACTTGACAATATCTTCGATAACTGCTATAATAAAGTGTCGTAATATGACTTGCAGAAAGAGAGGAACTTATATGCCAATCAGCAATATCAAAAATCGCATGATCGATACGCGTAAGATAACCAATCTTGCTTGTCTCATCCGCGAAAATGCAGAACTTTACGGCGACAGTCCTTGCTATATTTACAACAGGAAAAAGAAACAATTCGAGTACACCTACCGTGATATGTACAATTCGGCAACCAATATGGGTGCCGCACTGGAAAAACTGGGATTGCTGGGCAAGCCTATCGCTATGATCGGAGAAGCAGATCCTGCTTATATGACTACATACTATGCCGTTGTCAACGGCAACGGCGTTATCATTCCCCTTGATAAAGAGATCACCGACGATGAAATTGTCAATTTCTTAATTTTGTCGCAAGCAGTTGCCGTGGTTTACACATCCGGTCAAAACGGAAGAATCGCTGCACTTGCCGACCGTCTTCCCGACATTCAGAAATTTATTCCGGTGGATAGCGAAAATGAAACTGTAGAGTGTGATCGTATCCTCCCCTACACCGAACTCTTAACAATGGGCGCCGAATACATCGCATCCGGAGAAAGCCATTATTCGGAAATTGAAATAGATACTGAAAAATGCTGCGCTATTATCTTTACATCCGGCACCACCGGCACCAGTAAAGGTGTTATGCTCTGTCAAAAAAACCTCTGCTCCAATACTATGTCAGCTGCCAACGCAATTGATTTTATCGAGAGAGGCACTCGCTTAGTATCGGTTCTGCCTATGAACCACACTTACGAAGTTACTTGTAGCCATTTGGCAGCACAGTATTACGGTGCTGTCACCTTCCTAAACGACAGTCTAAAATATGTACTGCGTAATTTTCAAAAATTCAAGCCGCAGATTCTTGTATTGGTTCCTCTGTTTGTGGAAACCATGCACAAAAAAATATGGGCAGAAATACGTGCCAAGGGCAAGGAAAAACTGGTGCGCCGTATGATCAAAATCAGCAATGCCCTGCGAAAAATCGGCATTGATCTGCGCACCAAATTTTTTGCTCAAATTCTAGCAGCACTCGGCGGCGAACTTCAAGGCATTGTTTGCGGCGGCGCTCCCCTCAATCCTCAGCTCATTCAAGATTTCAGAGATTTTGGCATTGATGTTTTAGAAGGATACGGTATTACGGAATGCTCTCCTTTGCTCGCCGTCAATACCGTCGGTAAAGAAAAACTTCGCTCTGTCGGTCCTGCCGTTTTGGATGTTACCATCCGCATTGATAAAGAGAAAGAAGACGATGAAACAGGCGAGATTGTTGCTATTGGACCCAATGTTATGCTGGGCTACTATCGCAACGAAGAAGCCACCGATGCGGTATTTACCGAAGATGGCTGGTTCCGCACAGGTGATATCGGATACATGGACAATGACGGTTACGTTTATATAACAGGCAGAAAGAAAAACGTAATCATACTCAGCAACGGTAAAAATATTTTCCCGGAAGAGATCGAAGAATATCTGGGACAAATTGATATTATTCAAGAATCTGTCATCGTGGGCAAACCCCTACCCGACTCCACCGACCCTGTCATCACAGCACTTGTATTTCCCGATTACGAACAACAGCTGGCGGGACTGAGTGCCGAAGAAGTATACGCAAGAGTCAAGGAAGCGATCGATTCCATCAACCGTGAACTTCCTCAGTACAAACAAATTCGCCAGATCATTATTCGTGAAACCGAATTTGAAAAAACAACCAGTCGTAAAATCAAACGCTATAAACTTTAAATCACGGAGGACAACAATATGTTTGAACAGGTGAAAGCAATCATTTGCAGTAATTTCGATGTAAAAGAAAAGGATGTAAAACCGGGCGCTGAACTCTCCAAGGATCTTGGCATCAATTCTCTGGAACTTGCAGACCTTGTACTGGCATGCGAAGAAGAATTTGATATCGAGATCGAAGATAAAGCAGTAAAAAAACTGATTACCGTTCAAGATATAGTGAATTATATTGAAAAAGTAAAATGATCGGTCGTTTTTTACTTTCTCCGTGGATCTTTTATTTCCTTTCGATCTGCGGGTTGGTATTTGCCATCATTTTGGTTATAAAAGGAAAGCAAAAACTGATCACGGCAAGCGTCCTTGCAGACAGACGGGATGACGTTGGTTTTGTATATGATCTGCTTTGTGCCGAGCTACCCGGTGCCTGTATCCTAAAAGATGCACCTGTGGGATCCGCAGGGACAGGAAGTGTTCAGATCAGTCAAACGATCGATATTCTCTATATCAGCAAAGGCGGTGTAATCGTGATATCCGTTGTAAATGGTAACGGCGCCTACGACAACCCCAAGACCGGTTCCTGGCGTCACAGATATCTTGGCAACAACGGAAAAACAGTTACTGTTACATTGCCGAACCCATTTGACTCCACGGTACCTGCTGCCAATCTTTTGGAAGGTTTGTTGATCGGAGAAAAAATTTATGTAGATGTAAAACGCATCGCCGTATTTACCGGATCCAAAATCGGAATGACCATGCGTTACCCCGAAGCAATGTCTGTGGATTCTTTACTGACTTATTTACGTAATTTTAATCAGAATTCAACTATGAACGGTCCGCAATTCAGAACGGCGTCAGAGGTCATCACCGCATTTGCTCAGTATAATCAACACAGAATTCTGACCTCTAAATACGGAAATTATTCTTTGGATCAGGATCTTACCGAACAAACTTCAAATGATTTTGAAATAATAACCGAAAGCACTCCTCATCCCTCCCAAACAGCAAAATTTCATACAGCCGAGGCAGTTGCTTCCGATAACGAAGAAGCAGTCAGACTACTGCGGGAAATACAGTCTAAAATCGATGAAGATACCAATATAGAAATATAATTGGTGCTCTTCACTCAAAACAAAGGAAGCGATATGCATTACCGAATCGCTTCCTTTTATTTTTGACAAAAGGGTTGGATCCGTTGGGATCCAACCCTTTATCGTATTAAATTTGGGGTTAATAATTTATGCTTCTGTTCCGTAAACCGCAATTTCGGTAATGGGAGCAACAGCACTACCTGCCTTTACAAATCCCTTAATGGTCAAAGAAGAGGTCGTTACACCGCCAAGATCCACTTCAATCGCATCAGCGGTTCTATGCAAAGCAACTTCAATGGTAGAGCCATCCGAAAGCTCAACGATTGCATCGGTATAATGAGAATCAGATGCAGCCGCACGCAGCAGAATTTCAAGAGTATTCACCTTTACATTTCTGCCGAAATCAATCTTGATCCAAGAATTGGTTGTATCAGTTCCGG
Source organism: Oscillospiraceae bacterium (assembly GCA_015064585.1). Taxonomy (GTDB): domain Bacteria; phylum Bacillota; class Clostridia; order Oscillospirales; family CAG-272; genus SIG655. The sequence goes on from SVRY01000012.1 coordinate 18,525, forward strand.
GATTCCAGCACTGGTTGGGCCAATTTGCCTTGTCAGATTGGTTAGATCTGAAACTGTCAATTACATTTCTGGCAGCTGCAACGGCATCGGTAGTACCGGTTGCACTGGAGGTTGCATGCGGATATGCATCCTTGGCTGCTGCCATATCATATCCGTTCAGAGCAAGATTGCGTTCCTTGGACAGTTCATCCGCATCGGGGATACGAACAACGATCATATTGTTAGTATAACCGTAGCTGGAACTGCGCATTGTCTGAGGATATACCGCTGTGATATTGGCAAAGGTATATGTCCAAGTACCGTTGGGAACATAAATGATGCTCTCGCCCATTCTACCGTTGAGGGTTACAGCAATATACTTCTTACCTTCAGGCAACTTAACGGTTACAGTAGAGCCGTTAGAATACTTTTCAGCCACATTCAAAAGAACGAAGCCATCACCGGAATTGGTGTAAGTATTCTTCGTGCTCTTGTAGGTAACTTCAATGGTGCCTTTATCAAGCGTGCCTGCTATAGCCATCTTGGCACATTTATCAAGCATATCATAGAATGCGCGCTTATTTTCCTTTTCCTGGAACATTCTTTCAGCGGTTGAATCCCACTGAGATGCCTCATTGTATGTACCGTAAGCAGGAACTGCCAAGTCGATCCAACATGCGATCGCACGGATCTGGTTATCCGTCAAACCGCCGTGACCCGACTGCAGCTTTGCAATGATACCGCTCTTGGAAGAGCCATAGCTGTTAGGCTTCTGAATTTCGGGTGCACTCATGGTAGAAAGGAAGTTAACATATTTATTGGAATAACCAACAAATTGATATCCGCCCACAGTATTACCGCCGTAAGATGCGGTAGAACCTGTCAGGAACAGATAAGACAATGGATAGGTACGGTGCATACGAGATGCAAAAATCGGAATACCTTCCAGAGAGAAAGGAGCATTGGATTCACCTGCAGTCTTAACCAGTTTTACAGAGAGTGTTGTATCAAAGGTTTTACCGCCGGCATCATTCACAACAGAAACAGCAATTACGTTCTTGCCTTCCTTCAATACGCTATACGGATCTACAGAAGCCATCAGGGTAGTTTCGCTGTCGCTCCAACCGTTTTCTTTGTGAATCTGTTTACCGTTAATATAGAATACAGGATCTTCATCATAGAAAGTCTTCATGATGAATTGACCGCCCTTGTATTGTTCTATATTGGTAACAGTAAACTCATACCGCAGGAACAGAGAGCTTCCGCTCCATGCAGTACTTCCGCTGACACGGTCACCAAAAGGAGCCTTGGCGGACTTCCAAGAGGAATCATCAAATTCAAGGGTATTCCAACCGTCAGCAGGCTTGGTAAATGTATACTTCCAAGTCTGTCTGGAACCAAAAATATCCACAACGTCACTCTCTACGCCTACACGCAGAGCAACATCAATATAATTGGTACCGCCGGAAACAGTTACTTCAACTGTATTTTGACCTTTTTTAAACAGTGCGATCTGCGTTTTGGTCAAGGATATCTTTTCATTTTTCACAGTATCGGAACTGCCGGTAAACAATACATTACCGTTAACCTTTACCGTAACAGTACCGGAATATGCAATTTCAAGCTTGAAGTCGCATGCTTCTATGTCGTACTGTGTAATCATAACATCCTTGGTCAGTACCAAAGTACCCGAAGTCCACTGCGAGTTAATATCGGTCTGTGCAGCGGTAATCTTTCCAAAAGGAGCATAACGTGCCTTTACAGGACTGCCATCGATGGAGTAATTCCAAATATCGCTCTTAGAAATAACATATTCGCCGGCAATAATAGACTCATCAGCATTTGCCTTTTGTACTTGAATTGCATTGTAAGAAATAGTGGTATTGCTGTGGCATTCGATACAGCTGCTATCGAAAATAGGCTGAACTACATCCAGATAAGAAAAGCCGATAGACTTATCATTGTAAGGATCATATCCTTCATAGCTTTCCACATCTGCCATCCAAAGATCGGGCTGCAGTTTCTGAACACCCTTCTTCATGGCATCGGTAATACCGTTATCGTTGGTGGGAGCGGTATTCTTATCTTCATGGCAACCTACGCAAGAGTAGGTCTCACCGGGCATCAAAGTAGACCAGCTGCGCATGGTCTGAATCACCTTACCGTCTTTATCCAAGAGCTGGAAGTAAACGGGGGTATCAGAGGGTACGCTGAAGAGCACGGATCCGTCCGCTTCGACAGGTACGATACCAAGAACAGACTTAACGTCCCAAGAACCGTTACCGGTCGCAATGGGGGAGAAGGGGTCGCCTACGCCGGAACCGCTGGACTGAGTAGCACCGATTGCGCTGGCGCGGTAAACTACTTCAACAACACGCAAATATGCAACACTGCCTCTTTCAACGCCCTTCATGGCTTCTCCGTCATAAACATCGGCAACATAATAGTTACCGGTATTCTGAGCATAGTTAACCAGACTGGGACGGTTGAAATTGGTTGTCAATTTAATGGGAACGATCTGGCTTGCGGGCAGATCGGAAGTACCTTCTACTAAAGTTACAGACTGTCCTCTCTTGTTCATCAGAACGATGTCAAATGCAGTGGAAATGCCGCTGTAGCCTTGAATAGTGGATACCAAATACAAATCGGAAGAAATAGCATAGGGATACTTATAAACAGTACCTGACTGGCCGTATCCGTCCACGCTTCCGTTGGTGCCGCAGTGAGCATCGGGATTGATAAACTGGATAGCATCCTTTTCATTTCTGCCTTCGTTGGTATCAATCAGACAAAGTTTACCGATCTGAGGAACATGGTGTCCCGAAACAACAGAAATATATACACCGGGCTCACCATCAACTTCTCTGGTATGCAGAAGCGTTGTGGGGAAGTTACTGTTATTACCAAACAGTTCGGTTTGGTTGGTACCGTCTTGATTCATTTGGAATACACCCTGTACCCACATTTGCGTACGGTCATTGTAATCCCAACGGGTATACAGCACACGGCCATCGGAACAAACTGTCGGATATGTGGTATGAACCTGGTCATAACCCACACGGATAATGTTGCTGCCGTCGCCATTCATAATGTAGTTGTTGCATACAGTGGTATGCCAACAGTCAACGGTCTGTACATCACGGTTGGAGCTGAACACGATATTGCCATTGGGCAAATATTTAGGTTCAAGATCCGAATGACCGGAACCGAATGTAAGCTGCTTATAGGGATAAGAACCGTTTGTCATATCCAATTCATAGATATGATAGTCATCAGCCGAAGAAGTCTTCCAAGAAAAGAGTACCTTTGTTCCGTCTGCCGAAACATCCGGATCACGGATAACACCCTTTGTGGAGCTCAAAAGCTCAGTTTCAAACACATCCGCAGTACCATTTCCGCAATCGAGCAGAGCAAGCAATACCATGGCAGAGCCTGCATGGAAATTGGTTTCGCGATACAGATCGTCACCTGTGATAACTTCTGCAAGTGCATCGGTATATGCATAGTGAGAACCTGCCATCTGCTTCGCTTTTACTACAACATAGTGAGACGAGAAATCCAACAGCTCTTGTACTTCAGGGGTGATCTTGATATTACCTGTTTTTACGGTAGAACCGTTAAAATCAACTACTTCATCTGCACTGGACTTAAAGGACACGGTGAGCAAACACGCCGCGGTACATATAGTAAGTACAGCCAGTACAGCAATGATTCTTTTCAAACTGTATCCTTTCATCTTATTCTACCTCACAATTCAGCCGATATACGGTAGCCAAAGCACTACCATCTTCGGCGGTAATGGCGATCTCAAGATAACTTCCCTTCTTAATATCCGAAGGAATCTTGAAATCAGAAAGTTCAATCTTGGAAAGCTGTCTGTATGACAATTTTCCGATTTCCTGTTTGTAACTGGTGACAGCCTTTTTATCGGCATCATACAGTGTGATCGTAACAGTTGCCGCCGCCGTGTTGGTCTTTGTCTGACAACGAACTGTTACAGTTTCCAGCGTTGCACCGGGTTTCAGTTTGCAGGTCAATGTGTTACCGTCTTTATCGGTTCCAAATACCTGTTCTACGCCGTAATCTTCATCGACAATACCGATGGAAAGAACAAATTCAGCAAGATCCGAAATTTCGTTATCTTTCAGTGTAGGCGCAAACTTACGAATGATATCTTCCATACTGGTAACGCCGCCGTTATAAATCCAAGGATAAGAACGCCATGCTTCTACCAAAGTGGGGGTTACAAACTCACGGTTCTCCCATGTTCCGTCGGTACCGAGATAAGGAGATTTGTGGAATGAGAGGTCTGTGTACAAAGGAGCGGGATGGCACTCAGCGCATCCGGCGCTTGCAAATAGCTTTTTGCCGCGCAAAGCAGCTTCGGACAGTGTGCCGTCTCTGTTCAGGTAGGGGCTGTCAATGGGAAGCAACGAACGCAGATAGTCGTCAATGGCAACCAACATATCCTCTTCCAAAACATTAAACTGAATGTACAGCATACCCTTACGTACTGCAGTTTCAGCATCCGCACGGGCACCGGTGATCATTACAGGCGGAGTACGGTGAGAGAATAACATACTCTTGGTGTTTTTGGGATTACCCAAACCATCGTTGAGGTTATCCCAGTTCAGTGCGTCTGTACGTGCATCGGGATGACAGGATGCACAGCTTTCCCACTGCTGATAGCAGAAACGAGCGTCAAACCAAACCATTTCGCCCAAACGTTCACTGGTATCCTCCAGCTGCTTGCCAACCGTAATGGTAGAGGAAGTAACATTTCTCTTATCTGCGAAGTCAAGCACATCAATCGTAGAGGTAAAATACTGTGCAACATACAGTTTATCGCCTACCAGTTCGATATCACGCGCACCGTTACCCGAAAGTGTGTATCGTGTCTGACGGTTGGGAGTACCGGAAAGTGAGGACAAGAAGTTAATGTAGTTAACAATGTCCTTTTTGCCGTCTATAATCGTTCTGCCGGCTTCAATCTGCGTATCAATGTACTGCAACAGATTGTTGATATTAACGGTCATGATCTCCTGTGTACCGGAAAGAGAAACATACAGCATATTACCGTCTTCGTTCACTGCAATGTCCCAAGGGTTTGCAGCCCCCACTTCCAATTCATCAAGCAGGATTGCAAATGAATCATATGTTTTGGTATCGATCACAGAGAATGCATTGGAGTTGATCCAACCACGGTCAAGCTGAGTGGTGGGATATGTATAACGAGCAACCAAATGAGTAACAAACACAGTGCTTCCATCCGGAGAAACTGCCAGTCCGCGCACCCCGGTCGTGCCGTCGGTCAAGGTAATTGTCTTCTTCACGGTGTTCTTCGCGGTGTCAAGCACAGTTACGGTAGACGCAACGATGTCTTCACTGGATGCGGTCGAAGAAAGATGGTTAGCAATGTAAAGATCATTACCTGCCAAAGCCATAGCAACCGGTTCTCTGCCGACATCCACAGTTGCAGTCACTTTTCCGGTTGCAAGGTCAACTACAGATACGCTGTTATCAAAACGGTTTGCCACATAGGCTACCTTACCTTTGATAACAATATCGTTGGGAGTATGACCCACTTCAATGCTGGACTTAACAGTGAGATTGGTATCCAAAACAACCAGTTCTCCTGCCAGTTCACCGACAAGCGCATATACATCGTCACCGGTAGCCAGAACGCGCTGAACAGAACCATTCATCTGACGTACAGCAATTTCTTTACCGGCAGCATCGAGTTTCGTAACGGCATTTGCCGTCGCATCCGAAACATATATGTTGCCTGCCTTGTCTACCGATACCGAAGAGGGGGAGCGGTAGGCATTTTCAATGGACTCAATAGGATCTGTGGTAGGATCGTCTACCGAAGGATCCTTCGGCTTTCGGCTCTTACCGCTTAATCCGAGCACCAGCGTTAGTGTAATAGCCAACACCAGTACCAGAAGCACAATTGAGATCCGAATCAAGTCCTTACGACTGATTGATTTCTTTTCTTTCATGGCAATTTGATCTTCAAAAGAAGATTTCTCCCTTCTTTAAATTTTGCCCTGGGGTTAACTGTATACATGAACGGATGTAGTATTGTTCATTACGTTGACAAAGAAAAACGTAACGACAATACCCACAAATCCAAGTATAACCAATATACGGGTATATTTCTTCAGCGGCTTTCTTCTGTAGCAGTGCAGGTACAGCACAAAGATAAGCCATGTTACAAGCGCCCAGTTCTCTTTGATGTCCCAGCTCCAAAAATCGCCCCACACCTGGTCTGCCCAAACCGCACCCAAAAACATACCGCTTGTCATAAACGGAAACATAGTACGGATGCAGCAATACGCCGTGCGCTCAAATTCCATGCATTTATCCTTACGAATAAAAGACATTACGATCAGCAAAAATGCGACCGCTCCCAGACAGTAGGAAATCATATAAACCAGTACATGCGGGATAAAAAACGGCGACTGCAACGCAGGAGGATAGTAGGATTCGGGATTGGTTTCCATCACTGCTGTACCTGTCATAACAATTGCGGAAGCAAACGAAAACACCGAGAAATATCCGCGGCACCGACAGATATAGGTCAAATACAGATAGAATGGAACAAAACAAATACCGAGTACAATCAGCACTTGGAAAATAGAAACAAAGGGAACGTGACCATTGTAAAAATAGTTATTTACGATTGCCACTGCATTGCCAAAAGCACCCGCCGCCCAAAAACCGTATTTCAGTTTTTTTAAGATCGGCATTTTCTTTTCATAAAGAGAACAGCCAAACGCAATATAATACAGACCGGCAGTGACTGCCAAGAGAACACGCAGTACAGTGTTACTGAACATCACTACCACCGTCCTTTCTGAACAGGCACATTATGACCGTTCCGGCAAGAGTTGCAAAAATACCGAACAGAATCGTATATTCCATCGGATCATATTTAGCAGTTAAAACAACTGCATTATCCGCATAATTCATTAAATATATCTTATATCCGTTGATATAGATCGGCTTGTTTACCTTCAACTTGTAAGCCACAGGCTGCACATCGTCGGGACCTTTTCTGGTTTCAACAGTCAAATCATATTCACGCACCATGTTTGTTTCAGGATAGTAGGACACCTTCATATAAGTTGCACTGATCTGGAATCCGAGATCCATTTGATTCTGCGCATCTTTCATATCGGTATATACCGTCTCGGTTCCTCTTGGATATCTGCCATCTACATCCAGTACAAAGGAAATGCTTTGACCGAGTAAATTCTGAAAAATAAATCCGACCAGCAAAAGAGCCAATCCGCCATGCAATACAAAGAACCCGATCTTATAGGTCTTTTGACCGTACACCTGCGAAATGCACACACAAATAATCAGTAAAACAGCCACTACGCCCAGCAAAATATATAAGACAGTGCCGTCAAAAAGCAAATATGTCTCATAGAAAGTGCCCATTTGTGTATAATCCATTTCCAAACGGGAGGCTTCTGCCGGATCAAGCTTATATAGTAATGAAAGATACTCAGCCACCATTACATAACCACCCGGCATGGCAAGCGATCCATCCATCTCTTTCACATCATCAACATGAATATAATAATAAACACAATTTTCTTTTGTCACCGAAGCAGGATCCGCTTCTCGGTAATGTGTTTGATTAGACAGGAGCGTCAAAATCAGTACGATGACAAAAACAAAAGCCAAAATTGCACAGGAAATCTTGTAAAAACGCATGGCGTACTCCAAAATACAGACTATTATTCGTTTTTTACAGTATAACAAACACCGCAAGCCCTTTGTTTGTTAAAAATATATCAAACAAGCATACATATCACATATGTATTATAGCACAATACCTTAATTTTTGAAATACATTTTCCTGCAATATGATTGACATTTTCTACTTTATTTGATATAATAGCTCAACCGATAATTTTTCAGTTTATCTCATCAATGCGCAATTTTGGCGGGAGGATTTTATGGAATTTACCAAAATTATGGCAATGTGTCTGGAACCGCAAGGCTTTCATCTGCGCCGCAGCACCACAGGTGACGACAATATTTTTATACATTTTCTCTCACCCGCTGAAGTTAACCTGAAAGGAACTTGGATAAAGGTAAGAAAAGGCGCCTGCATATTTTGGAAGGCAAATAGCTATCAAGAATACATCGCAACAGATACTCCCCTCCTGCACAACTATTTTCATATATATCATGCCCAAAACAAAGAGTTGGAAGAAATTCTTGCAAAATACGGTTTGAATTTTGAAACGGTATATTATGCTCACGATAATTCAGCAATCACAGAATTAATGCAGCAAATCGAAATTGAATTACTGAAACAGCATGCGTATTATCACGATATGTGCAGACTTCGCTTGGAGGAAATATTGATCATGCTCTCCCGAAATCTGAATGACAGCGATGTTTCCACAGTAGATGCCGAAACTTACAAACGGTTTACCGCTCTGCGCCAACAATTCCATATGGAATTCAACAAAAACTGGTCTGTCAACGATATGGCAGCGGCAGTAAACTTAAGCCCATCCCGCTTTTACAGCCTATATAAGCAAATATTCAACATATCTCCCAAAAAAGACTTTCTGAACATCCGCATCGAGCACGCCAAAAAGTTGATGCAACAAGGTAACTACTCCATTCGTGAAATTGCGGAAATAGCGGGATATAACAATCAATATCACTTTATACGGCAATTCAGAGAGGTAACAGGTACAACTCCCGGAAAATTTATCAAAAACTATTATCACCACTAATTATCACCACTAATTTGATTTTTTTCATTTTTTTGCAAAAATACTATTGCATTTCTTTTGAAAGTATGCTATAGTATATGTATAGTGTGTTATGGAAGAGCGGTTTTGGAAAGAACCGCTCTTCGCTTTACGTATGGAGGATATATGGCAAAAGGTCAAAAAAATATTGCACAAACAGTAAGTGCGCTGATCCTGCCCACCGTCAATGATCTGGGATACAGTTTGTGGGATGTGGAATATGTCAAGGAAGGTGCTTCCTTCTATTTGCGCATCACCATTGATTGTCAAGAAGGCGTTTCCATTGACGACTGCGAAAAGGTTCACCGTGCCATCGAACCCATTCTTGACAGCGAGGATCCCATTGAAGGCTCCTATTATTTGGAAGTCTCTTCTCCCGGAATCGAACGGGTGCTTCGTACCGAAGAACACTTCGTGGCAATGTCGGGTGAAACGGTGGTATTGCATCTTTTTACTGCGGTAAACGGGAAAAAGATTTTTAAAGGAAAGCTGCTCGGCGTAGATGAAACAACCAACAACATCGTTCTTGAAGAAAACGGAACCGAGATCGAATTCTCTCCCCGTTCCATCGCAAGAGCACATCTATACTATGATTTTGATCAAGCAATGAAAAATATAAATACAGAAACTACGGAGGACGAAGAAGAATGAACACCGAATTTTTTGCGGCGTTGGATGCTCTCGAAAAAGAAAAAGGTATTCCCAAAGAATACATGATGGAACGTGTGGAAGCAGCACTGGTCAGCGCGTTCAAAAAAGAAGTTGGCGGCAGTAATGTTCGCATTGTCATGGATCCGGTGAAGGCAGATGTGAAAGTCTTCAAACAGTTGGAAATCGTGGAAGAAGTCACCGACCCCACCACACAGATCGGTCTGATCGATATACAAAAGAAGAGCCGCCGCTACAAAGTGGGCGATGTTTACGAAGAAGAAATGAAAACCAAAAACTTCGGACGCATCAGTGCACAGACTGCCAAACAGGTTATCATCCAAGGTATCCGCGAAGCAGAACGCGGCATCATGATCAAAGAATACGAAGACAAAAAAGAAGACATCATTACCGCGGTTGTGCAGAAGATCGACCCCACCAGCGGAAATGCTGTGGTCGACACCGGCACAAGCTATGCTACCCTGCTGAAAACCGAAATGCTCCCCGGTGACCGCTTCAATGTCGGCGACCACATCAAAGTGTTCATCACCGAAGTACGCAAGGAAACCAAGGGACCCCTTGTAACCCTGTCGCGTACCCATTCTCATTTTGTAAAGCGTCTCTTTGAACTGGAAGTTCCCGAAATCACCGACGGTGTGGTTGTAATCAAAGGTATCACCCGCGAAGCAGGTTACCGCACCAAGATCGCCGTCATGAGCCGCGAAGAAGGTGTAGATCCTATCGGTTCCTGTATCGGTGCCCGCGGCATTCGTATCAACGGCATTATGAAAGAACTGGGCAATGAAAAGATCGATGTTATCAAGTACAGCGAAGATGTTGCCGAGTACGTAAAGGCCGCTCTCTCCCCCGCAACGGTAAACGAAGTAATTTTCGACGGTGAGCGCAGCTGCCGTGTCATCGTTGAACCCGATCAGCTTTCCCTGGCCATCGGCAAAGAAGGTCAAAACGCCAGACTTGCAGCCAGACTGACCGGTTGTAAAATAGATATCAAAACAGATCGGTACTGATACCTCTGTACCCTATCAAAAGGAGGCGAAATCGGTTGCAAGCCGGAAAGACCCGTAAAATACCGGAAAGACGCTGTTTGGGATGCGGAGAAAGCTTTCCCAAAAAGGAACTTTTGCGCATTGTTCGTACATCGGACGGAAATGTAGAACTGGATTTCACCGGAAAAAAATCCGGTCGCGGCGCATACACCTGCAAGAAGCTTTCCTGTTTCAAAAAAGCAAGAAAAGCAAAGCGTTTTGAATCCAATTTGGAAACTGTGATTCCCGAGCAGGTTTATCTTGCGCTGGAAACCGAACTGGGCGCATATGAACAACAAACAAAAATTTGAAGGACTGCTCGGAATGGCACGAAAGGCCGGACGCACAGTCATCGGAACCGAACTGGTAATGAAAGCTCTTGCAAGCAAAAATCCTACCGTATGGATGGTTCTGGCTTCGGATAAAGCTTCCGACAATACCAAAAAAAGAATCAGCGACCGCTGTTTATATTACAAAATTGAGCGGTATAACATACCGCAATCTCCGAGTGAGCTTTCTCACCTACTCGGAAAGACCTCGGCAGTGTGCTGTATCGGTATTACCGATCAGGGCTTTGCGAGGGGATTAAAGCGATATCTGATAAATGACGATCTCAAGGAGGGTAACGAATGATCAATACCAAATACAAAATCAACCTCTTGGCGAAAGATTTGGGACTCAAGCCCAAAGAAATGTCGCAATATCTTACCGATAGCGGTATCATGGGCAAGACCAGTCAGGCAACACTGGAGCCCGATGAATTTTCTGCTCTCATGAATACGATCACACTGGCAAATCAAGTAACCGATATGGGTGCATATCTCAACGGAACAGCCAAAATCCGTATAAAAAAAGGTCAGCCCGAAGCCAAGTCTTCCACCCCTGCTCCTAAGCAAAACGGCAGTAATAAATCTGCCGATAAGGCTCAGACATCCGCCAAGCAAAACAATACACAGCGTCCCGGCAATGATAAAAATAACGGCGGCGCAAAGAAAACAGCCGATAAACCCATTGAAAAGCAAGTCCCTGTCGTTACTGCAGCTCCCGTAACTCCCGCAGTAACCACTCCCACCGCTCCGGTTACCGTACCCGCAGCCCCTGTTGCCGTTGCGGCAGAACCCGAAAAGAAAAAAACTGCTCCTCTCCCTCCCAAAACCAAGCAGGAACTACAAGAAGAAAAGCAAAACCGCTTCCGTACTGCCGCTCAAAATCAGCAGAACCAAAAGAATCAGCAGAACAATCAGAAAAAGAATAAACAGCAGCCTGCAAACAAAGAACGCCCTGTCAACACACTGTTCCAAAGCAGCGAACGTCCTGTCGAAACCAAACCAGCAGAGCGCACCTCCGGTGAACACGTAACCAAAACCCGTGTGGTAGACACCCGTTCCGCAGGTGCCAATGTGGATCTTTCCCGTTATGATGAACGCTTGGAATCCTATGTGGATACCGACCGTAAAAAGTTCCAAGGCAATGACAACAACAAGCAGAAGCTGAAGAAGCAGAACACCAAGGGCGGAAAAACCAGCGTTTCCGAAAAGGAACGCCAAGCTATGGAGCGTCTGCGCAAGCAGGAAATGGAAAAGAAAAAGAAGCCGCTTGAGATCACTGTTCCCGACGAGATCTCGGTGGGCGAATTGGCTTCCCGCTTGAAGGTTACCGCTGCCGAAGTCATCAAGAGACTCATGATGATGGGTGTAATGGCTACTGTAAACCAAACTGTTGACTATGATACCGCTTATTTGGTAGCCGATGAATTGGGTGCCAAGGTATCCAAAGAAGTCGTTGTTACCATCGAAGATAAGTTGTTTGACGTAAGCGAAGACAGTGAAGAGCAACTGGTTGCCCGCGCTCCCGTTGTTTGTGTTATGGGTCACGTTGACCACGGTAAAACTTCCTTACTTGACCGTATTCGTCATGCAAATGTTACAGCAGGCGAAGCCGGTGGTATCACCCAGCACATCGGTGCATACCGTGTAAATGTGCAGGGCAAGGATATCACCTTCTTAGATACTCCCGGTCACGAAGCATTTACCGCCATGCGTGCCAGAGGTGCCAAGAGTACCGATATTGCCATCCTTGTTGTGGCAGGGGATGACGGTATCATGCCTCAAACCGTTGAAGCTATCAACCACGCCAAAGCAGCAGGCATTGAAATCGTGGTTGCCATCAATAAGATGGATAAACCCACCGCCAATGCCGAAACTGTAAAACAGAATCTGACCCAGTATAACCTTGTTCCCGAAGAATGGGGCGGCGATACCATTTGTGTCCCTGTTTCTGCAGTTACCGGCATGGGTATTGACGATCTTTTGGAAAATGTATTGCTGGTTGCAGAAATGAAGCAGCTCACAGCCAACCCCGACCGTCAGGCAAAGGGTCTGGTCATTGAAGCGCGTTTGGATAAAGGCCGCGGTCCTGTTGCCACAGTCCTTGTACAAAACGGTACCCTGCACAGCGGTGACGTTGTAATCGCCGGTACTGCCGTCGGACGTGTGCGCGCCATGACCAATGAACGCGGTCAGACTCTCAAAACCGCAGGTCCCTCCGTCCCCGTGGAAATCATCGGTCTTGCCGAAGTTCCCTCTGCAGGCGATGAATTCAATGCCGTAAGCGATGAAAGAATGGCAAGAGAGCTTGCCGAACAGCGCAAGGCAAAGACCAAGGAAGAACAGTTCAAGTCGGCAAGTAAGGTTTCTCTGGACGATTTGTTTGCGCAGATCAATGACGGTATCAAGGAACTGAACATCATTGTTAAGGCAGACGTAGGCGGTTCTGCAGAAGCAGTACGCTCTTCTCTGGAAAAGCTGTCTAACGAAGAAGTTAAAGTAAAAGTAATTCACTCTGCCGCAGGCGGTATCACCGAGGGCGACGTTATGTTCGCTGCCGCATCCAATGCCATCATCGTCGGCTTTAACGTACGCCCCGACAAGGTGGCTCTGGATTCCGCAGAACGTCAGAACGTGGACATCCGCACCTACCGTATTATTTATGACTGCATCAACGAGATCACAGCCGCAATGAAGGGTATGTTGGCTCCTACCTTTAAAGAAGAACTGCTGGGTCATGCAGAAGTGCGTCAGACCATCCATGTTCCCGGGGTTGGCACCATTGCAGGTTCCTACATTCAGGACGGTAAGATCACCCGTAAAGCACAGATCCGTATCGTACGCGACGGTATTGTGATCTTCGAAGATAAGATCTCCTCTCTGAAGCGTTTCAAGGACGACGCACGTGAAGTTGCCGCCGGCTACGAGTGCGGTGTTGGTCTTGAAAAGTTCAACGACATCAAAGTCGGCGATATCCTTGAAGCATTTGAAATGGTTGAGGTTGAACGCTAATATAAAAAACGGTTGCTAAACGGCAACCGTTTTTTTACCAATGCGACTTTATTTTACTTTTCAAAAATTTGGCGGTTTCCAGAGGCTGAGCCTTTGACCTTGCTCCGCAGAGTGCGAAATATCTTGACCGCTTCTCTTTTTGGTTCTTTTTCACTTGTGGCTACTTAACCAAGAGAAAAAGAACAAGCAAACATAATTTAAAAACTGTTTATCATCCCTTGTAACTAAACGTAAACTTTAGTCCCAAACAAGTAATTGATAATTGATTTCTTATAGGAAGTAGTATATAATACAGGTGTCAGCTGATAAAAAATAAAAACTACCAAACAAAGGAGATTTACCATGAATATAAATATTGGAACAACCATCAAAAATCTGCGCACCAAAAAGCAGATCACCCAAAAGCAGCTTGCCACCTATCTGGGAGTGACCGAACAAGCAGTTTCCCGCTGGGAATCGGGCGGCGGTTTTCCCGACATCCAGCTGCTTCCCTCCATTGCGTCTTTCTTCTCAATTTCCACCGATACCCTGCTTGGCATTAACGTAAGCGAGCGTGAACAGCGTCTTGCCGAGATCCGGAACAAGATCGATGAGGCGTGCGAACTTGGCAGAGAATCTACCGAGGATACCATTGCCGAAGCAAGAGCATGGGCGGCAGAATTCCCCGGTGAAGAGGATATCCAGAGAAATTTGGCAGATGAGATCTGCAAATATACCATGTGGGATGAAAAACCCAAAATGGGACTTCTGCGTGAAGCAGAAAAAATCTACTGTACCCTCATTGATACTACCGGTAATACCGAATTCCGCAACCACGTGATTGAAGTGCTGACCGCACTGTATTGCATCGGATTCAGAGACACATTGCGCGCCGATACATGTGCTGATCAAATCAGCTCCATGAAATACTGCCGTGAATCGGTAAAATCAAGTGTATTTTCCGCATGGGTACAAGATCATCCTGAAGATGAGCACTTGCTTGTTCATTATCAGGACTACCTGGAAAAATTGCTTACCTCTTTCTGCAATCAGGCAGATACCTATGTCATCGCGCATATTCCCAACACCCCCGACCGCTTCGATGAAAAAATCGCCTATTTCGATTGGCTGATTGAAACCTATAAAATGTTCTTTGGCGAAAATATGCTAACTTATCACGCAGATGTGGCAAACTGGTATCGTATCGGCGCAACCTATACCGTGGCACAGGGCAAAATCAAAGAAACCCTTGATCGTCTTGAAAAAATGGCCGAGCATTCTTTAAAGGCAGATATGGCAAGACCGGGAGATGCCTATACTTCTCCCTTTACAAACAAAATGACCTACCCCGGAAAATGTGATGACTTTGATACTCTTTCGGTTCATAATTTCTCCTATTACAACCGTCAAAAACTGGATCAAAGCCGCTATGACCCCATCCGAGAAGAACCCAGATTTAAGAATATCTGCGCTATACTGGAAGAAAATATGAAATAAAACCAATTAAAAACTACCGCAAATATGCCGTAACAAGCTACTTGCGGTAGTTTTTCATATTTTAACCGTAAATAATATCCCCAAAATACGCTCTGACCTGCGCATCCGACAGACTCAGAAACTTAGCGGTGGATTTTACAAAATAAGAAGGACAATCTTTCGCAAAATTACGCATATCCTCCACCATGGTCAAATATTTATCATAGCTTCCCTGAGGCCAACGTTCGCGGTCTCTGGGAATTTCGGGAAGAACTGTGGCATTGAGTTCCTCGATCCTTTCCAAAATATGCGCAGTATTATAGGTGGTTTTCAAGTGCTTAGCCAGCTCTTGACAGTAATAATCGCGGTATATGGGACTCTTAAATAATCCGATCATGATCTTGACGGTCGGAAATGCCAAGTGATAGTCACTTGCAAGAATATCATAGGGAGAACGGGGCATGTACTCATAATAGAATCCCCAGTCGCAATCATAGAAGATCCATTTCCACTTTCCGTCGTCCCCAATGCGGTAGTAACGACAGTTTCCGAAATCACGGTCGTTGGAATAAGAACGCGCAATAAACCATTGGGTAACGCTGGCAATATCCAAACGGTCGGTCACATATTTGTAGTTTTCTTCAATGGAAAGATCCTTGGTATAACAGAAATTCACAAGGTTAATAAAATCTTTATTTGTACTGATCTTATTGTTTCCGTCGCATTCCAGCTTTGTTACGTTTGATGCCTCGGTATTCTCCGCTTTGGCAATATAGTTTTCATCGGTCATATCTCGGAATGCGTACAATCCGAAATATTCACTGTCAATATACAAAACAAACCAACGGTAACGCTGTGCCAACAAGCTGTCCATACCGTCCATAACCAAAGATGCCTGCAATTCATCACGGAAGGTTGCGCGGAAATAGTCCTCGCCGCAACGCAGCTTGATATTCTGAAAAGTTTCGATTCCCGTACCGAATATATCATATTCCAAATCGGCAGTACCGTAAATACCGCGGAATTTCAATTGGAAGGATTTTTTGTCATACGCTCTGGTGCCGCTGCCCGCGATCTTAATGCCGCAGTCCAGCATAAATCCCTTTCCTTCCCCTTCAAAATAAGAAGCATATACGGTCTTTTCCCAATCCTTTGTATAATTCGCTTCGCCCGACCAGGCGCCGGGATCATTTCCCTCGCCTACAACATAAATACCGGTTTTGTCACCGTACATGTCCTCGGGATCGATGGCAATGCTGAGAACCGGCAGGGTGTGATTCTCATTGATAATAAAAGACGCTGTCGCTGCTCTTCCTGTTATCTTTCCGTCCACAACGGAAACAGCGCGCAGTACACCCGTCTGACTCATGGAAATGGATCCGCCGTTATATTTACGGGAATCTTTGGTGGGAACACTTCCATCCAGCGTATAATAAATAGTGCCTTCGCCTTTTATGGAAACCTGCACACCGCCCACACCGTTATATACACCGCCGGTATTGGAAAGCATGGGAGTTGTAGTGATGGTTCTGGTGCCGTTTTCGTTCTTTTTTTGAGGTGTTGGTGTGGGGAAATAGAAGAATCCCCCCTGACCTTCCATTCTGCCGTAGCTTCCGTTTTGTGTGGTTCCCATGATCAACATGGCATCCATAATAACACCCTCGGCATTGGAAAGATAGATCTGTTCCCTGTCTGCCGACAGCGAAAAACCGCAACAGATATATCCGCGAGAAATCAGCTTTTGCGCATCGTCTGTTTCGGCAAACACCAAAAAGGTTTCTCCGGGTGCCAAGGACTTTTTAGGTAAATTCCATTTTTTCAGATTGCTTTCTTTATCCGAAAGGTAGTAATCTTCCAATTGGATAGCGGTATCGGAATTGTTATACAATTCGATCCAATCATAATAGGCACCCAGTGTTTCCAGATACTCTCTGTTGGCACTCATCGCCTCGTTGATCACAAGCCCCACAGCAGTATCGTTATTTTGATACCACTTGTTTAACCCTTCTTCCGAGTTTTCATACCCGGGAGTTACAAAGCCGGTCTTGACATAATCAGTATCGGTATACACGCCAAGGGTTGGCGCACCGTATGCATAGGATATATCTTTTTTCAGTTCAGGCAATGTTACCGCCTGTATCATTTTCCCCTCGTTATCTTCCAAAGTGACCGTACATTTTGGGGAAAGCCGCAGTGTAAGAGCACCCAATCCAACAGTAGTATCCCCTTCCATACCCGGCAGTACAAGCAAATACGCCTTTGCCTTCAGCAAGCCCGAAAGTTCCGCTTGTCCGCCCGAAACCGAAAGCGTAAAACCCGAAAGGTCGATATCTTCACTGCCGTAATTGTGCAGTTCTATAAAATTATACGCATCCTTGCCGCCAAAGCGGTATACCGAGTTTTCATACAACACTTCATTGATGCGCAATTTATAATCACTGGGGCCAGTCACATCCGATCCGGGATCATCATCTTCATTTTTGTCATTACCGACATTCTCATTGTCAGTCGGCTGATCGACAGAAGGCTGCATCACTGTATTCTCATCCTTTACCGAAGGTTCATCGGGTACAGACTGCGGGACCTTTTTGCCGCAGGATGCCAAAAAAGTCATCGCCAATAATAAAGCAATTGCTGTTTTTATATATCTATTCATTGAAACATCTCCATAAAACCGTATATTGGAGTATTGTATCATATTCATGCTTTTCATGCAATATATTTTTCGAAAAATATAAAAATTTACAAATAAAAAAGTTACTGAACCAAAATTATACATGGATACAGCAACTTTTTTATATTACATTATTTCGGTTCCATCTGCATTGAAAAGCGGCAGCTTTTGCAGATAGATAATATCGTTTCTTTCTGCGGCATCTCCTTCTGCCAGAACAGCCATCTTTCCGACGATCACGCCGCCCACCTGATCCACCAGTGTTTCCAGCGCACGCAGAGATTCACCTGTGGAAATGACATCATCCACAATCAAAATTCGTTTCCCGTTCATCTTTTCTGCATCCGCTTTGTCCAAATACAGTTTTTGTTCCTTGTCGGTAGTGATCGAACGAACACTCACCTCAAAAACCCCTGTCATATACAGTTTGGGATATTTCCTCGCAATCATGTAGCAAGCATCGCCATTCATTCGTGCCATTTCATTGGCAAGCGTAATGCCTTTTGCCTCTGCTGTCAGAATATAATCATACTCCGGCGCTTTGGCAAGTAGCTGCTTGGCACATTCTTCGCTCAAAGGCGCATCTCCCAGCAAAACAAAACCCGCAATGTACAGATTTTCTGTAACGGGACAAATCGGAAGATCCTTTTCGATATTTCCAAATTTCATTCTATAGTACTTCATAAAACTATCCCCTTATATTTCTCTGCGTCCTTCAATAGCACGTCCAAGGGTGACCTCATCTGCATACTCCAGATCAGCACCCACAGGAATACCGTAAGCCAGCCTCGTCACCTTGGCGCCCATAGGCTTTAAAAGTTTCGTTAAGTACATGGCGGTCGTTTCGCCCTCAACCGTTGAATTGGTGGCAACAATAACCTCGCATTCGCCTTTTTCCAACTGTTCATTGACGCGGTCAACCAGTTCACTGATTCTTAGTTGCTCCGGTCCTACGCCGTCCATGGGGGAAATGACCCCTTCCAGCACATGATAACGTCCTTTGAAACCGGAAACGCGTTCCATTGCCATCACAGCACGCGCGTCTTCCACAACGCAGAGCTGCGCATCACTGCGCGTCTGATCTGCGCATACAGTACAAAGAGTACCTTCGCATAGATTAAAGCATCGGTCACAACTGCGAATATTGCGTCTGGCATTTTCAATAGCGGAAACAAAAGCTTCCGCTTCCGAATCCTTCAGTTCCAAAAGAGCCATCGCATATTTCAAAGCGGTTTTGGCACCGACTCCCGGCAATTTGCGCAATTGCTCCGATAGAATCTCCAGTGAGAGTAACATGAATTACATCAACCCCGGCACATTCAATCCGCCTGTCACTTTGGACATTGCTTCGGAATTTGTGGTCTCCACCTTATTGATTGCTTCATTGAAAGCCGCAGTCAAAATATCGGTCAAGGTCTCAATATCATCGGGATCCACAATCTCGGGACTGATCTCTAATCCGAGCACTTGCTTTTTGCCGTTGATCTTCAGCGTAACAGCGCCGCCACCCGCCTTGATCTCATATTCTCTCTGGTCCAGTTCAGCCTGCAGCTGCTCTGCCTGTTCCTGCATTTTTTGAGCCTGACGGATCATTGCCTGCATATTCTGCGGTCCGCCGCCGTATCCCTGTGGTAATCTTGCTTTCATACTTTATACTCCTATTATAGTTTATCTTATATCACGTATCGGAAAGCTCCGATAAATCGTTTCTTATTTCAGCTTTGTTTTCTGTCAATTCAAAAATCACCTTGGCATCTACACCTTCCAGATTGCCAACGATCACTTTCAGTATATCCGCCGCACCGCGGTTTTCCAACATTTTTAAATGAAAACTGTTTTTTAAACGGATAATGACATTCTCTCCGTCAAAATATCCCTGTGCGTCCGTCAAAAATGCAGCACAGGTAGGTTCGCTTTTTTCAAATGTCTTCACAATCTCGGGATAACGCTTCAATGCTTTCAGTACCTTTTTATCTCCGGAAACAACGCCTGTTTTTGGTGCAGGTGTCGATTCCGACAGTTCATTTACTGTAACAATCTTTTCAGGGACAGAACGCTTAACCGGAACAGTACCGCCAACCAGTGCATCCTCCAGTACGGAAATACGCTGTAATAATGCTTCAGTGGTGGTATCCAGCGTTTTTTCTACCAAACGAAGCAGTGCCATTTCAGCCCCCAGCCGTTTGGCACTTCCCCTGCTGATCACAGAAACAAAAGCGTCCTCTAAAATACGGCAGTGATAAATCAGTGTTTCATAGCGAAAACCGTTAGAAAGCTCTTCCAGCTCCTCAAGTTCATTTTCAGTCACATCCAAAATATCGGTTCTGAAACGATCGCGCGGCATATTCTTTGTCGCCTTAAAGGCAAGCATGTCCCGATAATATTTTTGCAAATCAATCCAAAATGCGGAAAGATCCAGCGAGGAAGCATAAATTTCTGCAATTACGCCAAACAAAGTGGCGCAATCCCCTGCTAAAACAGCACGAATCGTTTTGGTAACGGTTTGATTGCCGGCGTTACCCGATACATCAGCTACACGCTCCACCGTAACCGGCGCTTCTCCGGAAGAGCAAAGCTCCAGCAAGCTGATTGCATCACGCATGCCGCCCTCAGATAATCTTGCAATCATATACGCTGCATCTGCGGCAAGAGAAATTCCTTCATTTTGCGCGATATATTCCAATCTTTTTGCAATCACATCACTCTGAATCCTGCGAAAGTCAAATCTTTGGCAACGGGATAGAATGGTTGCGGGAATCTTTTGCATTTCAGTGGTTGCCAAAATGAACATTACCCCCGCAGGCGGCTCTTCCAATGTCTTCAAAAGCGCATTAAAAGCCGAATCTGTCAGCATGTGTACCTCGTCAATGATGTACACTCTGCCCGAGAGCTGCGCAGGTGCATAGCGGACTTCCTCGCGAATATCGCGTATATAGTCAACGCCCGTATTGCTGGCAGCATCCATTTCCAGAATATCGGTTGTTCCCTCTTCTACCGCGCGGCAAGCATCGCACTTTCCGCAGGGATCTCCGTTTATAGGAGATAAACAGTTAACTGCTTTTGCCAGAATCTTAGCGCAGGTGGTCTTACCGGTACCACGGGAACCGCAAAACAAATAAGCATGGCAAGTCTTGCGCGAAGCAACTTCATACCGAAGCACCTCGGTGATATGTTTTTGCCCAACGACCTCTTCAAAAGTTGAGGGGCGATACTTACGATACAGTGCTTGATGCATCCAAACACCTCCCTAAAAAATACAGCAGGAGACAAAAGAAGACCATACACCTTAACTTCGAACATGAACTCCTACGCGGATGCGACCGATATACTCCGGCAAGGCAACTTCACGGCACATGAACTAAACTGCTTAATGCTGCTTGGTTCCCCACCTGACATGGTTCACAGCCGCTCATTGCGTGAAACCCGACCCTCAACGTATATCAAAATCGGTACAGACCGTACGAATCCAGCCCTCGGAAAAGGAAACCACCCCTGCTTTAGCGGATTGCAGGTACAGGGCACCGCTGACTCCCCGGCCGGTATGGTCTTTTTTCATTTCCTGCTTTTTGTAGAAAGGAAAATCGACATAGCCTTCTTCGCTATGAAGGCAGTATACCATAATTCAAAGACTTTTGCAATACATATTAAAAGAATTTTCAAAAAACTTTTTTCCATGCAGAAAAAAAGAAGGAAAACCGCTTGCAAGTATAATGAAATTGTGATAGAATAAAAAGGTATCGACAAAAAATGAGCAGAAATATAATTCTGCAGTCATAAAATGGGAGTAGAATAGTCATGGCAGAAAATAACAATTTTCGTATTGCGGTAAGAGGATATAATAAAGAAGATGTCAACCGCTTCATTTTAGAAAGCGACCGTTTGCATAGAGAAGCCGAAGCAGAATTGCAAGAAAAAATCCAATTATTATCCGAAGAGCGTGACATACTGCGCGAAGAAATTGCAACTGTCAACAATTCTTTGGCACTGGCAAACCAAAATACGGAAGAAAAAATCAATCAGTTGGTCACTGCGGACGAAAAGATCGCCGAATTGGAAACCAAACTCAATGTGAGCGAAAACACGCTTCTTTGCACCAAACAAGAAGCGCAGAAAAACATTTCCGAACTGGAAGATCTAGTATCCGAAACAGAAAAATCACTGAGTAATATCAAGCATGAGTTGGCAAAAAAACAGGATGAACTGACTTCGGCCCTTGCTGAAATCGTGCGCCTGAAATCGGAAAATGAAGTACTTTCCGGCAAACTCACCGAACAAACAAAGCAAAACGAGAGTCTGAAAGAAGCCAATTCGGCTCAGCTTGCCGCAAACTCTGCCCAAATAGATGCGTATAACGCTCTGCAAGCGGAGTATAATAAACTATCCTGCGAAAATGAAACCCTGCATAACGAAAATCATTCCTTATCGAACAAAATTACAGATTTGGACAACGAATTAACAAAACTCCTGAATGCGCCCAAAGCGCCCGAAGAACCCACCGAGTACGGAGAACTGCTCATTGAACTGGAAGCGCTCAAATCAGAGCTTGTCAACACACAGCTGGAAAACGAATCTCTGCGTACACGTGTAGCCGCTATCCCCATGCCCGGAATGAACGACGACCACATGCAAACACGTCTCGGCGAGGTAATCCTGCAAGCCAATCGTACTGCAGAACAGATCATCAAAGAAGCCAACAGCACTGCCAGACTGATTAAAATGGGCGCTGTGGAAGAAGCCACCGTAATTAAAAAGAATTTTGAAGAAAAAATGGAGCAGCGTGCTGAGCGTGCAGGGCGCATGCTTTCGGAGCTTTCCGATAAGTATTTTAAGCTTTATGAAAGCACCAAAGATGAGCTTGCCAAAGAAGTTGCTGCACTGATTCAAGAAAAACAACTTGCGCTGAAAGAACAGGCAGATGCCATGAAGAAAGAAACTGAAGACGGACTTTTGCTTACCGACGCGCAAGCCGCCGCACTGTTAAACTGAGGAGTAGCACAACGTGACCATTGGGGAAAAACTAAAAAAACTACGCCAGATACGCGGACTAACACAGAATGACTTAGCCGGTGAAAATACTTCCCGCAACATGATCTGCCAGATCGAACGCGGTTCCGGTAATCCTTCTTTACAAACACTCAAGCACTTATCAAAAGTTTTGGCAGTAGACCCCGGTTATTTTCTTACCGAGGAGGATAACCTCAACCAATATCTTATTTCTGCCTGTCTTCCGCAAATTCAAAACGCATTAAAAGAATGCCGCTACCGTGACTGCATCCGCCTGTGTGATTCATTTACAGAAGAAAAAAATAATGAGATCATGTGTATTTTGGCATTGTGTTACTGTCACTGCGGAGAGGAAAACTACGAAACCGGCTATCTGGAAAGCGCAAAATCTGATTTTTACCTGGCACGCCAATATGCGGAATCATCTCAGTATTCCATGCATATCAAACCCAGAATCGAATTCTTTATAACTGCGCTGGAAGATCCTTCTCAAATCATAAATAACCACCGAAACCGTCTTCCCGAGTCCTTTCGACATGTATATGAAACTGTACTTTACCGTCAAATACTTGACTTGATTTCACTTGGAAATATAGAAAACGCTGCCATTGTTTACGATTCTCTTTCACTGGAAAGTACGCACTACAGAAGACATATCAACGCAAGGCTTTCCATAGCACGCTGTAATTATGATCGTGCCAAAAACCTATTGCAAGAGATCATCCGCGATCGGGATAAAGGCAACATCCATGTCCCTTTTTTGATACAGATCTACAAAGACATGGAGCTTTGTTGTAAATCTACGCAGGATTATGAAGGCGCATACCGATGCGCCAAGCAACTCATTGCTTTCACCGAAAGTTCCCATCATTAATGGACATGAACAGAAGCAGTTGTGGTTCTGTTCATTTTCTTTTTACAATTAAATTTTAAAAGTTATTGAATTTTATAAAATACCATGCTAGAATATAGAAGATACAATCATTCATTGATGTAACCCAAAGGAAGTGAATTTTCAAATGCGTTCTCAACAGCGCAATATTACGATTTTAAGTCATTTACCCAATATCATTACCTCGCTGCGTTTGGTAGGAGCCATAGGTATGCTGTTCACAAAACCCTTTTCCGTTTGGTTTTTTGTTCTGTATGCGTTCTGCGGCATCAGCGATCTGGCTGACGGTTGGATTGCACGCATGACCCATACTGAAAGCGAATTCGGCGCCAAACTGGATAGCGTTGCCGACCTTTCTTTCAATGCAGTAATGGTTATCAAAACCTTCCCCACCCTATGGGAAGAATTGCCGATCGGCATATGGATCGTTGTTGCATCCACCATTGCGCTGCGTATTATATCCTACTCCCTTTTCGCACTGAAACACCGCAGTTTTGCTTCGCTGCACACCTACATGAATAAACTGACGGGATTCGCTGTATTTACCATCCCTTTCTATATCAAACTGTCTTGTTCAACGATTTTTGCCACAATAGGCTGTACCATTGCAGCGCTTGCAACCGTTGAGGAACTGCTGATCCACCTTATCTGCAAGGAACCTGTCAAAACCATTTTGGCTTACAAAAAACAGCCTGCAAAAGAATAGAGCATATTCATCATAAAAATATAAAAAGAACGTCTGCATTTTTCTGAACAAAAATGCAGACGTTCTTTTGTATATGTTCCGAGCAAAAAAAATTCACATTTTATTCAAAATTTCTCTTGCTAAAATCCGACATATATAGTATAATACCTTTGTATGGGGTAGAATAATTTGTCACCCCTCGGGTGTATTCTGTCGGCAACCGGCTTACACTTGAAAATGTCTATGTTGCCGGGAACGGAGAACTGTATGAACAAAATCAAGCAGGAAACCCTCAGCGAGTACGAAGCATTGCTCCAAAACAAGAGCACCGCTTATGATCGCCTGTGTCTTCTCTTCGATGAGGGAACTTTTGTAGAAACAGGCAGATTCGTAAAGAGTGCCACTACCGAATTTGATTATGCCCAAGGAAACGAATTCGAAGGGGTCATTACCGGTTACGGTGCTGTCGAAGGCCGTCTCGTATTCGCTTACGCTCAGGACTTTTCCAGAATGAAGGGGGCTATGAGCGAGGCTCACGCAAAGAAAATCACCGCTATCTATGAAACAGCATTGAAAGCGGGTGCTCCCGTCATCGGAATTTTGGATTCCGCAGGAGCAAAAGTACTGGAAGGCGTAGGCGCTCTTTCCGGTTACGGTGCCGTTATGAAGGCTTCCGCCAAGGCATCCGGTATCATTCCTCAGATCGCAATCGTTGCAGGCAACTGCACCGGTTCCCTTGCTACCATCGCTTCCATGGCTGACATTGTGATCGGCGCAGAAGAAAGCGGAAAGTATTTCGTGAACTCTCCCATCGCACTGAAAGCAAAGGGAATGGAAAATGCAGGCACCATCAAGACCGCCGCAGAAAACGGCTCTATTGCTTTAACAGCCGCATGCCCTGCATGCGCCATTGCAGAAGCAAAGAAGATCATTTGTCTGCTTCCTTCCAACAATGTGGAAGGCACCGCTTATACCGAGACGGTTGACGATCCCGGCCGCGCCATCGCTTCCGATGTTGCCGCAGAACTGCTGGATAGTGCCAGCGCAATTGAACTTTCCTCTGCTTACGGAACCGACATTAAAACTGTTCTGGGTACTGTTGCAGGCATTACTGTAGGTGTGGTTTCTGCCACCGACAAGCTGACCCCCGCAGGTGCAAACAAGGCTGCTAAATTCATCTCCTTCTGCGACAGCTTCAGCATTCCGGTAGTAACTTTAGTTGACTGTGAAGGACTGGTTGTATGCCCCGAGGCAGAAAAAGCTCCCTTCTCTGCCGCTCTTGGCAGACTTGCCATGGCATATGCTTCTTCCACCAATGCGAAGGTTACCGTAATAACCGGCAAAGCTTACGGTCAGATATTCACACTGCTCGGTTCAAAAGCTTTGGGCGCAGATATCGCTTTGGCAACTGAAAAAGCAATCATCTCGGTTATGCCCACCGAAGCCGCTGTTGATTTTGTATACGGCGAACAGATTCTTTCCGCTGAAGACCCCATTGCCGAAAAGAAGGCTGTTACCGAAGAATGGAACACCAAGATCGCATCCCCCGTTGCCGCCGCACGTAACGGTGACATCGACGATATCATTGCTACCGCTGATATCCGTTATCGCGTAGCTTCCGCTCTGGAAATGCTTTCTTCCAAAGCAACCGGTGAAATTTATAAAAAACATGGCAATCTGCCTCTGTGATACGAGGTGGAAACATGAAAAAAATGAGAATTATTTCCCTGTTGGCTGTAGTCATACTTTTGATTTCTTCGCTCGGCATCGGTGTACATGCCGCTGAAACAGAAACCAAAGAACCGCTCACTGCCACTGTGGAAAGTACCATCTTGATCGCCGGTGACGATCCCGTCAGCGTCAAGATCAACGATGGCACCATTGTATCGGCGAAGTCCTCTAACGAAAAGGTTGCCACTTTTGATCTGAAAACAAATACAATCAAGCCTGTCGGAAAAGGTGATGCCACCATCACGATCACCAACAGTTTAGGCGAAACAACCACCGTTGATGTCAAAGTATACGGTTCTTCCCTGTCTTTGGGTGTTGAAACTGCACTTCTCGGAATGGGTATTGTATTCTCCGTATTGGTCATCATCTGGGCAATCCTCGCTGTCTTCGGCAAGGTTGCTACTGCAGGAACCAAGAAAGAAAAGCCCGCACCCGCTCCCAAAGCCGCACCTGCACCTGTTGCGCCTGCGCCTACTGCATCCGCCCCCGCTCCTTCGGCAAGTGACGACAGTGAATTGGTTGCCGCTATCACCGCAGCTGTTTCCCTCTGCATGGACATGCCGGTTGGCAGTTTCCGTGTAGTTTCCTTCCGCAAAACCAACACCAAGCAAGCTTGGAATAAGAAATAATAATCGAGGAGAAAAATATCATGAGAAAATTCAGTGTAAATGTAAACGGAAATACCTATATTGTTGAAGTTGAAGAACTGGCAGGCGGTGCTACCGCTCCCGTAGCTGTACCCGCTCCTGTAGCAGCTGCTCCTGCTCCCGCCCCCGTGGCTGCACCCGCCGCAGCACCCGCTCCCAAAGCTCCTGCCGGTGCTGAAGGTGCTACCAAAATTCCCGCTCCCATGCCCGGCACTGTTGTTGCAGTAAAAGTATCTGCCGGTCAGTCCGTAAAGGCGGGCGATGTTATTTGCGTTCTGGAAGCTATGAAAATGGAAAACGATATCGTTTCTCCCGCCGATGGTGTTATTGCAACCGTTTGCGGCAAGGGTACATCTGTCAACAGCGGAGACACTCTGGCAACCCTCAATTGATCCAATTGAAAGGTAGATTATCATCATGCTTGAAACAATCAAGAATTTTCTCTCCACTACCGGTGTAGCCAAACTATTCGGCAGCGGAGATACAGTAGCCATCCTGCAAACGCTGGCAATGTACTGTATTATCGCAGGGCTCGTCTATTTGGCAATCGTCAAAAAGTTTGAACCGCTGCTGCTTCTGCCCATCGCCATCGGTATGCTGCTTGCAAACCTGCCCGGTGCTGAACTGATTCACATGGATCTGTTCATTCACGAGGACGGTTCCGATTTCGTAATGCAGGAAGTCATTGAAAGAGGCGGGTTGATCGACCTATTATATTTGGGTGTTAAACTCGGCATTTATCCTTCCCTCATTTTCATGGGCGTTGGTGCCATGACCGACTTTACTCCCTTGATCGCTAATCCCAAAACTCTGCTTTTGGGTGCTGCCGCTCAGTTCGGCGTATTCTTTGCATTTATTGGCGCGTTGCTTCTAGGCTTTGCTCCCAATGAAGCCGCTTCCATCGGTATCATCGGCGGTGCGGACGGCCCCACAGCCATCCTTGTAACCAAAACCTTGGCTCCCACCCTGCTCGGTGCAATTGCAGTAGCAGCCTACTCCTATATGGCGTTGATCCCGATCATTCAGCCTTTCTTCATGAAGTCTCTGACCACAGAAAAAGAACGCAAGATCCGCATGAGCAATCTGCGTCCCGTATCCAAAACCGAGAAGATCCTCTTCCCCATTTTGGTTATGGTTGTTGTAGTTCTCATCGTTCCGGATGCCGCCCCTCTGGTAGGCTTCCTCATGCTGGGTAACCTGATGAACGTCTGCGGCGTGACCGACCGTCTTTCCAAGACAGCACAGAACGGTCTGATGAACGTTTTGACCATCTTCCTTGGTGTTTCTGTCGGTGCCACTGCCAATGCACAGAACTTCTTAAGCCTTGATACAATCTATATCATTGGGCTTGGCTTGGCAGCATTTGTCTTTGCAACCATTAGCGGAATTTTGTTCGGTAAGCTGATGTGCTTGTTGACCAAAGGTAAGGTCAATCCTCTGATCGGCTCTGCAGGTGTATCCGCAGTTCCCATGGCGGCAAGAGTTTCTCAGGACGTTGGCCGTCTGTACGACCCCAACAACTACCTTTTGATGCACGCAATGGGTCCCAATGTAGCAGGCGTTATCGGTTCTGCAGTTGCGGCCGGCGTGTTCCTCGCACTCTTCAAATAATCCATACTTGATTTTTATAGAAAGGAAGTTTTTTACCAAAGCGGTAAAAGACAGGATTCAACGGAATGGCTAAAGTTAAAATTTGTGAAACGGTACTTCGTGACTCCCATCAGTCTCTGATCGCAACACGTATGACCACCGAAGAAATGCTGCCCGTTCTCAAACAAATGGATGAGATCGGATACCATGCAATCGAAGCTTGGGGCGGTGCAACCTTCGACTCCTGCCTGCGTTTTCTGAACGAAGACCCCTGGGAACGTCTTAGAAAGATCCGTGCCGAAGTTAAAAATACCAAACTGCAAATGCTCTTCCGCGGACAAAACATTCTGGGATATCGTCATTATGCAGACGATGTTGTAGAATACTTCGTACAAAAGTCCATTGCAAACGGTATTGATATTCTCCGTATTTTTGACGCGCTGAATGACCCCAGAAACCTGGAAACAGCCATCAAAGCTACTAAAAAGGAAGGCGGTCACGTACAAGTAGCCATCAGCTACACCACCGGCGAGACCTACACCCCCGAATACTACGTTGATTATACCAGACAGCTGGTAAACATCGGTGCCGACAGTATTTGTATCAAAGACATGGCAGGTCTTTTAAAGCCCTTTGATGCAGAGATTCTGGTAAAGGCAATCAAGAAGGATTTCCCCGATCTGCCTTTGGAACTGCACACCCACTATACAAGCGGTTTGGCTTCCATGACCGCCATCAAGGCGATCGAAGCAGGCGTTGATATCATCGACACCGCAATGTCCCCCATGGCTATGGGCACCTCTCAGCCTCCCACCGAGCCTCTGGTAGCTGCACTTCAGGGTACTCCCTACGATACAGGCTTGGATCTGGACAAGCTGAATGTAATCAGTAAGTACTTCACAACTCTTCGCGAAAAGTATCTTGCAAGCGGTTTGATGACCCCCAAGGTACTGAAGGTGGACGTAAATGCGCTTCTGTATCAGGTTCCCGGCGGTATGCTTTCCAACTTGATCTCCCAGCTCCAGCAACAGGGCAAGCTGGATAAGCTAACCGAGTGTTTGGAAGAGGTTCCGAGAGTCCGTAAGGATGCCGGCAACCCGCCTCTTGTAACTCCCTCTTCTCAGATCGTTGGTACACAAGCTGTGCTGAACGTTCTTACCGGCGAGCGTTACAAGATGGTTACCAAGGAATTCAAAGGTCTTGTTCGCGGCGAATACGGTCAAACCGCAGTGCCGATCGATCCCGAATTCCAAAAGAAGATCCTCAAAGATGAAAAGCCCATTACCTGCCGTCCTGCAGACCTGCTGAAGCCCGAGCTGGAAGATCTGCGCAAGAAGGTTGCTCCCTATGCAGAACAGGAAGAAGACGTACTCAGCTACGCTCTGTTTGAAACGGTTGCCACCAAGTTCTTTGACCAGAGAAAAGCGGCTAAGCTGAATTTGGACGCAGACAATGCAGACAAGGAACAGAAGATCCACACCGTATAATTCATAAAACAAAAATCACAGGTTTTCAAAAAACCTGTGATTTTTTGTTTACAAAGAAATCGTTTACCGAACAATTCAGTACCATGGCAAGATCGGGCAGTACCGTAATATCAGGATACGCTCTCTCTCCTTCCCATTTGGAAACCGCCTGCGCACTCACGCCAAAAAGTTTTCCAAAGTCACTTTGACTGATTCTATTAACCTTCCTGTACTGTATAACGAGTTCTGCAATGCGTATATTGTTCATTTTTTCGTCACCTTATACAGTTCATGGTCGCGTGTCATAAAACCGAAAGCAATCATCTCACGGCGCAAAGTACAGTAATCGGGATGATACTTTGCAAGAATTTCACTGACCTCTTTTTCGGTATATTCCCTGCCTACATTAAAATTTTCAAGCAGTTTAAACAGTACAATCTCACGCTTTTTCTGCTGAACGGGTATTTTTTGCAATTTTCCGTATTTGAAAAAATTGGAGAGTACTTCTCTTCGGTACTTATCTTCCGGATCTTCCGCCGCTTCGGGAGTGATCACAAGCTCTCGCAAGGTTTTATCAAAAACTTCACTCTTGAGTGAGTAAATAATATAAAATTGTGAACGAGATGCCGAAACAATTCCTGCCTGCTCCATTTTTTTCAGATGATAACAAACGGTGGCAGGGGTCATTGCAAGCCGCGTGGCAATTAACTCCACATAAGAATCTTCTTTGGCAAGAATGTTCACGATCTTCATTCTGGTTTCATCGGCAAGCAGCTTCAATAGCTTTAACGTATCTTCCATCACTTCTCTCCTTTGGCAAGCTCCGGATATACATTGTTTTCCCTGCGCCATTCTTTCCATGCCGCAAGCACAGATTCTACAGCGTCCAGCTTCAGCCCTAACTCAAATATCAGCGCTGTTTCGCCTGCCGCTTCCGCACGCGAAAGCTGGCTGCGGTACATTAAAACGAACTGCTCTTTCATCCATATTTCCCCATAAAGTGCTGCTGTCATGTGCAGTTTTTCTTCACAATCCGCACTTTCATACGCTTTTTTTATTTCGGGAAACATTCGCATAAAATATGGCATGCGGCGGGATTTAATTTCAATACATTTCGCACGTTCGGTTTCACCCATCGCATTATATAAAAGTCCCGCATGCAAGCACAAGCTGTACATTCCTTTTTCGATCATCAATGCCTTTTTCTCAGTTTTGGCACCCTTATCCAGTACCCTCAGTTTCTCATCTACGATTCTTTCCTTTTCCAAAACGATCTCGGCAAGGGCTTTTTCAATTTCAATCGGTGTCATTTTTCTCTCCTTTCGATTCTTCTCATGCATTTTCAATACACGCAAGCGCAAACGCATGTCCTTCCAGATAGGTTGTCAATTCTACTCTCTCCCAATCGTTTGCTGTTTCCCATTTTTTCTGTTTTTCTGCCATCAGTGCTGCAATAAATGCCTTGATTCCCAGATACAGTCCCAAATCCGGCTTGTCTTCTTCATTTGCATTACGGTAGGCTTCCATCGCGCTTTCGTTTTCCAAAAGCATTTCGTAAACGGGCTTCATGCAATAACAGGTGTCTTTTAAAGTATTTTTCAGTCTGTAACAGTTATGAAACATTGCCCAGATATTTGAGATCCCCGCGTCACGATACTTGGCACATTTATATGCGGCAATTTCCCTTTTCTTTTTTGCAGGATCGCCGTCCAGCTCCTTGCAAAACGCGTTCAGACGCGCCCACTCCGCCCTGATGCTTTCGGTTGCCATTATGTAAAATTTCGATTCGTTCATAATAACCTCCAATCGTGTTTTCTTTCTTTGCTTCCTCTTTCTTTTTGATCTTAACATAGTGATGAACAAGTACAGTCGTTTCTTCCTCTGACAGAAAGCGCTCCGGTACGCAACCTTCGCACTGCATTAGCTCGCTTGTACCGAATATTCTGCATATAAAAGGTCTGTTCTCATATACCAAGCACCGCCCATTCTTTAAATGCACACACAGTCCGTCCCACCAATATCCACCCATCCTCTTTTCTTCGCTTGGCGAAAACTGGATCATATTGGCACAACATTTTGTACACCCCGCTTGGCAGGTGGATCTTGGTATTTTTTTGTAGATTTCTTGTAATTCCATCGCTTTTGTTTTGCTCGGCACCATCGCTGACTGCTTATCGCACGTTTTTGATATTACCATAGCAATCTCCTTATCATTTAAAGCGATCACATTCCCGGGTATGTATCTTCTTTGGTTTGAGTATAACATACTGACATATCGTTGTCAATAGTGATTTGATGAATTTCTAATCACTTAAACCAATGGTTTAAAAGGAAAAATCCGAATGCTGTTCACATTCGGATCTTCAATTATAACTCTTCTTCTAAAACCTTCCTAATCATCACAAAGGTTTCTTCGGTATTCGACAGCTCTTCATGCTCCAACATAGTCGTGATCCCGTAGATCTTCGCCTTGATAGCAAGGGTGCGCAGTTTGATATTTTCCTCGCTGGCGTCTATATGGTGACAGTAGGACTGTATTAACGCATCTATATCCGCAAAGCTATGCTCCTCGGTGCTGTTTTCTTTGTTGTATGCCGACAACACCTTACGGTAGCTTGGATTGGTGACCCAAAAGCGGATATAGGCTATGCATACCTCCAGTAAACACCTGCTGTCATCCCCCTCAAAGATCATAAGGATCTGATCCCGCAAAAGTTCCCACTGGGCATTGATATAACGGATAATTTCTAAAATCAATTCATCCTTGTTTTTAAAATGCTTGTAGGGTGCGGCGCAGGAAATACCGCACTGGGAAGCAATTTTACGAAGGGAAAAACCTGCAATTCCGTTGTCGGCAATCTCTTTTGCGCCGGTTACGATCAACCGATCACGCAAAGTATCCTTATTTTCTTCCAATGCATATCACCTGCCTCTTCTTTATTTTATTATCGCATACTTTTTATAAAAAAGCAATTCGCATTGAAAAAATTTATAAAAATTTTTTCAAAATTATTGACAGCGAGATATATTTATGCTACAATACACGCAAGTTAACAGTGTTAACTTGATAATTTTATGAAGGAGAGCATGCATATGGATAAGCTAATCAAAGCAAGAACAGAAATAGAAGATATCGATAAGGAAATGGCAGAGCTGTTTGTGAAGCGCATGCATGCCGTTCGATCGGTTTCCGAATATAAGACCGAACACGGTCTTCCCATATATGATCCGCAAAGAGAAGAAGCACTGATCGCCAAAAACTCCTCCCGTGTGGAGAACGATCAACTACGATCCTATTATATTGAATTTTTGAGGGATACCATGAAGATCTCCCGTCAATACCAAGAGCAGTTGGCAAACGGTATGAGAGTGGCATTTTCCGGCGTTCCCGGTGCGTTTGCCTCCATTGCCGCCGGTAAGATTTTCAATAAAGCGGTACAGGTACCCTACCCCGATTTTAAAAGTGCCTATAACGCCGTAGTGAACGGAGACTGTGACTGTGCGGTGCTTCCCATTGAAAACAGCACCACGGGTGAGGTGGGACAGGTGCTTGACATGATGTTCTCGGGACCTCTTTATGTCAGCGGTGTTTACAATCTTTCTATCACCCAGCATTTGATGGCGCTTCCCGGTACTCATCTTTCAGATATTAAGAAGGTTATCAGCCATCCGCAGGCACTTTCCCAGTGCGCACCCTACATCCGCAAGCACGGCTTTGAACAGTCCGAATATGCAAATACTGCCATGGCAGCGCAATTTGTAAAGGAACAAAATTCGCCCAATCTTGCCGCCATTGCCAGCGAAGAAACTGCCAAACTGTATGGGCTGGAGATCATCGAAAAGAATATCAACGAAGCCAGCCAAAACACAACGCGGTTTGCGGTACTGACCAGAACCCTCACAAACGATGGAAATTCTTCCGATAAACATTCCATTTTGATGTTCACCGTACGCAATGAAGCGGGCTCGCTGGCAAAAGCCATCAACATCATCGGTCTTTACGGCTATAACCTGCGCTGTCTTCGCAGCCGTCCCATGAAAGAACTTCTCTGGCAATACTATTTCTACGCCGAAGCGGAAGGCGATCTGGCAAGTGAAAACGGAAAACAGCTCATGGTTGCTCTTAGCAATTGTTGCGATAAACTGCGCATGTTCGGCAGTTTCAAATATCCAGCCGACCTGCACTAAAGGAGAAAAAATGACTTTGCACATGAATTTAGCACAAAACAGCTACGATATTATCATCGAACACGGTGCCCTGCGGCAATCCGATAAATACCTATCCCTTGATCGCAAGATCCTCATCGTTACCGATAACGGCGTACCGAATGAATATGCGCAAACCGTAGCCGGTTTCTGCAAGACTCCGTATATCGTAACTGTACCGCAAGGTGAGGGCAGTAAAAGCTTTGCCTGTCTTGAAAAGCTGCTTGGCGTTATGCTGCAGAACGGTTTTTCCCGCACAGATGCAGTGGTGGCGGTAGGGGGAGGTGTCGTAGGAGATCTGGCAGGCTTTGCCGCCTCAGCTTTTATGCGCGGCATTGACTTTTACAACATTCCCACTACCCTGCTTTCCATGGTGGATTCCTCCATCGGCGGAAAAACAGCCATTAACTATATGGGGATAAAAAATTGCATCGGTGCATTTCATCAGCCCAAAAAGGTTCTGATTGATCCCGACGTTCTGCAAACCCTGCCCAAAAGACAATTAGCAAACGGTCTTGCCGAAGCCATTAAAATGGCGGCTACCTTTGATGCCGAGCTTTTTTCATATATTGAAGAATCCAATATTGAAGAAAACCTGGATACTATTATTATCCGTTCCCTTGCCATCAAGAAAAACGTGGTGGAACAGGATGAAAAGGAATCGGGACTGCGCCGAGTGCTGAATTTCGGACACACCATCGGTCATGGAATTGAAAGCTGTGCTATGGGCAACCTTTATCATGGGGAATGCGTGGCACTGGGTATGCTTCCCATGTGTCCCCCTGCTGTCAAAGAACGCATTTTGAAGGTTCTTAAAAAGTCGGGCCTTCCCACCGGCATTGATTTCAATCCCGAAACCGTATTTAAAGCGGTCACCCATGACAAAAAAAGAGACGGTGACTGCCTGCGAATTGTATATGTACCCGAGATAGGAACCTATGAAGTAAAAACAGTGGGAATTATGGAATTTAAAAACACCATTGAGGAGGCTTTTGCAAAATGAAAAATACATATGGCGAAAGTGTATCCATCACTTTATTCGGCGAAAGCCACGGTGTAGCCATTGGTGCCATACTTGACGGCATGGCTCCCGGCATTCCCGTAAATGAGGCATTCATTGCCGAACAAATGAACAAGCGCAAGTCAATCGCTTCCCTCTCTACCCCGCGCCGTGAGACCGATCGCGTGCAAATTTTAAGCGGCGTAGTAAACGGTTATACCACCGGAACTCCCATTACATTTTTGATTGAAAATGCCGATACAAAAAGCTGTGATTACAGCGAGCTTTCCGAAATAGCACGTCCCGGTCATGCCGATTATACCGCCTACTGTAAATATCACGGCTATGCCGATACCCGAGGCGGCGGTCACTTTTCGGGAAGAATTACCGCAGGTCTTGTTGCCGCAGGTGCCATAGCACTGACAGCACTCCAAAATAAAGGTATTTATATCGGAACACATATTTCTTCCTGTGCAGGCATCCATGACCGTACATTTGAAAACATAGAAAAAGACATAGAAACGCTTTCCCATCTTCCCTTCGCTGTGCTGGATGATATACAAAGCAAAAAAATGCAAGAATCCATCCAAAAAGCACGCAACGAAGGCGACAGCGTAGGAGGCGTTCTGGAAACCGCCGTGATTGGATTTCCCGCAGGCGTGGGCGAGCCATGGTTTGACAGTCTGGAAAGCGTTCTTTCCCATGCGATCTTCTCCGTCCCTGCTGTAAAAGGTGTGGAATTCGGTGACGGATTTACCCTTGCTTCCCTGTATGGAAGTCAAGCAAACGATGCGTTTTACATGGAAAACCAAACAGTAAAAACCATGACCAATCACTGCGGAGGTATCCTTGGCGGTATTTCCAACGGAATGCCCATCCTTTTCCGCACTGCCATAAAACCCACCCCTTCCATTTTTAAAGAGCAAAACACAATCAATTTTAAAAATAATGAAAATACCGTACTGTCTCTGAGCGGTCGCCATGATCCCGCTATCGTACATCGCGCACGTGTTGTCATTGACAGCGTCACCGCTTTGGTACTCTGCGATCAATTGGCTCTGCGCTACGGTACCGACTATTTGGGAGATTAATATGGAATACGGTCTAATCGGAGAGCATCTCTCCCACAGCTTTTCTGCTGTCATTCATAAAAAAATAGCTTCTTATTCCTACGAGCTCAAAGAGGTATCTCCCGAAGAACTGTCAGGTTTCATGCAGGAAAAGGCTTTCAAAGGTATCAATGTAACCATTCCTTACAAGCAGGCGGTCATCCCGTATTTAGATGAAATTGATGAAACGGCAAGACAGATCGGGGCAGTCAATACGGTTGTCAATCGCGGCGGCAAACTGTACGGCTATAATACCGATTACTATGGCATGCGGGAGCTTGCCGAAAAAATCGGTGTTCCGCTTGCAAATAAAAAGGTGCTCATACTCGGTACGGGCGGCACTTCTCATACCGCAAGAGCAGTTGCCAATTCACTGGGAGCGGGCGAAATTCTCACCGTCAGCCGCCATTCTTCGAATGACTGCATCACCTATGAGGATGCCTACAACCATCACACCGATGCCGAATACATCATCAATACTACCCCTCTTGGTATGTTTCCTTACGAAGATGGCAGTGATCATCACAAGGCATCCCCCATTGATGTTTCACTGTTTCCCAATTTACAAGG
This sequence comes from Oscillospiraceae bacterium, assembly GCA_015064585.1. GTDB lineage: Bacteria > Bacillota > Clostridia > Oscillospirales > CAG-272 > SIG655. Next base: position 55,351 of record SVRY01000012.1, read on the forward strand.
CGTTCTTGACGCAGTGTTCAATCCTCTGCGCACCAATCTGATTTGCGAAGCCCGCATGCACGGTATTGCCGCCGAAGGCGGACTTTATATGCTTGTGGCACAAGCCGTTGTTGCCGCCGAAAAATTTTTGGATACCGAATTTGACAAATCGATCATTCAAAAAATCTACAATGAATTAAGAAGCGAAAAGGAAAACATCGTTCTGATCGGCATGCCGGGCTGCGGTAAATCAACGGTCGGCAAAAAACTTGCCCTGGCGCTTGGCCGCCCCTTTGTGGATCTTGACGATGAGATCGTAAAAAAGTCCCATATGACCATTCCCGAAATATTCGAAAGGTACGGTCAAACCATTTTCAGACAAATGGAAGCGGACATCATTCGAAAAAAAATAGCATCCAAATCGGGGGCTATCATCGCCACTGGAGGCGGAGCAATTTTACGGAATGACAATGTACTGCGCCTCATGCGTAACGGCAAGCTGTTTTTTCTGGACCGTCCCATTGAAAATATCCGTCCCACCCCCGACAGACCGCTTGCCATGGACTATAATGCCCTCAAACAGCGTTATGATGAACGCTATCCCCGCTACTGTGAAGTGGCTGATTGCCATATCATGACAAGCGAAAATATCGACGACACCGTAAGCAAAATCAAGGAGGAATTTTTCTCTTGAAAATTTTAATTATCAACGGCCCCAATTTGAATATGCTGGGTATTCGTGAACCTAAACATTACGGCAAAGAAACCTATGCGGATCTGCTCGACAAAATTCAAAAACACGCCGACTCTATCGGCATTACTGTAGAATTCCGTCAATCCAACCATGAAGGAGATCTGGTGGATTACATCCACTCCGCCTATCAATCTTTTGACGGTATTGTCATCAATCCCGGCGCCTATACGCACACCAGCATCGCCATTCTCGATGCGGTGAAGGCGGTAGCAGTTCCCACAGTGGAAGTCCACATCTCGGACGTAAACAGCCGTGAAGATTTTCGCAAGATCAGCTATATACGTGCCGCGTGTGTGCTGACAATTTCGGGACACGGCACAAACGGATATCTGGAAGCTATTGATTACCTTGCACAAGGAGATAACCAATGAACGTAAGAATTTCCCCCTGCAAACTACAAGGTACCATCACCGCTCCCCCTTCCAAAAGTATGGCGCACCGTATGCTAATCTGCGCAGGGCTTGCCGCAGGGCAAACCTGTACCATTTCGGGCATATCCAACTCTGATGACGTATCTGCCACGCTTACCTGTCTTTCGGCGCTGGGTGCCTGCTATCAAAAGATGGGAGATACCGTTTCAATTACAGGTACCGATATACGCACCATTCAACATAACGCAACGCTAAACTGCCATGAAAGCGGCAGCACCCTTCGCTTTTTCATCCCTCTTTGTCTGATGAACAGCGGGAACACCCAATTTACCCTCACAGGTACCCAAAAACTGCTCTCTCGTCCGCTGAGTGTATACGAAAATATCTGCCGTGATCAAAAAATCACTTATAAACACGGCGAAAGCGAACTTACTGTTAGCGGCAAACTCACCTCGGGCGAATACAAAATCCCCGGCAATATCAGTAGCCAATTTATCAGCGGTCTACTGTTCGCCCTGCCTCTTTGCGATAAAGACAGTATCATCAATATTCTGCCTCCCATTGAAAGCCGCTCCTATTTGGACTTGACCATTGAAGCACTTTCTGCCTTTGGCGTGAATATTACATGGCAGGACGAGCGTACCTTGTATATTAGAGGCAATCAAAATTACCAAGCACCCCGAACAGCATACGTGGAAGGAGATTACTCCAATGCGGCATTTTTCGCTGCACTTAAACTGTTTGGCAATGAAATACAGATCGAAGGACTGGACGAAAACAGCCATCAAGGAGACAAAGCATACATCCGTTACTTTGAACAGTTGAAAAAAGGTGTTCCGACCATACATATCGGGGACTGCCCCGATCTTGGTCCCATCCTCATGGCAGTTGCCGCCGCTAAAAACGGTGCTGTCTTTACAGGTACCCGCCGCTTAAAAATCAAAGAAAGCGACCGAGGAAACGCAATGGCAAATGAACTTGCAAAATTCGGCGTTTCCGTAAAGGTTTATGAAGACTCTATTGTTGTATATCCCATTGCCTTTCATGCACCTACAGATCCTTTAAACGGCTATAATGACCATCGCATAGTGATGGCACTCTCTACTCTACTGACGCTTACCGGCGGTGAAATCATCGGTGCAGAAGCGGTCAAAAAAAGCCTGCCCGAATATTTTGATCTATTGAAATCACTGGGAACGGAGGTAATTACCTATGAGACTGATTAATACTCAACAAAAAATACTGATCGTAGGTCTTGGTCTGCTGGGAGGCAGTTATGCCAAAGCCCTTTCTAAGAAGGGATTTCATATAAGTGCCATTACGTTGGATCAGTATTCCATTGACTTTGCTCTTGACAAAGGATGGATCGAAAAAGGTTCCGCTTTTGTAGATACGGATCTTTTGTCGGATGCCGATATTGTTGTTTTTGCCCTTTACCCCACCATTTTTATTGACTGGATCCAAAAGAACCAGCATCTTCTGAAATCCGGATCCATAATCACAGATGTAACCGGTATCAAAGGATCGGTTGTTTATACCATTCAAGATATGTTGCGCCCCGATGTGGAATTTATTGCGGCTCACCCCATGGCAGGACGAGAAGTTTCGGGCGTGGAAAACAGTGACGATTGTATTTTCCACAATGCCAATTACATTGTCACTCCCACCGACAAAAACACTCCCGAAGCAATACAGCTATGCCGGGATTTAGGCGTGATTCTCGGATTTTCCCGAATCTCTACCCTTTCCCCCGATGAACACGACAAGATCATTGCTTTTGTTTCACAGCTGACCCACTGTATAGCCGTCTCATTGATGACCTGCCAAAAAACCGAACACCTGGAAGACTATACCGGTGACTCCTTTCGCGATCTGACCAGAATCGCGCGTTTAAACGATGAGATGTGGAGTGAGCTGTTTTTAATGAACAAGGAACCACTGCTTCAGCAAATGAAACTATTTGAAGATGAACTGACGCGGCTTCGCAAAATGTTACAGTCCGATGACCGAGAAGGCCTTCGTGAAATGATGCGTTACTCCACCGCGAGACGTGCCCTGTTCGACAAAAAACTATAATCAGAATAAGGATGTAATATACTATGAACATGAATTTTATCGGGAAACTACCAATCCCACAGCAAATCAAATCAGAGTTCCCCATTACCGAAGAACTGGCAAAAATCAAAGCGACCCGAGATGTTGAAATACAAAAAATATTCACTGGTCAATCCAATAAGTTCTTATTGGTAATCGGTCCATGCTCTGCTGATCACGATGATAGTGTGATCGATTACATTTCACGTCTGCGAGATGTACAAGAAAAAGTAAAAGATAAAATTGTGATCGTTCCCCGCATTTATACAGGGAAACCGCGCACTACCGGCGACGGATATAAAGGAATGCTTCATCAGCCGAATCCCGATGAAGCTCCCAATTTGATCAAAGGTATCATTGCTATCCGTAAACTGCATATGCGTGCACTTTCGGAAACCGGATTCAGCTGTGCAGATGAAATGCTGTATCCCGAAAACCACCGCTACCTCAATGACTTGTTATCTTATGTGGCAGTAGGTGCCCGTTCTGTGGAAAACCAACAGCACCGATTAACTTCCAGCGGTTTGAATATTCCGGTGGGTATGAAAAACCCCACCAGCGGCGATATTTCCATTATGATGAACTCCATCACAGCTGCCCAACATTCTCATGCGTTTATCTATCGCGGATGGGAAGTACATAGCCAAGGAAATCCGCTTGCCCATGCGATCTTGCGCGGTTACGTAGACGAAAAAGGACATTCTTTCCCCAATTACCACTACGAAGATTTGGTTCACCTTGTTGAAACATATGAGTCTAAAGACCTGAAAAACAAGGCTGTCATTATAGATACCAACCACGCAAACTCCGGTAAAAAATATCTGGAGCAAGTGCGCATAGCCAAAGAGGTCATGCACAGCTGCCGTCATAACAGCGATATCAAGAAAATGGTCAAAGGACTTATGATCGAAAGCTATATCGAAGACGGCTGTCAAAAAATCGGCGAGGGTGTATACGGAAAATCCATCACCGACCCTTGTTTGGGATGGGAAAAGTCTGAACGGCTTATTTACGATCTTGCCGATATGCTGTAACCAAAAAACTCTCTGCGAATTAATAAAAATCGCAGGGAGTTTTTTATCACTTATTATTTTTCATTCTGTTCATTTCCGCAAAGCAGGATGCTAAGTACACACTGTGGGAAACCGAAATTATAACATTGCGTAAAAAATCTTTGAGCTCGGTATTGGTCACACCAATATTCATATCCGGTTTTTTCTTAACACCGAAAACAACCGCTATCATATTTTCAAGTTCCATGCAAAAATAATCATATGCCACAGGAACGGTATACATCTCTCTTTGCATTAAAAACAAAGCATGGATATTATCCAACGAAAGTACATTTTTGGTAATTGCTATGACAATCAAATGCGCAATATGATCGGAATAGTACTGCTTTTTTTCGGGAGATGGAATATAACCTTTCTTTACATAATTACTAATCATTGATGTAGTGATTTCCGAGCAGCCGATCGGTTCCAAAAATCCGTTTATATATTTTGCCACCTGTTCCAAGTAAAGACCCACGTTTGGAAGTTCGGAATAACGCGGCAAACGGTAATCCGCCACCGTAGTCTTCAAGCGTGTTCTAATTTCTTCATTCATACTGATATTCTAACTTATATTTATAAATTTGTCAATATATTTTGAAACCTATTGACAAATTTTAAAGAAACTGATATAATATATACAACGGTTTTTCAAAAACCGATATAAATGCGGAGTGTATTATGAATTTCAAAATTGTATCTGACTCATCTTCCGATCTGCTCACAATTACCGATATCCCATTTGTCAATGTTCCCTTGACAATTAAAACGTCTGAAAAAGAATACGTTGACAATGAAAATTTAAATATCACCGGTATGCTCGATGATCTGGCAAAATACTCCGGTAAATCCGGATCGGCATGCCCCAATTACAGTGATTGGAAAAACGCCTTTGAAGGCGCTCAAAATATTTTTGCCATTACCATCACCAGCGGTCTTTCCGGCAGTTACAACTCGGCCTCCATTGCCGCAAAAGAATATAAGGATGAACATCCCGAATGCAACATCCATGTGATCGATACTCTTTCCACAGGTCCTGAAAGTGCACTGATTGTTGAAAAACTGCGTGATTTAATTCTTTCCGGTCTGTCTTTCAATGATATTGTTGCCAAAATTCAAGATTATCAAAGACACAGCCATCTTGCATTTGCTTTGGAATGCATCCGCAATCTTGCCAACAACGGAAGAGTCAATCCCGCTGTGGCAAAGATTATCGGTATCTTAGGTATTCGCCTTGTGGGAAAAGCCAGCAACAAAGGCGAGCTGGAAATGACTGATAAAGCAAGAGGTTCGGAAAGAGCTGTCGGAGATGTTTGGAAGAATATGCTCAAGAACGGCTATAAAGGCGGAAAAGTGCGCATTCACCACTGCGAAAATCCCAAGTCTGCTGAATCTTTGAAAGTAAAAATACTCGAAAAATTCCCAAATGCTTCTATTACCATTGATATCACACGCGGTCTTTGCAGTTTCTATGCGGAACGCGGCGGTATGCTTGTCGGTTACGAAGGCAGTATAAAAAAATAATATTTGACAACCAACTACGTAAGTCGGACCGGAATCAAGTGATTTGCTTGATTCCGGTCTGGCTTTCTTTATATATATTTACAAACTGAAATTTCTACGAATTCACAAATAACGAATTGCATTTTTCAACAAATTATGTTATAATTTTGATGTTAAAATAGCAAAAGGAGGTTTCCATGAACACAAAACTTGAAAACTACACTGCCGGAATCAAGCGCATCTTGATTACCAAAGAAGAAATTGACATTGCAATTCAAAATGCGGGCAAAGAGATCGATGCAATTTACGACGGACGCCCAATACTGCTTGTGAGCATTTTAAAAGGCGCATTTGTTTTTATGGCAGATCTTTGCCGCGCCGTTACTGTTCCCTGTGAGATTGGATTTATGTGTGCTAAAAGTTATTACAGCGGTACATCTTCCTCGGGAATTGTCAAAATTACAATGGATTTGGATCAGGATATCAGCCAATATCATGTGATCATAGTGGAGGACATCATTGATACAGGCAGAACGCTGAACGATATTGTAAAAATGCTCAAAACACGTAATCCCTTGTCACTGCGGGTCATTACTCTGCTGGACAAGCCATCCCGCCGTGTTGTGAACTTCACAGCAGATATTTCTCTCTTTACCATTCCCGATCATTTTGTGATTGGTTATGGACTTGATTGCGGCGAACAATACCGCAATCTGCCCTATATAGCTGAATACGATAACGGAAAGGATAAGACATCATGTTAGAAAAGCTATTTAAACTCAAAGAAAACAAAACAAATGTCAGAACGGAGATCATCGCCGGTATCACCACCTTTATGACCATGGCATACATTTTGGCGGTAAACCCCAGCATTCTAGGGGACGCAGGCATGGATCCCACCGCAGTACTGTTGGCAACCTGTCTTGCCTCTTTTGTAGGCACCGCCTGCATGGCTCTCATGGCAAACTATCCCTTCGCACTTTCTGCCGGTATGGGGCTGAATGCTTTTATGGCATATACTGTTGTAATCGGTTTTGGATATCCCTGGCAGGTAGCACTGCTTGCCGTATTCATTGAAGGTATTATATTTATCATTCTTTCATTGACCAAAGTCAGAGAGGCCATCTTCAATGCCATTCCCCTGTCCCTAAAGCATGCAGTTTCGGTGGGTATCGGTCTGTTTATTGCCTTTATCGGCTTGCAGAATGCCAAACTGACCGTCGATAACAGCTCTACTCTGGTATCCATCACCAGCTTTACCGACAATTTCACAACTGTCGGTATCGGCGCACTGCTTGCTATCATCGGCACTATTCTCACCGCTATTTTGTATATCAAAAACGTCAAAGGATCCATTCTGATCGGTATCATTGCCACATGGGGGATCGGAATGCTTTGTCAAGCAGTAGGGCTGTATGTGCCAAATCCCGCCGAAGGCTTCTACTCCCTGTACCCCTCGTTTGCTTTGACCGATTTTACAAAGCTTGGTGAGACCTTCGGACAGTGCTTCCATGTGAACATGAACGGTGTGGGTATTTTCAACTTTATTGTGATCATCTTCTCATTCCTATTTGTTGACCTGTTTGATACCCTGGGAACCCTCATTGGTGTCAGCGCAAAAGCAAATATGCTGGATGATGAGGGCAAACTGCCCCGTATCCGTCCCGCGCTGTTGGCAGATGCCATTGGCACCACTGTAGGTGCGGTATTCGGTACTTCCACCACCACCACCTTTGTGGAGTCCGCATCCGGTGTTGCCGCAGGCGGCAGAACCGGTCTTACTTCCATGACCACTGCGGTTTTGTTCCTTATTTCCATGCTGTTTGCTCCCATCTTTACGGCAATTCCTTCCTTTGCCACCGCTCCCGCTTTGATCATCGTGGGATTCTTGATGTTCAGCAATATATCCAATCTGAAACTGAACAGCGAAAACTACGCATCCGCTATTCCCGCTTATCTCTGCATCATTGCAATGCCGCTGTTCTACAGCATTGCAGAAGGCATTGCTATCGGCGTGATCTCCTATGTGGTGATCAATCTGGCGTGCAAGAAATGGAAGGATATTTCTCCTGTGATGTACGTGCTTGCCGTACTTTTCATTCTCAAATATATTTTCCTGTAATCCAAAGGATCTGCGGCCATCGCAGATCCTTTTTTATCAAAAAAAATCGACTATTTTTCAAAAACATCTTGACAAAAAGGTTGATCTGTGCTATTATAGCAATGTTGAGCGGTACGGAGAGATGGCTGAGCTGGTCTAAGGCGCACGACTGGAAATCGTGTGAACGCTAATACCGTTCCGAGGGTTCGAATCCCTCTCTCTCCGCCATAAACAGCGAATGAGTTCCCTCATTCGCTGTTTTCAAAATGGGGCATTAGCGCAGCTGGGAGCGCACAACACTGGCAGTGTTGGGGTCAGGGGTTCGAATCCCCTATGCTCCACCAGAACAAGCAAATCCGAACTGTTTCGTTACGACGGAACTGTTCGGATTTGTTTTTTACTTTGATTATC
>SVRY01000058.1 GCA_015064585.1 Oscillospiraceae bacterium
GATCCCTGCGATTCCATATTCCAGTCCCGGCGCAGCTCTTTTCTGAGCGGTGCCTACTTGTTGCGCTCATTTGCCGCCAAGTCAATTTGCGGGTTCTTTTTGTCGGCCTATTTTGCACACCACTAAATGTAAAGCTTACTTTACATCAACAGTATAGCATATTGTATTTGGAATGTCAAGCACGCTTTACATATTTTCAAGAAAGAAAAGGCGGGGAATTGCCCGCCTTAATTACGCTGCTGCGTCCAGCATGTTTTCAATAAAAATACCATATCCGGTAGTGGGGTCGTTCACCAGCACGTGGGTCACGGCGCCGATGAGTTTTCCTGTTGCGGTGCCCGATAAAAACTTACGCTGATCCTCGATTTTATCGACCGCTGCCACTCTCTCAGTTCCCTTCATCCGCCACCGGCGGCGGTCGCATCGCTCCCCGTCCTGAATAATCGGTGAGCCAGACACGTGTGTGTCAAGTAGGGGACAAAAGAATTTTGTGTTTTTCTGCGGTTTTTATGCGTTTTTGCATGTAAAAGGCAGGTTTTTACATACTTCACCCGCGATCCCTAAGTTGACATAGATGAAATGTCGAAACCGGTCGCTTTTAAATTTTCTCTCACTTTCGACAAATTCTGATTTTGGGGGATGCGCAAGTGCCTCACGCTCATATTGCAAAAACAAAATCCGTCATGTATAATAAATATAAACAACACGCGGGGGTGTACCAATGAAATACATTGAAGATGTGCATTGGATTCTGGATAAACCCGGCACAACGATTCACAACCATGACGAACAGTTCAGGGAGAATATCGCTTTTGTCCACTCCTTAGGAAAGAAATGCGATTGCGTGGGATGGAGCAATTTAAGACGGGATGATCCCCAAGCGGAAGAGATCCTTGAAAAAGTCGTTGATTTCTGCAAAGAGAACGGTTGGACTGCCCGCGGGTTATATACCAGAGAGTATACAGACTTTGATACAGATTGGTTTGAAATAGATGGAGCCGATTTTAAAGATAATACCTTTGGAGAGTGTATAAGCGTTCCTTCGCAAGACGGAGGGACAGTAAAAGTTTGCAGCATGAAAGCTTACCGGGAACTGTCGGTTACTCCCAAAAGTTGGGGGCGGTGTCTGTATGTGCCGGAGCGCTTTTATTATGCGTACCGCGAAAGTGAAATGACAGGATTGGATTTTTGCTGGGCAAAAGATACCGGGAAATATGCCGCTCAACAGTATTTTGAGATTTTTGGCACGGAGCGAATTCCGCAGGTTGCGGTAGCTTGGGATCTAAAAAACCAAGATCTGCGCAAGCTCGGATCTGACGGTGGTTGGCTGCCGAGATTGGGAGAAGTATTCGCCCAGTGGACACTGCTGAATTTGCCATATTGCTACAGAAAAGAGGATATGCCTGCCGGCGGAATTGCCTATGCCTATATCCCAAGAACATTTTCCTGCTGTGGACTATATCAGGTCCTTATTCATAAAGATGTGGCGCAGAGGCTTTTGCAAGAAAAGGCAATCCCTGCAGGCGCGTTAAAGCCGGTTCCGGTGCTTGATGTTATTCCATCCGGGTATACTATGCGGTCAACAAGCGACTGCCCCCGGCCTACGAGAGAATATATGGAGCAAAGTCTGTTGGATTGTGAAGTGTTGAAAAAGAAAAAGCGACCTATATGGCAAGTTTCCGAAAAAGATGCATTAAAGATTTTGCGTAAGGCCAAGGCCGACCGAAAGGAGGACTTCGGCAAAAAGCTGTCAAAGGTCAAAGCAGAGGCTCTGTTTGAAACAAAGCACGCGCCTATACTGCCGTATTATTTGATTGCCAACGGCGGCTACTTGTCGGATGAATACAAACTGCTTTCTGTTGATGAATCTGTTGCAGAAACAAAAGAATTCTACAATTTACTGGAAAAGGAAGAGTTGTTGGAAGCCAAGCCGGATGGCTTTGTGATTTGTACTTGTGCCAACGGCGATTGGGTTTTGCTATTACAGGATGGTGCGGTGATTCGGTTCAGCCATGAAGCGCCCGAAATTACTGAGCAATGGCCAAGCTTGGCGCAGTTTATCGTGGATTCAATCAATGATTAGGAAAAAGGCACACATTGTGTGCCTTTTTCCTTTATGCTGCTGCATCTAACATATTTTCAATAAAAATGCCATATCCGGTGGTGGGATCGTTCACAAGAACATGGCTCACCGCACCGACCAGTTTGCCATCTTGAATGATGGGGCTGCCGGACACGAGTGACTGTTATTATGGACAACATTACAGTCAAAATCTGCGCTTATTTCCTTCAGCAGAGATTATATGAAAAGTTTTCTGAAACGAGTACAAATTATGGCTATAGTCGCCTGTTCGTTTAATCGCAAAAACAACTCTATTAAAAAATCCGGCATATTTTTCACGGACAAGCAATTCCGCAAATGCTTTGGACATCAAATTGGGATCATTATGAAATGCTCCGCAACCAAAAGCACCTAAAATCAAACAATCAACTTCTTTCGACATGGCAACTTCCAGAATGTTTCTGATTCGGGATTTATATATAGCCATAAGTTCATTGTCAGATTTATTCATGCTACCATTTATATACGGTGCAGTACACGTAATCACATCCACTCTGAATGGCGCATCCAGATTTTGTGGAATCCTGTCGTCGGACTTGAAAACTGTGATATCGGGAGAATAAATCAAACGATCAGAGAAGAAATAATCGCAGTTCTGATAGTGGTACTGATAATAATGCTTCAGGAAATAAGGCTGTGCCAAAACATTATACAAAGTGCTGCATCTACATAGACACTCTTCCTGCGCCATTGCTCCACGTCTCACACCACCGCCTGGTTCATGAGGATTGGCAAAGTTCAGTACAGCAATCTTAGAAAAACGGGGATGTAATTCTCTGGCACACTGAAATGTGGTATTCTCGACAACCTCAATGTTTCCGTCTCCTCTGATTCTACGAATCGGAGAAGTGTAGTTGTCAAGATACAGCTGACTTCCCTTTTTGCTGGTCATCATCTGCTCCTGCAAAAAAGGATTTTGGATAATTTTATTTTGCGTATCTTCAAAGATTGCTATTAATTCATATGTGGTCATCCTAATTCAACTCCATAATTAGCTTTCTTATGATAAAATAATAACATAAGAAATATTAAAAAGATAGGGGCATTTCTGCCCCTATCAAAACATTTATCACGCTGCATCCAGCATATTTTCAATAAAAATCCCGTAGCCCCTGGCAGGATCATTTACTAAAACGTGAGTCACAGCACCCACAATTCGCCCATTCTGGAGAATCGGCGACCTAGACACTTCTGTGTCAAGCAGGGGGCAAAAGAATTTTGTGTTTTTCTGCGGCTTTTATGCGTATTTCGGGGTAAAAGGCAGGTTTTTACATAGCACATCCGCGATCCTTAAGTTGACATAGATGAAATGTCGAAAAATCGTTTTTAAAACTTCTCGTGTTTTCGACAAATTCCGAATGACACCGGACTGGCGGCATTTATGGTCAGCGAAACCCGTCTGTCAAAAACAAACGGGTTTCGGTCATTACTGTCTTACAACTTGTGAAACGAGATTGTAATCATTGGTAAGGATGGTGTCGATACCCATATCCAGAAAGGCTTTTGCCTCCTGTGCGTCGTCGGACCAGAACACATTGACGACCAATCCCTTTTCATGCGCTCTATTGATCATATCCTGATCAAACTTAGGCTTAAACAGCTGAATCTTCTCGCAGCCCAATTCCACCGCGCGTTCTACGAGACCCCAGGCATCGTTTCCTGCCCCCACGCAGCAAGCGATATCCGGTGCCATTTTCTTGCAAAGCCGCAGCAGGTGATCGTTGCCGGAGCAGAAATAGACCCATTTTTCACAGTCATATTTTCTGACCAGGGCAATGATCTTCGCCAGACGTGCTTCGTCATATTCTTCGGTGTTGCTGCGTGTTTTAATATGGATATTCATGATTACATGACAGGCGAATTTTTTAAGCAGCTCCTCAAATGTCAAGATCTGCATACCCGCAAATTTCTCATTAATTTCCCACCGAAGTCATATTGCCGCAGTTCCTGCAGCGTGTGTTCATACACCAGACCTGTACCATTGGATACGCGATCCAGCCTGGCATCATGGATGGATACGATCTCATTGTCCTTTGTCCACCAAAGATCAAATTCAATCTCCTGCGCGCCCATGGCAATGGCTGCGCCAAAGGCAGGCAGGCTGTTTTCAGGCGCTACCGTATTAAAGCCTCTGTGGGCGCAGATTCTGGGATATTCCATGAGCCTGTTATGGCGCACAATGGCACTGCCACCGGGACGGTATTTCCAGGGTCTTCTTCCTGCCTCAATATACTCGTAGTGAGCAGCATCAGGGTTTCCGAAGCCTGCAGGCTTGTAGTACTTTTTAGTGGGGTCAATTTCCACCGTTTCAAGACCTGTTCTGCTCTTCATATCCAGCAGCATTTCTCCGTCCGGCGCGACTACGCAGCTACCGCCACCGATCACGGAATCTTCACCCATACTTACCGATGCACGAACCACATAGGCATTGCAATTGTAGGCGCAGAATTTACTCATGGTTTCCAGTGCGCTTTGCTTATCGCTTCTTTGATGGGAACAGCCTATGATAATATCCGGCTTTTGCCGGGCAAGCGTCGGAAAAGCTTCGTAAAAATAGAAATCATAACAGGTAAGGAAGCAGTATCTTAAACCATCGATCTCGATCACGGTAGGCACAGAATGCTCATAGCTGTAATCGCTCACCACGTTGTAAACCGTGCTTTCTTTGGGGGTCAGGTGCTGCTTGTCATAGGTTCCGGCCAGCTTGCCGTTGCGGTCGATGGCAAAGGTGGTGTTATACAAACCCTTTTCGGTTTTACTGTGTGCGTTGAGAAACACTACCGCATTACAGCGCTTTGCGGTTTCACAGGCTTTTTCATAAAGTGCATCAATATACTTGTTGTAGCTGTTTACCACATCGGCGGCAGAATGCGCCATACACGGCGTGTCGGTCGCTTCAGGAAAAACGATCAGATCCATAGTGGGATCACAGCGGTCAAAGGCTTCCATTTCCCATTTAAAGTATTCATCCGATTTTGAATAATCCGTGGAATACGGGGTCTGCACAATACAAACTTTCATAATTGATCTCCTTCTACTATATATTTTGGATGCATCTTAACGACGCTTGCTTCATCATAAGAAATATGATATAATTCAGTGGGTGATGCAAAATGGATCTGTTGCAGCTGCGCTATTTCATAGAAAGCGCAAAAACCGAAAGCTTTACAAAGACCGCGCAAAAATACACAGTGCCTGCATCTTCGGTTTCAGCTTCCATAAAGCGTCTGGAGGATGAGCTTGGGGTTCAGCTTTTCGACAGAAAAGCCAACAGAATAAAGCTCAATGCCAAGGGCCATATGTTCGCCGAAACTCTATCTCTGGCGTTTGATCAGACCAATGCGGTAATATCTGAAATTACAGCATTAGAACAGCCAAAGCGTGAAATAACATTACTGGTTCTTGCAAGACGCGGATGGATTACAGATCTTGTTATCCAGTATCAAAAACAGCATCCCGAGATCTCTTTCAGAATGAGCCACAACGGGGGCGTTACAGACCGTTCTATCTTTGATATTATCATTGATGAGCAATCAGACCGTTATATTGGGTATACGCACTTTGTACTTATGACGGAAAAGCTATGCATAAAAGCGCATAAGGACAGTCCTTTTGCCGGAAAGCAGTTGACCGTAAGCCATCTTCAAAACGCGCCGTTTATTATGATGGATAAAACAACAACTATGCGCCAGATATTGCAAAAGCATTCGATGCGCTGCAATTTCACACCCAATATAGTCGTTGAGTGTGAAGACAGGCATTGCCTTCTCAAATGCGTAAATGCCGGCTTGGGTTTGACCATCGGCACAGTCAGTGCGTTAAACGATCCGCTCGAATTGGATATGGTTCCCCTTGATGTCAGCGATTTTTGCGAAACACAGACAATATGCTTGTATCACCGTCAATGCCATAAAGAGGATACCGGGATCAGCGGTTTTGTGGAGTTTCTTTTGAAAAATGGTTCTGAATAAAAGCAATCATGAAATCAATACCAAAAGTTTTTATCAAAAGCCCTATAACGGATGCCACAGCAATAGAACAGCCTGATATTATGCCACCAACAATGACGATCAGAATGTCTGTGCACAGCAGTGCTTTACCAATGTTCATTTTTGTGTATTTGTTGATGATTTGCGCGGCGATATCCGTTCCGCCGGAGCTGGAACGCACATAAAACAATGTGGCGCTGGCTATGCAAATAAGTATAGAACCTATAACGCAGGAAATGTATATGTTGGGGATTATGGGGTCAGGAGAGGGAAAGAGAATTTCCAATCCGCCGATGGCCACCGTGGTGACCAATGAGCCAACAAAGATTCTGATGGCCATTTCCTTACCCAGCAGCAAAAGAGCAAGAATAAGTAGCGTAATATTGATCATCATCAAAATGATGCCCGGCGAAAAGGGAATAAAATAATTGAGTATTACAGAAATACCGCTTGTACCACCTAAGAAGATCCCTGACGGAAATATAAAAAAATATGTACTGAACGCATACAAAATACTTGCGAAAACAATCACAGTATATTCTTTTACGGTTTTCATTTGCGAAATAGCTCCTCTCCCGCTTTTTACTATCAATGAATATTATAGATTATTTTTAATGTAATGTACATAACCGGATGAATTGCGCTGCTATCATTCTAAAAATATGCTAAAGGGGCTGTTGCAAAACGCAACAGCCCCAATGAATTGCCTGTGGCGCATAAAGAACAGGCAATTTAAATCATGAAAAACATTGTTTTCATTCATGCACGGATTTTTCCGTGCATGAATGATGCGTTAGCATCAAATCATTTTGGGCGTATTGCAATTTTGCAACATTCCCGAGGATGGGTTTCCCTACATTTATGCCGCAGCATACAGCATGTTTTCGATGAAGATACCGTAGCCGGTGGTAGGATCGTTGACGAGGACATGAGTGTATGAATGATGCCCACACAAAACTATAAATCAGCGTATCTAATACCAAATACTTTTAGAAAACGCTCTTCGTTTACACCATCAGACACATGCCACCAATTTACAGGATATGTATAGTCGTTGGTATGTTCTTTGGGCGAGCGGTGCCATACATCTACGAAGCAATCACAGTAACACTGTGCGTCTTTGCTGGATAGGACACCACAAATGCCGAGGATGTCTAGCAGCACTTCAACCTCGTCTTTGTTTGACTTTAGAAGTTTCTTTTTTGTAATCAGCTCACGGTATGCACCAGCCTTTTTGCTTGGTGAAAGTTCTTCCATTGCGTGAAGAATTGATTTCAGGATATTCCAGTCTGCATCTGTGGGCGTAACCTTTGGAAGCAGAAGAAATTGTTCTAGATCAAACAAGCTATATTCTAGATGGGTATGACGAGTGCCACCCCATTTATATCGCTCGAAGTTGAATACATTGTAGCCGGAAAATTCTTTTTCTGGTGAATCCACTTCCCTTATAGGTAACCAATTACAAAAATAGCAGGTGCTTGGGTCACTATGGCTGTGTTCAGGAATCGCCAGAGCATAATAATAACTGCCAAGGGCAGACCGATATTCCAGTTTCCGGGTGGATAAGCTGTAAAGAAACGCCTTTGTAACATCTTCGGCAGATATTTTGTTCAATACACTTCGCAAATCCCGAAGGGTCTCGTCGTGCGAGCGCATCGGTACAGGATCAAACATGTAGCCTTCTGCTTTGGCCTGCTCATAATCCTCGGCGGTAGGTGCTTTATGTCCCCACATTCCACCGTTCCAGTATGTTGCAAGCAGTAGTTTTATTCCTTTATCCACGAAATCACCGCCTTTTCGTTTATCATAGCACACGGCGGTATAATTGGCAACAAAAAGCGGGCGGTTGATAACCGCCCCATATTATATGATTGTGCCGTTAGCCAGGGATGCCACCAATGAATACATTTCCTTTTCGCTGCGCACATTGTGAGCCTTATTCAAAATGTCCTGTTTTTGCTTTTCGGATAAATGGGAATAGCGGTTCATAGCGGCGGTATTGGAAGATAACGCCAATCCAAAGCCGATAGGCACTTGATAAAAGTCCATAAGTTTTCTCCTTTACTGTAGGGCGGGGGCTTGCTCCCGCCGTTTGAAATGGGTACGGTAAGGGCGGCGGGAGCAAGCCCCCGCCCTACGGTTATGCCGCAGCATCTAACATATTCTCAATGAAGATACCATATCCCGTTGTGGGATCGTTCACAAGGACGTGGGTAACGGCGCCGACCAGTTTTCCTGTTGCGGTGCCCGATAAAATCTTCGGGCTTACGCTGATCCTCGATTTTATCGACCGCTGCCACTCGCTCAGCTCCCTTCATCCGCCACCGGCGGCGGTCGCATCGCTCCCCGTCCTGGATGATCGGTGAGCCCGACACGCTGATGTCAAGTAGGGGACAAAAGAATTTTGTGTTTTTCTGCGGCTTTTATGCGTATTTCGGGGTAAAAGGCAGGTTTTGGTACACCTCAACCGCTGTCCGTTTGTGGTACCCGGCAGTTTCCTTGCCGCGAACGGCTGCGTCATCTGCCGACCACGGCACACTCTGCGCCCTCGCTGCATCTGCCACCGGCAGCGCTCGGGCTCGAGGCCCTAAGTTGACATAGATGAAATGTCAAAAAAAGAGACTTTTAATTC
Organism: Oscillospiraceae bacterium; assembly: GCA_015064585.1. GTDB lineage: Bacteria > Bacillota > Clostridia > Oscillospirales > CAG-272 > SIG655. The sequence goes on from SVRY01000058.1 coordinate 8,744, forward strand.
TCCTTTCCTTTTCGACAAATTCTGATTCTGAGGGGTGCGCAAGTGTCTTGTACCTACAATGCTAAAACGAAAGCCTCCGTTCGATCGGAGACTTTCGTTTTATCCTTCCTCAATCCACAATCTTATAATCAAATTGCCATCCTTGTTGCGAACTGACTTGCTTTACTTCATCCAATATGCTATGGAGTTTCTCCAGCATATCATGCAATTCTGATGCTACTTTGGATTCTCCGCGATTTCAACAAATGTTCTATAGTGATCGTAGGAAACAAACACCAAACCGTCATTAGACCACAAGACACGTTGACTGTTTCTTTTTCCGCTATAGTAGTTAATATCGGCCTCATACCAAATTCGTCCCGGTGCACTGGGTAAATGACCATCTCTGTTTTGATAAATTCCCATTGTGGCCATCTTTCCGGGTACATAGTCAGATGGAGCCTGTCCACGATACCAACCGGCAGCTAACAAGGCAGTCTTGTTTATGTAATTTGACGGCAATTGTCCATACATCTTCAGCCAGTAATCAGCACCTGCTGTACCATCCTGTGTGGCATATCCCGATGACACCGCTTATTCTTTCTTAAGAATGTGGAATTTTATGAAGCTATGCATGGACTGTCTAACTTCCGGAATAAAATAACCATGCTTCTTGTCCGGTTGCGGGAAATATGTCACTGTCAACCCCTGTGACTGTAGTTTTTGTGTGAAGGTTTCAATCTGTTCTTCCGGAAATACATCATCCGCACCATCACTGCAGATAAAATAAGGCACATCAGGGAGTGCACAGATATGATTCGTCGGAG
>SVRY01000059.1 GCA_015064585.1 Oscillospiraceae bacterium
TGGCGAGAGCGCTCCCCTTGGGAAAAATAAGGTGATCACGAAAGACACACCGGTCAACCCCGAAAACTGCTACGGTGACAGCAAGGTACAGGCGGAAAACGGCATCCGACCCTTAAATGACGATTCTTTCAAGGTGGTAATTCTCCGCCCCCCAATGATCTACGGCAAGAGCAGTAAGGGCAATTATCCCGCGCTGGCAAAACTGGCGGTAAAGACCCCCATTTTCCCGGATGTAAAGAATCAGCGGTCTATGCTCTACGTGGGGAATCTCTGTGAGTTCGTCCGTCTGATGGTGGAGAACGAGGAGAGCGGTACCTTCTGGCCGCAGAACGGGGAGTACAGCAATACCAGCGAAATGGTGAAAATGATTGCTGCAGCCCACGGTAAAAAGTTGGCTATGGCAAAGGGCTTTGGCTGGGCGCTGAAGCTGATGAGCTGCTTTACAGGTCTGGTGAATAAGGCCTTCGGCAGCCTGTGCTATGAAATGGAATTGAGTGAATATAAAACCGATTACAGAATAAAGAATCTGCAGGATTCGATCGAGGAGACGGAAAAATGATTGATGCAACCGCAATTATTATGACCAAAAACGAGGAAAAGAACATTGTCGACTGTCTGAAGTCAATGGAAGGCTTTGCCAAACGCTGCGTGGTCATCGACTGTGGCAGTACGGATAAAACCGTGGAGCTGGCTAAGGAAAATGGCGCCGATGTTTTTTTTCACGAGTTTGAGTACTATGCTAAACAGTTCAACTGGGGCATTGATAATTGCGACATCGATACAGAGTGGATTATTCGCCTGGATGCTGACGAGCGCTTCCCCGCAGAGCTGAATGCGGAGATCGAAACGCTGATTGCGGAGAATAAGGACAAGCCTATGAACGGCATTACCATCGAGGCGGACTTTTTCTTCTTGAACCGTTGTATGAAGCACGGCCCCCGCAACAAGCGGAAAATGATGATGTTCAAACGCTCTTGCGGTCGGATCGAAGACCGCCGGCGGGATGCCCACAGCGTGATTTCTGAGGGTTTCTCCGCCAGCGCCAAGCATCGTTTCCTCCACTATGATTTTAAGAACCTGGATAATTACATCAAACGCTATAACTGGTACGCTACCCGGGAAATGCAGGATTATATCGATTTTACCCGTGGCGCCAGCACCGACATCAAGACCGATAAGGCCATCCTTGCCCAGCGAAAAAAGAAATTCGGCCTTTACTATAAGGCTCCTAAATTCTTCCGGGCCTGGGCATGGTTTTTATATAACTACATCTTCCGTTTGGGCTTCCTGGACGGCAAAGAAGGCCTGGTGTTCTGCTTCTTGGAATGCTATTGGTATCGCCTTCTGGTGGATGCCAAGATTTATGAGTACGAAAAGTGCGGCGGCGAGTTTGAAAAACTGAAGGCTATTGACTGATTACGGAGGCTCGGTATGTATTCCTTGACTGTTTTTACCCCAACCTATAATCGCCGGGATTGTTTGAAAAAATGTTATCAAAGCCTGGTGGAGCAGACCAATCGGGACTTCGTTTGGCAGATCATAGATGATGGTTCCTGCGATGGTACGCAAGAACTGATTGCTTCCTACATAGCGGAAGGCAAGATTGCCATCGATTATCGTTGGAAGGAAAACGGCGGTAAAGCATCAGCAATCAACTGCAGCCTGGAAATCACCGAAACTCCTCTGTGGGTATGCTTGGATTCGGACGACTATTTCTTCCCGGAAGCGGTAGAGATAATGCTGAAGGTGTGCAAGGATATTTGGGACAAGAATAATGTTTGCGGCGCTATTACGGCCCGTTCTAATGCGGATGGTACGGCAATGCACGGCGTCAATATGCCTAAGGGCGTGGACTATGCTACACAGCTTGATATACGCTATAAATATAATATCCCAGCGGAATACGCGCAGGTCTATAAAACTGAGGTTATTAAAAAATATCGGTTTCCCCTGTATCCCGGGGAGAAATTTGTTACAGAAAGCTGGATGCAGGATCAGATCGACACAGAATATGTGTTCAAGCTGTTCCGGGAGCCGGTTATGGTTTGTGAATATTTACCTTCCGGATTGACCAACAATTACTGGAAACTGATCCGCAATAACCCTAAGGGCTTTTTGGATTTCTATAGTCAAAGAACCAGACTTTGTAAATTGCTGATTCCACGGTTTACTGCAGCGATGATGTACAATGCTGTGTATAGTCTTGTGAAAAAGGAAGAAGTTAAAAAATGCAACAATTTTATGATAAAAATGGCGTATCTTCCCGGAAAAGCGGTAAAACACAAACTAAACAAGACGAATTGGGGGGGTACACAAGAGGAAGAGACAAGTTTCAAAAACTAAAACCGGTATTTAATATACTGGGAAAACTTGTTAAAATTCTTCCTAAGAAGATGCGCATAAAAATGCTGGTTAACAAGAAAAAAGGCGAGGGCCTTTTGTCTGTGGGTATCCGGTATGTGCTGCTAAAATCCGTTGCAAAATCTTGCGGCGAAGCAGTTGCGGTGTATTCCAATGTGTATCTCAAGAACCCTCAAAAATTAGAGCTTGGCAGTAATGTAACAATTCAGCCGATGAGTTATATTGAAGCTTCCGGCGGCGTGAAGATCGGCTCGGATACCTCCATTGCCCACGGCGTGAGTATTATGTCCGAAACCCACAATACAGCCGATCGGGAGATCCCCTTTAAGAACCAGGGCATGACCTATAAGCCGGTTGTGATCGGTGAGGATACTTGGATTGGCGCGAAAGTAACCATTTTGGCCGGCGTAACCATTGGCAATAAGGTCATTGTGGGCGCCAACTCAGTTGTAACCAAGGATGTCCCGGATTATGCGGTGGTGGTAGGCTCTCCTGCCCGAATCATCAAGTATCGGGGCGAATAAGGAATTGTGAAAACATAGAATTCACACAAATGGAGCGTATATGATATGGTGTCTTTTAGTATAATTATTCCGGTGTACAATGTGCAGGAATACCTGGCCCGTTGTGTGGAGAGTGTTGTAAACCAAGATTATCCCAAGGACAAGCTACAAGTGTTGCTGGTTGATGACGGGAGTACGGATAACAGTGGCGCGCTGTGCGATACTCTTGCAGCTGGTCATAGCTTTATTGAAGTATACCATAAGACAAACGGCGGTCTGTCCGATGCCAGAAATTACGGCATGGAGCGGGCTACAGGTGAGTACATCCTGTTTTTGGATTCCGACGACTATCTGAGCATAGATGCCTGCGCGAAATTTGCCGAGTTGATTGCACAGCAACCGGAAAATCCGGATGTGGTGGCTGCGGCTATGGTAAAGCATATCGGAGAAGAGGAAGTCCTTGTTGGCCGCGTGTCTGAGACTCTTACGACCGGTGAGGAGTTTTTAATAACTGAGTTGCGTGACGGTAAGCTCTGTGTGGCGGCATGTTCTTATATTTTCAAAAACAGCCTGCTGAAGGATAAGGATATTTCCTTCTGGAAGGGCATTTTGCATGAAGACGAGGATTTTACGCCCCGTGCATTGTTGGCGGCAAAGTCCGTGCTGTCTACCAATATTGGGTTCTACCATTATGTGATCCGAGAAAACTCCATCACCACTATGAAAGACCGGACACCCAATGCGATTTGCTTTTTCACAATCAGCAGAAAGCTGACCCCGGTGTTTGACGCATTGCCGAATGTTACTTTGCGGAAATTGCTGAAGACCCATCTTGCAAAAATTATGTACAAGACGATTTGCGATGCGAGATTGTTTACAAAAGAAAAACGCAGGCACATTGATTATGCCTTGCTTAAGGAAAATAGTATCTATTTTTCAGAGAAACTTAGATATCTACTTGTAAGAATCAGCCCGAGACTATTATACAGAATTACAGCCCTGCGGAGGCGTTAACTTAATGCGATATCAAAAATGCTATAGCTTGGCATATGTTTTCCTGATAGCGGTGACGCTGTTTGCGCCGGAAGAATTCAGTGTGCCATTAAAATATGCCTTTCTTCCACTGATGCTTATGTTGGTGTTTGGAATTGCGGGCAATGGAATTCCTTTACGCTTGCGAATTAGATCCTATGCATTGGTTTGCTTGAGTTGGATAGCACTGACAGTTTACTCCACAGTGACTTCGGATATTGTAAGTTGGAGCCCGGCAGCCCGTTCTTTTTGCTTGTTGATTTTATTCTTTATTCTGCTTTATGCAATTGCGCCGGATGTCCAATATATGCGTAAGATTAAGCAAGTGTATGTGTGTTTTACACTATTTACTGCCTGTTGGATCCTTTTGCAGTTTGCCCGAGGTGCCGATCGGCAGAATTTGCACTTTATCAGCGGACAGAAAGATGTGAACTATTTGGCGGCATTTATGTTGCCGGGTGTTTATATGGCTATGCGTTTTGCGTTCCTGGAAGAGCAAAAGCATAAGTTGTGTTATATTTTGTGTATTATAACTGTTGCTGGCAGTATTTTGCTTTTGCAGTCCCGCGCTGCTTTTATAACATTGGTAAGTGTTTCCATCCTGTGTTTTTGGGAATATATGATGCAGTCTAGACTTACCAAACGCAAACTGGTGATGCTTGCAATTTTTACGGTAGCAATCGTTGCGCTGGCAGTGTTTATGTGGAACAACCCAGCATTTTCCCGATTGACCAATAAAGAGGCCTATAAAGAGGATGTCCGTTTTGAAATTTGGAGATATGCGATGGAAGCTTACCGCAGAAGTCCAATCTTTGGCAGCGGACTTGGTGCCAGCAATGTGTTGGGCCGTGCGGGTGCCAACCACGATACCCATAACAACTATATCGATATCCTCGGTGATACGGGTATTTTGGGAATGTGTATGTTCCTGTTCTTGAGCTTCCGGTTGCTGAAGGTCAGGAAAGGGGAGAGATTGCATATGCTCTCTTATTTTGTGGCCTGTATGCTCCCGTTGGGCTTTATTAATGGCTTGCAAACGATTTCCTTTTGGTTGCCGGCGTTGTTGCTTGCCCATGAGCACATAATAATTCAAAGAGAAGACCCCACACTGCAACAATAGGAAAAAACACTGAGAATTATGCAAAGAGGTGTAAAAATGGGAAAACTGAAGGTCTTGTGCAGAGTGATCCGAAGAGAAGCGCTAATGCTTCTTTTTAGGTGTTTTCCTGTGAAAAAGAATAGGGTGTTCCTCATGAGCTATTATGGCAAATATATGAATTGCAACCCCTATGCCATTTACAGTTATCTGAAGAAAAACCATCCCCAATATGAATTTGTATGGGTTTACAATGGGGAAAATCCTGAGGAAACAGTAAAAATCGCATCTTACCGGTCTGTAAAGTATTATTATTATTTGCGTACTTCCGGGTTTCTGATTTTCAATGCTCGTCCCGGTATGGATATCAAAAAACGGAAAAACCAGTTTTATATCCAGACCTGGCATTCTTCTTTGGGCTTCAAGATGATTGAAAAAGATGCTCCGGAATCTTTGGGCAGGAGCTATATCAAAAATGCCATTAAGGATTCTAAAAATATTGATTTGCTGATTTCCGGCTGTAGATTCCGTACAGATTGTTTTAAACGCAATTTTTGGTATGACGGCAAAATAGCTGAGGTCGGCACCCCCAGAAACGATGTTCTGTTTGCGGAAAATGCCGAAGAAATCGTTCGGCAGACAAAGGCGGAATTGGGCATTGACCGAGAGGCAAAGATTCTGCTGTATGCACCTACTTTCCGTAGCAACGGAGATGTGGACTATGCCAAATCTCTGGATGTTTCTGCACTGAAAAAAGCGCTGCAGGAAAAAATGGGCGGACAGTGGGAAATCGTGTTCCGTCTCCACCCCAATGTGGTGTTTAACGATGGATTTGATCCTCAAATTGTGAATGCATCTACGTTTGGTGATATGCAGGCTTTGCTTATGTCGGCAGATGTGGTGATGACGGATTATTCTTCGGTGATGTTTGATTTTATGCTGCTGAAGCGGCCGTGCTTCCTGTATTGCCCGGATATTGAGGAATACACAAAACAGGAGCGGAAAACCTATTTCACCGTCCGGGAATTGCCCTTTGATTTGGCAAAAACCAATGACGAGTTGGTAGAGAATATCTCAACTTTTGATGCGGATGCCTATATGCGCAAACTCAATGGTTTTGCGGAAAGCATCGGCAGCTTTGAAACGGGCAAGGCTTGCGAAAGTATTGCCCGGATTATGGAAAACATTCGCAAATAAGGTGTTAAAATGTCTAAACTGTTAAAGAAATACCATAGCTTAAGCAGCCCATTGAAGGCCTCGCTTTGGTTCGTGGCTTGTTCATTCCTGCAAAAGGGAATTGCAATGCTTACCACACCGATCTTTACCCGCGTAATGACGGAAGAGGCATATGGCAAGTTCAGCGTGTATAATTCTTGGTACAATATCATTTATGTATTTGCTACCTTGGAGTTGGCTGCCGGTGTTTACACAAGAGGTCTTGTGAAAAATGAAGAGAATCAGGATGCGTTTTCTTCGTCCCTTTTAGGCCTGTCAACGGTTTGCATTTCCTTCTTCTTTGGTATTTATTTGATTTTCAAAAATCAAATAAACAGTATGCTGGAATTGTCCACATTCCTAATGGTTCTGATGTTTGTGGAGATTTGGGCAAATGCTGTTTTTCAGTTTTGGTCAAATAAAGAAAGAGCAAATTTTCGCTATAAAAAGCTTGTTGCGCTGACTATAGTGTATGTGGTGCTGCGCCCTGCGTTGAGCGTGACCTTTATTTTGAATGCCCAGGTCCAGCAGCAGTTAGAAGCGAGAGTGGTGGCTACAGTCATTGTTTGCGTGATGTTGTTTGCCGGTTTGTATTTCCTGATGATGGGCAAGGGAAAGCGGTTCTTTGACAAAAAGTTTTGGCTGTATGCACTGAAATTCAATATTCCTTTGGTTCCCCACTATTTGTCCCAAATCTTACTGGGTCAATCCAACAAGATACTTATAGATAAGCTTTGCGGTTCGGAATATGCAGCTTTTTATAGCGTGGCTTATTCTGTGGCGATGGTGCTGCTCGTGCTGAATTCATCCATTTCCGGCACGATGAACCCTTGGATCTATAAAACCATCAAAGCCAAGGAGTATCATAAAATAGGAAAAGTATCCTATGCTATTTTGGGCCTTGTAGCGGTAGCAAACTTTGGCGTGATTGCTGCAGCACCGGAACTGATGAGAATTATGGCACCGGCCAGTTACCAATCTGCCCTGTGGGTGATTCCGCCCTTGACAGCCAGTGTGTATTTCACATTCCTTTACTCTTTGTTTGCTACCTTCGAGTATTATTACGAAAAAACCAACTATGTAATGATCGCATCGGTGACCGGCGCGGCGCTGAATATTGCGTTGAATTATATCTTCATTAAGAAATTTGGTTTTATAGCCGCCGGCTATGTAACCCTGCTGTGCTACATTGTTTATGTTTTTGCTCACTATGCATTTATGCGGAAGGTAAACAAGCAGTTTATGGATGATTATAAGGTTTACGATTTGCGGATTATTGTTCTAATTGGTGTTGGGCTGGTCGTGGCTTCCGCATTTATGATGCTGGTGTACAACCTGCCTTTGGTAAGATACGGTGTGCTGCTGGCAATTTTTGTCGGTGCCATTATTTTTAGACGGAAAATAATGGGGATATTTAAGCAGTTTGGGAAGAGAAGGTAAAATGATGGATGCTAAAAAGAAGATCGGATATACCACCGGCGTGTACGATATGTTCCATATCGGTCATTTGAATGTGATTCGCCGGGCAAAGGAACAATGTGATTATCTTATCGTAGGCGTTTCTACCGACGAACTGGTACAGCGGGAAAAGAATAAAACACCGGTCATTCCGTTTGAAGAGCGAGCGGAGATTGTTTCTGCCATCAAATATGTGGATCAAGTGGTACCTCAGGTAGATAAAAATAAGTTTGGCGCTTGGGAAAAGTATCAGTTTGATGTGATGTTTGTTGGCGATGACTGGAAAGGCACTGCGGTCTGGAATGGCTATGAAAAGCAATTTGCAGAAGTGGGGGTTCAAATTGTTTATTTGCCCCATACCGATGGCATTTCCAGCACCGATCTGACCGCGTTTATCAAACAGGAATTGAACAAATAAGGAAGTGGAGTATGAAACGCCTGGAATGGGTCGATGCCTTGAAGGGCTTTGGCATTTTCTGTGTGACACTGGGCCATTTGAGTTGTCATCAGTTGATAGAAACATATATTTATTCTTTCCGTATGTTCTTGTTTTTCTTTCTGTCCGGCTTTGTGCGTAAGGATGGGGAAAACTTTGTCTGCAAGAAAACAAAATCGTTGTTACTTCCTTTTTTAGCCTGGAATACGGTGTCTGTATTTGTGGGTTGTTTAGTCACAAAAGACATTGCCCAATCTCTGCGGCAACTGTTCCTTCTTGATGGCGAAATTTGTTGGAATTCGCCCATTTGGTTCCTGTTGCTGCTGTATATGGGAGAATTGGCATATACTTTTATTAAAAAATTTATTCCTCACGGTGGGCACATCATGATTCCTGTACTGCTTGCACTATGGGCTCTGCTACCGGAGAAAAATGTGTTCTTGAAACTGAATATCTTGCCGGTTTGCCTGTTGTTCTACATATTAGGCAATCTGTGCAGACCGATTTGTGAAAAACACAAGAAGGGCTGGTTGGACAAGGATAGGTATGTGCTTCCAGCTTGTGGCATTTTGTTGGGAATGAGTCTGCTGTTCGGCGTTGTCCTCAATGAAAGAATTTCCTTTACAAGTCCCCAGTTTGGCAATGTGCTTTATTGCTTCATTGCCGGCGTGGCAGGTGTTCTGTTTTATGTGCTGCTGTTTCAAAAATGTGTATTTCTGAGCAAAAGCAAAGTGCTTTCTTACTTGGGCAGAAATTCGTTGATTGTAATGGCGGTACAATATTGGTTTTTCAATTTGTACGATAGGATTTGCGCCCGATTGGGAATAGGAAGTATTTGGTATTACAGAAGCACGGTGAAAGCAGTGGCCCTTTCTGTTGGAACCATAGCGGTTATTTGCTTTATGGCAGAACTGATGAAAAAGCTGGGGAACAGATCAGCCTTTGTGAGAAAACTCTGTTTGTGCCTGGGCGTACGGTAAATGTGAAAACAACAGCATCCTACGATGCTGTTGTTTTTTTGTGCACGCTGCGCTATGGGAGAAAAAACTTTGCAATATGGAGCGCTTTGGCTTGCAATTCTGATTGTTATGTGCTACACTAACAATGCACAAATTTGCCCCCGTGAAGGGGAGAAATGAGGCTTTTTTATGATTTACGAACGCGAAGGCGGCATTTCCGATAAGGAATTGCG
>SVRY01000013.1 GCA_015064585.1 Oscillospiraceae bacterium
GGAATGACCGTTCCGCAGGCGTATTGCTTCCCGTTGATCGCGGGATTAAACGGAATATACACCGGCGGATCCGAATCGTTATTACTGTAACTAACCGTGGCACGCAAACCAAAATAGCGTTTATCCAAAGCATTGTCTTTGTACGGTGCAGTATTTTCCGGCGCATATACCCATCCGGAAAACGTAAAGCCTCGACCCTGCACTCCGTACAAGATTTGGTACATATTGATCGCTTCATCTACATTGCCTTCAAATCGATATGGCAAACAATCGGACGACACACCCGGTACAGAACCTTTTGTAATAGCTGTATTGTCTGAAGCTCTCCATCCATGAGTCTCCGAGCTACTAAATCCCGCCGACAGCAAATTATATGCACCGGGAACAGAGCCTTTTTCCAATTGAGCATCATCCAAATACAGTGCACCCAGCAGTCCTTTTCCTGTAATGCGCAGCTTATAATTGGCATTGGCAGATGCATTGAAGGTAACGTGAATTCGTTTCCACTCTTTTTTCTTTTCTTGCTGTGTATACTCTACATTCGTATCGTGTGTACTATACACCGTACTTTCTTTGATCTTTTGTGTTCCGGAATAGATCTGTAGAGTAACTCCGCCATTTGTTACGGTATTGACAGCTTGGATCTCGGACATATTTACATACACCGAGAAACAATATGTGCCTGCAGAGGGAACGGTTACAGTTTGCAATACATACAGTTCATCGTTTATAGGATCCTCAAAGTTCATTTTATAAGATCCCCACCCGTTACGCGCAAGTGTTATATTATCGGTAATTTTTTCCGTATCACTCTTGATCCAATGTTGGGTGTCTAAAACTTCCATCGAAGCATTGGAGAATAAATTGATACTTGCTGCACCAATGGAAGATGTGCTTGCAATACTGTTATTGGAAAAATCGTCGGAGTTTACAAAAGACTCGGTGGAAGCTCCGTAAACATTTCCCGCATCATCTTGGATATACTGATTGACGGTTCTGCCGTACGTATCAAATACGCTGACTATAATGATATCGTCCGACGCATCCGAGCTTGCCGATAAATAGCGATAAGAGGTCTGCCCGGGGGCGTATTCGATTTCATATTCGCTTCCTTTGGTATGGCTTGCGATCGTTCCTGCAAATTCATAATATTCGGTGTATTTTTCTATTTCATTGTTATATGTATAATGAATACCGTACTGACGCTCGCTGTCATATACATCGGTGAGAATGCCGTTTGTATACTTATATTCCGCCAAAGTATAGCTGTAGCTGTTGTTTGCATTGACAGTTTCATTGACGGTGATTTTGGTTAGCTGTTTTCTCTCGCTTCCGGCAATTTCTGTATAAATATAGTGTAGCGTTCTGCCCCGAGAGGTGATCGAACTCAAATAATGATCACTTGTATAATTTAGCTGTGCCAAAACAATATCTTCGCTGTATCCATCTGCTGTTTTATTGTTTTGTACAACCATGCGTAAAGTATCATTTGCCCCATATGGAAACCATCCGCTGGGAGAAGAGGTGATGGAGTACATATATTTAATTAAATTTCCTTTGGAATCTGCGAACAACGTCAGAAGTCCATTATAAAACAGCCATGTATTTCCCGATTGATCTTCCATAACCAATGATTTGCTCGGCGAGAAATACATTTCTGACAGCCAATTGGGAAAAACGATTGGATCCACTGTTTCTGTGACTGTCAACCCCAAGCCATCTGTGTCGTTATAGAGGATTGTTTCATCGGTGGCATAGATAGCTTTCATATAATGAACAGTACCGTCACCATCTGTATAAACGGCATAATGTGCGTCGCCCACAGTCATGGTTTGCATGGTCTGCTGGGTGCTGAGCATAAAGCCGTTTCCGAGCTTCATACAGTTAAATAAATTGGTGGTGCTGTTCTTTTTTAATACGGTATAGTCGCTATCGGAAAGTACAGAATTGTATACGTGACCGATGGATACAGATAGAGCGCTATTATCGCTTACTGCATCGGTGAGAGAAAGGGTTAATTGACCGGTGTGGTCACCGATGGCAATAGTACCTGCATCCCCCGCCGACTGCGTTCTGTAAGAAAAATAATCTTCTATACCAATCGTACTGATATAGGATATTTCAACATACGGGCGAAATTGACCCTCATCCATACACTCGGATGAAGTAAACGCAATATAATCCGTGTGTTCTGCGGCGCTTCCCACCATGGAAAAGCCCATAATTCGGCTTTGATCTGATTCTTGCCATTCATGGTACATTTTTGTAATATCAAAATAGCAAGATGTTGTATTTGCATTTATTGTTTCATAGTCGTATATGATATCTGTGTCTACTACTGTATGACCGTTATTCCAAGTCACATTGGCAAGTGAATTCAAAGCAGTGACCTTATGCAAAAGAATCTTTCGCTTTTTGCCGGCTTGTATATCCTTCGTTCTTACATCAAGATTTAAACCAACATTGGTAACCATACTGCCAATGGGGATTTTCGGAAAACTGTTTAGCTGAATAAATGCATACTGGGTATATCCGTATCGATTACCGACATCAAAACTTAAATAATCCTTGAAATTGCTATTTGGGTTTCTGGTGTCAATATATGTATCCGAAATATCATCGCTTTCGTCCATATCAATTGTGGGATCCAGTGTTACGGGAAATGCTCTGTCCTTGGCATTGATCCAGTCACTGTCTGCCGATAGGGTTAAGGTATATTTTCCGTTTTGCGCGTCGGAAAGAGCATAGGATGCGGCAGAGGAATATGCACCGCCTGCATCGTACAGATAGGGGGCGGGCATACGGTAGAGCACTTCGCCGCTTTCTGTAATAAAATGTATACTGCCGTCCTCATTCAGATTTGCGGTCAGATTGTTTAATGAAAGCTCAAATGTATATGTATAACTGTTTTGCTTTTCATGGATCAGAATATTTTCCTTGAGCGTGCTTCCCAAAAGAATATATTCAAGATCGGTTCCCGGCAGAATTCCATTGTAGCGAACAGAAGAGATGCTGTTTTGCAGAACGGTCAGCTCTTCCCATTTGGTGGCGGCGGTTTTGCTTTCGGCACCGTCGTTTGCTACCGTGATGGAGGTTCCTTTTTTCGCGTCGGCAAGTGCCAAAGAGATCTTGCGATTGCCGTTTTTTAATGTGAAGATCCGTTCGTTTCCCGTGACCTTCTTGGCAAATTTCACGCGGGATGCGGCACTTTCATAGTCACTGCCGACACTTGAGAGACGGTTATCCACTTCTTGATAGACACCGTTTTCATCCTTTTCGTGAACCGGTATCTTGTAGACAACAGCGCGGTAGGTGCCGTCGGACATACGGATATACTTTGTGTCTTCGGTGCGAAGATCTGTCAATTCAAACAGTGCGTCAACCCGATCGGCATGATCCAAAACGGTGTTTTCGTCTGTGATAGCTTCATCGGTATCCTTTTGCCGCCATTCTTCCAGTGCTTCGGCAATGACCGAGGCGGGAAACAGGTATACCACAAATAAAATCGACAGAAAAATACATAATGCGGATCTCAATGTAACTTTCATAGTAAACTCCTTGATTTTAGATTTTAGATTTTGGGTTTTGACCTTGCAGAATACCCAAACGGCAGCGTCAAAACGGTTCTTGCCGTTTGGGACATCTGCGTTTTAAAATCGGAGTTTGTACTAAATTTTTGCCGCAAATACGTAAGATCACGATGCATTCTCCTTTCACTGCCAAATGAAAGGAGTTTTTCTGCTTTCATTTTAGCATAAATATCTGTGTTTGTCAAATTATGCACAACCGGATATGTAAATATTTTTGTAAATAATTTGTAAATACCGGGGTATATTTTCCCTCTATCTATATAAGACAACAAAACTTCAAAAACCTAACACGTTTTTTGAAAAAACATTGCACAAATTTTACCTTTTCTTTTTGTGCAGTTTGACCTTATATAAAAAAGAACCCCGCCCGAAATGATTCGGGCGGAGATGTTTATGCATTTGTATTTTTGTCAAACACAAGGCAGCCATCCACTTTTTTGAGAATGCCGGCGATGCGTTCATCGTAGCTAAACAGTGAGAATTGCCAATCGGCAGGGTGGGTGTCTAAATGGTTGAAGATCTTATCAAGTACCCGATCGGCGGTTTCGTCATCGGTGTTTTCACGGAATTTTACAATGAAAACGCTGGAAAAGAAGGTGTCGGAAATGGTTTTACGCACAAGATACAGCTGCTCTACGGCATCTTCGTCAATACTGCGGATATAGGACAGAATGCCGTCCAGCATTGCTTTTGGCATTTTATCCTCACGGGAAAGACGGTCAGAGGGCATCAGCTCGCCTGTTTTGCTGTATTCATCCTCATAGTTTTGGCGCAGTTCCAGTGCTTTTTCGCGGTATGCGTCCAGCTCCTCCTGCAGTCCCGCAAGACAGCAGAATTGTCCGACCAAATTCATGCCCTCTTCCAGATAGTTTTTGTTCAGCTCAATGGCGCGGTAGATGTGGTCAATGCCCGATTTGTCATAGCGGTCCAGCATCAGAGAGCCTTTTAGCATATGCGCGTGGGGGGTTGCCCAGACGTTTTCGCTATGCTCAATGATATGATCGCAAAGCGCTTCCAGCTCTTTGGTATATCCCAGTGTCAAAAGGGCATCCATGATGGGGCGGGCTTCCTCGGCTTTGGGCATACTTCCCGCACTGCGCCATTCTTCCACGATGGCAAGGGGCTTTAGGTAGTTTTCCTCTCTGTATTTGGGGTAGTCTTCCTTTCGCATCTCATACAGTTCTTTATCGACCTCTGTCAGCGCAAGACGGCACTCCGCGCGGAAGTCACCTGTTTCCTCGGGAAGGGTGACGCTGTAATCCGAAATGCCGAGCGCCCCTATGCGGTTTCGAAAGATAGGATGGGAGGCACTGCGGGGCTGTATTTCATTTGCAAGCAGCGTACGCCAAAAATCCGTCCGCTTAGGAAGGACTTTGCGGAAGGTCTCGCAAACGGTTTGCACCGCATTGCTGCGCAGCTGCTCGGGCTCATAAAAGCCCTCTTCCATGTGCATGGAGGATTCTCTGTCGAACAAAGTAAAATACATGGTTTTGGCAAGGGCATTTGCCGCGTGTTGGGGATCGCCGTTTTTCAAAATGGCGCTGTCGGCAAGTTGTTCGATGGCGACCGATGAGGTAATGCGGTAGATAAAGTACTCAAAAACATACATCGAGTCGGTGAAGGCAAACAAAAGATTGAGAAGTGCTGTCAGCGAATTGTCTTCACGTTCGGTGATAAAGGCAAACAGACGGTACTCCTTGTCGGAGGGGTTGCCGTCTTTTGTCAAATGGGCAAATTCGTGAATGAGGATCTGATACAGCTCTTCTTCGCTGAGAATGTCCAGTAATTCCACACCCAGATGCAGGGAATAGGTCTTACGTCCCACCTTGGCAATGGAAGCAGAGCTGTCGGGGCAAAAAAGAATGCGGATGTTGCCTTCTATCCCCACCGAATCGGCGGCGCGCTTTGCCATACCGTGAATGGCGGGATATGTTTCGGGATTGCTGTAGCCCTCAAAGCTGAATTTTTTTGTGCGGGGGGCAATGCGGCAGAGAAAACCGTAGATCAAATAAAAGGGGGCAAGCGTAAAGGAAGCGGAGGTTCTGCCGATTCCCATGGAAAAAGCCACAAACAGACCGGAAAGCAGCAGGAATAGGGAATATCCTTCGGTAATATGTCGCATACGGATCATTTTTTTCACAACGCGGGGAAGGTCCTGCATTGCCTTGTCGCGGCGGGAAAGATAGTATTCCTGCGCTTGCCGTGCACTGAAAGATTTGCTTTTGTTGTAAAAATGCTTGGCGATCAAATTGACGGGAATCAAAATCAGCCAAAAAAGGGTGACGCCAAGGGCTAAGAATCCAAAGAGGTTTCTTGTTTCTTCGCTGATTTGTTCGCCGCAAATTGTCCCCGCAACCGCACAAAAAACGGTGACGGCAAGGGCTAGGACAAATCGAATCAATGCGCTTTTTTTCGTCATAATAATATTCTTCCTATTTTCTGTATTTTTTCTTGCATTCATCA
This sequence comes from Oscillospiraceae bacterium, assembly GCA_015064585.1. Taxonomy (GTDB): domain Bacteria; phylum Bacillota; class Clostridia; order Oscillospirales; family CAG-272; genus SIG655. The sequence goes on from SVRY01000013.1 coordinate 6,054, forward strand.
TATCACGTCATTTACAAAATGTCAAGACATAAATATACATTTGGCAAAAAACGAATAAAACTGCCCAACTTCGATAAGGAAGCTGGGCAGTCGGTTACAAAGTTGCCGCCATGACGGCTTTGATGGTGTGCATACGGTTTTCGGCTTCGTCAAAGACGATGGATTTTTCGCTTTCAAATACTTCGTTTGTCACTTCCATACAGTCGATACCGAATTTTTCGTAGATGTCCCGTCCTACGGTGGTTTTCAGATCGTGGAAGGCGGGCAGGCAGTGCATAAAGCGGCACTGCTCTCCGGCGTTATCCATCAGCGCTTTTGTCACGCGGTAGGGAGTCAGATCTTTGATACGTTCTTCCCAAACCTCCTTCGGCTCGCCCATGGAGACCCATACATCGGTGTAAATAACGTGGGCATCTTTGGTAGCGGTCATCGGATCTTCAATGAATTCCAAAATAGCGCCGGTTTTCTCGGCAATTGTCTGACAAGCCACGATAAGATCGTCGTTCGGGAAATATTTCTTCGGTGCGCAGGCAACAAAATGCATACCCATTTTGGCGCATCCCACCATCAGAGAGTTGCCCATGTTATAGCGTGCGTCTCCCATGTATACCAGCTTTTTGCCTTTTAAGTCGCCAAAATGCTCTTTGATGGTCAGAAAGTCGGCAAGGATCTGGGTGGGGTGGAATTCGTTAGTGAGTCCATTCCAAACGGGAACACCTGCGTGCTTTGCCAGTTCTTCCACCAGCTCTTGCCCGAAGCCGCGGTATTCGATACCGTCAAACATTCTGCCAAGCACTCTTGCGGTGTCGGCAATGCTTTCTTTTTTGCCGATTTGAGATCCGCTGGGACCGAGGTATACAGGGTGCATTCCCAGATCTGCGCCTGCCACTTCAAAGGCACAGCGGGTACGGGTGCTGTCCTTTTCAAAAATGAGGGCAATGCTTTTTCCTTCGCACAGGCGGTGGGAAATGCCCTTCTTTTTCTGATCCTTCAGTTCTGCCGCCAGATTCAAAAGATAGCCTATTTCATCGGGCGTGAAATCCAACAATTTCAGAAAATGTTTACCTTTCAGCATATTGTTTCCTCCATTTCGGCACATACGGTTTTGATTACGTTGATAGCTTCCTGCAAAACTTCCATCGGAATATTCAGTGCGGGAAGCAGACGCAGTTTGGTTTTGGCAGTCAGGCAAAGAACACCTTTTTCCATGCATTTAAGCAGTACTTCCTTGGCGGGAGCCTTGGTTTGAATGCCGATCATCAGTCCAAGACCGGATACCGATTCAATGCCGGGAGCTGCTTGCAGTTCCCTAAAAATATAGCGGCTCTTTTCTTCCACTTCGGAAAGGAAATGATCGTCCATGCGCTCCAAAATGGAAAGCGCACCGGCACAGCAAACGGGATTTCCGCCAAAGGTGGATCCGTGATCGCCGTAGCCAAGGGTGTACTGTACCTTTTCGGAAAGCAGGGTAGCGCCAAGAGGCAGGCCGCCGCCAAGCCCTTTGGCAGTGGAAACGATATCGGGGGTGATACCATAGTGCATATAGCCGTACAGCTTGCCGGTTCTGCCGTTGCCGGTCTGCACTTCGTCGCAGATCAGCAAGATATCATTCTCTTTGGCAAAGGCGGCAAGATCTTTAACATAGTCGGGATCCAGGGAAACCACACCGCCCTCTCCCTGCACACATTCGATCATAATAGCGGCAACCTTATACTGCTTTGTCAGTTCTTTGATGGCGTCAAGCTCCCCTGCAGGTGCGTGCACAAATCCGGGGGTCAGCGGTTTGAAGCTCTTGTGGAACACATCCTGCCCTGTGGCGGCAAGGGTAGTGATGGTTCTGCCGTGGAAGCTGTTTTTTAGGGTAATAATGGTGTTGTATTCCTCGCCTTTACGGTCGGCGATATACTTTCTGGCGACCTTGATGGCGCATTCGTTGGCTTCCGCGCCCGAATTACTGAAAAACACTTTTTTGTAACCTGTACGCAGACACAAAAGTTCGGCAAGTTTTGCGCAAGGCTCGGTATAATACAGATTGGACATATGCTGCACTTTGGACAGTTGATCGCAGACGGCTTTCTGCCAAATATCGTCGGCAATGCCAAAGCCGGTCACGCCAATGCCCGAACCCATATCGATATACCGTTTTCCGTTTGTGTCGTACACCTCGGAGCCTTTGCCGTGTGTGATCTCCACGGGGAAACGGGCGTAGGTGTTTGCCACATAGGTTTTATCCAGTTGTTGTAAATTGCTCATAATAAAATCTCTTTTCAGAAGTTTTAGGGATTTAGGGGGCTTTTCAAAAAGCCCCCTAATATAATAATAAAAATCAATTTCCCAAAATCATGGTACCGGCGCCCTCGTCGGTGAGCAGTTCCATGAGGATGGCATGGGGGATTCTTCCGTCCATAATGGTCACATCTTTTACGCCTGCATTGATCGCCTCGATACAGCAGTCTACTTTGGGGATCATGCCGCCTGAAATAATGCCTTGGTCATAAAGTGCTTTTGCCTGCTTTACGGTGATGCCCGTAATAAGGGTGGAGGGATCGTCCTTGTCGCGCAGAATACCGGCAACGTCGGTCATCATAATGAGACGCTCCGCTCCCAGTGCACCCGCGATATAGGCAGCGGCGGTGTCACCGTTGATGTTGTATACGTTGCCGTTGCGGTCACTTGCCACGGTGGAAATAACGGGAATATAGTTCTTTTCCAAAAGGTCGGTAATGGGCTTGCCGCGTACCTTGGTGATCTGGCCTACGTAACCCAGGCGTTCATCCTTGATCTTGGCTTCAATAATGCCGCCGTCCATGCCTGAAAGACCCACAGCATGTCCGCCCTTCATTTGCAAAAGAGTCACCAGGTTTTTGTTAACCTTGCCTGCCAACACCATTTGTACGATATCAACGGTCTCTTTGTCGGTTACCCGCAGTCCGTCAATGAACTCGGGTTTCTTGCCTAAGCGTTTCATCATATCGCTGATCTCGGGGCCGCCGCCGTGGATGAGTACTACTTTGACGCCGATGAGCCACAAAAGGGCAATATCCTCCATGACCTGCTGCTTGAGATTGTCATCGATCATGGCGTTGCCGCCGTATTTGACCACAACGATCTTGCCCACATAGCGCTTAATATAAGGAAGCGCTTGGGTCAATACCTCTGCGCGTTCTCTGTTTGTAAACATATCTGTAATCATATATCGGTCCTCTCAGGTTCTGTAGTCTCCGTTGATCTTTACGTATTCGTAAGTCAGATCGCATCCCCAAGCGGTGGCATCGTAATTGCCGTCATGTAAGTCGATGCGGATCTCAATTTCTTTTTCAAGTAAGATCTCTTTTGCCAGCTCTTCCGAAAATTCGATGCCTGCGCCGTTTTCACAAACGGTAATATCGCCTTTTTGGCTGTGGAAAGAGACGCCGATCTTGGTCACATCCACATTGGCACCGCTGTAGCCGATGGCACACAGCACTCTTCCCCAGTTGGCATCCGCACCGAACATGGCGGCTTTGGTCAGACTGGAGCAGATCACGCTTTTGGCAACGGTCTTGGCAGTGGCAAGGTCGTACGCATTTTTGACATTGCACTCCAGCAGCTTGGTAGCGCCTTCGCCGTCGCCTGCGATCATACGGCACAGGTGCACGGTTACGGTGTTCAGTGCCTTCATGAAGGCAGAGAAATCTTCGCCGTCATCCGTGATCATGGTGTTTCCCGCCATGCCGTTTGCAAGCACGGTTACCATGTCGTTGGTGGAGGTGTCGCCGTCCACGCTGACCATGTTAAAGGTGTCGGCAATGTCAAGAGAAAGTGCCGTTTGCAGCATTTGGGGGGAAATGGCGCAGTCGGTGGTGATGAACACCAGCATGGTTGCCATATTGGGATGGATCATACCGCTTCCCTTGGCAATACCGCCGATCTTGCAGGTCTTTCCGCCCGCGGTAAAGGAAACGGCAATGTCCTTTTTGACAGTATCGGTGGTCATGATGCCTTCGGCGGCGGCATCCGAGCCGTTTTCGGACAGTCCTTCGATCAGTGCGGGAATACCGTTTTGGATGGGGGCGATGTCAAGGGGCTGACCGATGACGCCGGTGGAAGCCACTACCACATCATCGCTGTCAATACCAAGGGCATTTCCCAGCAGCTCGCAGGTCTCTTCTGCAATATCAATACCGTTTGCGTTGCAAGTGTTGGCGTTGCCGCTGTTGCAGATAACGGCGCGGGCAATGCCGTTCTGCAGATGATTTTTGGTTACCAGCAGGGGCGCGCCCTTTACCAAGTTGGTGGTGTATACCGATGCGGCGGAAGCGGGTACTTCGCTGAGTATCAGCGCCAGATCTTTTTTTGTGCGGTTTTTGCGAATGCCGCAGTGAATACCGCTTGCTTTAAATCCCGTTGCGGCGCATACGCCGCCTTTGATCAATTCCATATCTTACCTCTTAAACTTCAAGACCGGTCGTTTCATCAACGCCCAGCAGTATATTCATGTTCTGGATGGCGGCACCCGATGCGCCTTTTCCCAGATTGTCGTAGCGAGCTGTCAGCAGGATGCGCTCTACGTTTCCGAACACCGATACCTGCATATTGTCCTTGCCTGAAAAAGCACCTGCCGAAAGAAATCCGTTTTCATCGGCATTTTCATAGTGCACAAGTTTGCTTTGATAGTACGCGGCATAAACACGCTTTATGTCCTCGACTGTGCCGTTTATATCCTTTGCAAACAAAGGCACTGTTACCTCCATGCCGCTGTAAAAGGGAGCAACGATGGGGCAGAAGACGGGGGCGGTTTCCAATCCGCATACAGCGACCATTTCCTTTAGATGCTTGTGGTTTTGGGTAAGACCATACTGTCTGGGCGCATCCAGCAGCAGATCTCTTCCTTCACCCTCATATTCGGCGATCATTTTTTTGCCGCCGCCCGAATAACCGGTCAGAGAAAAACAGGAAAGGGCGGTGTCATGGGGCAGAATGCCTGTCTTTACAAGGGGGGCGATCAAGGCGATAAAGCCGCTTGCATGGCACCCGGGATTGGCAATGCGCTTGGAATTTTGGATCTCTTCCCGTTTGCCGGCAAGCTCAGGAAAACCGTAGGTCCAGCCGCACGCCGTTCTGTGGGCGGTGGAGGTGTCGATCACGGCGGTGTGCGGGTTTTCAATCATGGATACTGCCTCCACCGATGCCGCATCGGGCAGGCACAGGAAAACAATGTCTGCCGCATTCAGCGCTTCTTTGCGGGCAGTGGGATCCTTGCGCAGTTCTTCTGGCAGGATCATGAGTTTTATATCATTTCGTCCGGCAAGACGTTCACGGATACGAAGTCCCGTGGTGCCTGCACTGCCGTCTATAAACACCTTAGTCATAATTACCTCTGCATAAATTTTAGTTGTTTGGCTGTTTTATCTAATATATATGTAAATATTACTTGCAAAATGAATAAATATACACCATCATACAAATATATGCAAATATTATACACACCACACTCCACAATGTCAATAGCGCGGGCGTATATTTTTCGGGAAAATATCGCAAAAAGCAGTGCTTTTTGCCCAAAAGGCGGAAGAAACAGGTTTTTTGACATATATGCATGGAATAGGCATCTTTGGGCAGATGGCAAGAATACACTGCCCGGGCTTTGTGACAGCTGAAATTTATTGACAAATTATAAATCTTTTTTGCAAAAAAGCATTGACAAATTGTAATTTGTGTTATATTGTTTTTGCAACAAAGGAAAAGGAGAGACGAACATGACCTCTATTCAAGGATTGAAAAAACAAGCCCGTGAGAATATGAAGGGCAAGTGTAAAACAATGGGACTTGTATATCTTACGTATTTGGGAATATCATTGGCTTGCAGTCTGCTGGCGTACATATATATCGGTGCTATTCTTCGCTATATTTTGATTCCGCCCTTTGTACCGGGCATGAAGATGTGCTTTTTGCAATTCATTCGGCAAAAACCCACAAAGCCCGGGGACATATTGCAGGGGATCGGTCATACAAGCAGAGCTGTGGGGCTTTATTTTGTGAATGATATTTTGATTATGCTGTGGTCGCTTCTGCTGTTGATCCCCGGTTTTATAAAGCAGTATTCCTACAGAATGAGCTTTTATGTGCTGGGGGATCATCCCGAAATGACGCAGGCTGAGGCAAGAGAAGAATCGATACGCTTAATGGATGGCAATAAACTGCGCTTGCTGTGGCTGGATCTTAGCTTTTTGGGTTGGATCATTCTTGGTTTTCTCACCTGCGGGATCCTTTTATTTTGGGTGATACCCTATACGGAAACTGCCTATGCGCTGTTTTATGAGGAATTGACCATCAAAAAGCCGCGCTACGGCAGACGTGCTTCCATGGATAACAGCGAAAATATCTGAAATGAAAAAAGCTTTCGATCTCGGTTTTCGGATTGAAAGCTTTTTAACTTTTTGTTGATGATAAATTATTCGAAAAGATAGGGGCGGTATGCCGTAAAGGCACCGGGCAGGGGAAGAGATCGCAGCTGTGTTTCGTCGTAAAATGTATGTGCGTTCCCGCCTTTGATATCGACTAGATATGCCTGCATATGCCATTCCAAATGGGTGAAAATGTGTACTGCATCGGGAAGGGGGGTAATATCTCCCACCGTGTAGTCAAGACTTTCCAGATATGTCCTTGCCGACGGGATATCCAAATGTCCTTCGGCGGCGGGAATTTCGTACATGCCTGCCAAAAGTCCCTTTTCTTCTCTCTTGCCAAGGGCAGTCATGCCGTTCTTTTTGAGAATAAACAGGGTGCGGGGGCATATTTTGCGTGCGGGCAATTTCTTTTTATGGGGCAGAGCGTCGGTCAGCCCCTCTTTCAGCGCGGCGCACTGCATGACAAGGGGACAGCTTCCGCAAAGGGCGGGATGCCCCGGACCGCATAAGGTAGCACCCAGTTCGATCAGCGCTTGGTTGAAATCCCCCGGCGAATCTTTTGGAAGGATATCTTGAATTGCCGCCTTCACGTCCGCTTTGAGGATAGGGGCGGTGATATCCCTGTCATCGGCACACAGCCTTGTGATCACCCGAAGCACATTTCCGTCCACGGCGGGCACGGGCATGTCAAAGGCGATGGAGGCAATGGCACCCGCTGTGTATTCCCCGATGCCTGCAAGGGCAAGCAGAGAGGGGTACTCCTTTGGCAGTCTGCCGCCATGAAGTTGCATTACTTGGATTGCCGCCTTTTTCAGATTGCGGGCTCGGCTGTAATAGCCAAGTCCTTCCCAAAGCTTTAGCAGCTTTTCGTCCTTCACCTCGGAAAGGGACTTGACATCGGGAAGCTCTGATAAAAACCGATGGTAATAGGGCTTGACCGCTTCACACCTGGTTTGTTGCAGCATGATCTCCGAGATCCAGACGGCATACGGATCTTTCGTATGCCGCCAGGGCAGATCCCGTTTGTTCTCGCGGTACCAATCTAAAAGCGGTGCGACAATTTCGGGGGACAGTTTATTCTTCAAAGTCGAAACAGCGCCGCTCGCTGTAATAGGGGCGGATATAGTTGTCTGCCGCCGCCACGTGCAGGGGATGGGAGGCATAACGGGCAAGGGCTTGCTTGTCGGTGAATACCGAATCCAGCATCATGTCGGTGTTGGAGGTAGCAAGACCGTTTATGTGCACCCGGATGGACACAAGTCCCTCGATTTTGCCCGCAAGCGCCTCCAATTGTTCTTTGGTATTACGGCGCACGGTATTCTTTTCTTCTTCGGAAAGTTCGGGTTTTAAGGTCCAGAGAATGATGTGTTTTAGCATATTTTTTCCTTAACAGAATTATTTTTTCTTTTTGGCTATGAGGATCACAACGCCGGCGGCGATGGCTGCCAGAACTACGGCTGCAACTGCCATAATGATAAAGGAAGAAGCGGAAGATTCGGTCTGATCTTTGTCGGACGGCTTATTATCGCCGGGATTTTCGGGATCTTTCTGGGTATCATCGGGCGTTTCGGGATTTTCGGGTGTTTCAGGTGTTTCGGGCGTTTCGGGTTTGTCGGGGAGAAGATTCGGATCATCTCCTTCGCCTAAATATACTCTGAATACTGCCGCATCATCGGGGCGCAGGGAATAGTTCAAGGTCTTGTTTTCAAGTGCAAAGCCTATTTGGCTCCAAAGCTCGCTTGCGGTATCGCTCACTTTGTCGGAAAGGGCGGAAAGATCCAGGGAAAGCGTTCTTGTGTAGCCGTCAAAATTGAAAGCCGCTACGTAGAGGTAATCGCCTTCAATGCAGTAGTAGGTATCGGCGCAGCGCATATTGGGTCCTGCGTACAGAGGCGTAAAGGCGCGTCCCAGTTTTGCCACCGAAACGATTTCTTTGTTTCCAAACATTTGCAGAATGCGCTGATGTTTTTCGGAGTCAACTGTAATATTGGCAAGGTTGTCGCCAATGAGGAAGCTGGTTCCGCAGATAACGCCCGAGGTTACGCGCGATCTGGCAACGCTTTCCGGGCTGCCCCATACAAGCAGGTGGTCGGGGTCGGGGTATTGGTAGAGTTCTTTTTCCCAGAAGCAGGCAGTGAGATAGCTCAGTACATGTTGGGTGTTGTCCAGCGCCGCAAAAGCGTCACAGCTGACGCGGCGTCCGTCGGCATACTGATAGGGGAATATGGGAGCAATGGAAAGGTTTACAAACATTTTTCCATTGCAAAGAGCGTGGATCTTTGCCATACTACGGTTGTATGCCTGCAAACCGGTTTCAACCGATTCATCATAGTGAACGCCTTCCAAGGCACCGTGGGTCAAAAAGTCCAGTTTGAGATAGGAGAATCCCAGAGAAATAAAATAGTTGATGCGGTTCTCAATGCGGTCAATGGTGCCGGGGTGAGTGGCATCCAGTGCAACGCCGCCGTCCAGTCTGCCGTAAAGAGAGCCGTCTGATTTGCGCAGTGCCGCTTCGTAGAAGGTGTAGTCGGATCCTTCCATTTGGGTGTTCTTCAATTCTTCATCGGTGTACCATACGGCAAAAGGTGTAAAGTAAATACCTGCCTGCTGACCGTTTTTCTGGCAAGTGGCAACGAATGCCGCAAGCGCTTCGTCAAGGCTCATATTACAGGTGGCATCATTGCTTGCGATATAGTCCCAGTAGGAGTCAATGTTGACATATACCGCAAAGCCGTCCTCGCCCCATGCGGGCTGCAGGTATTCCTTGATGTAATTGGAAACGGCGACCATGTCGCTGTATTTAACAGTGCTTTGCAGAACGCCCCAAGAGTTAAATCCGAAAGGAACCTTTGAGGTGGATTCTTTGGCAGGGGCTATATCGGTATTTGCTTTGGCGTAGGCGTTCATGCCGTCTTTCCAGTCGTCATAACAGCCGATGAAGGTTAAGGGCGAGGAAATTGTTGTGCCCGAAACCATGCCGTGAGAAGAGGAGTCGCGGGTGCCGGCATCGGCAATACCGCCAAATACGGTAAGTCCCATGACCTCGCTGTTTTCGGCATGCATATGAATACCTGTTTTCCAGATATCGTGTTCCACAGAGCCGAAAATGATGCCTGCTGAGGTGGCATCATCATAGAATGCCGCCACTTCGTAACCCTTGGTGACGTATCCCATGTCATGGATGCTGATGAATTTGGGTTCTACCCAGGCGTCGTTGTCGAAGGGGATTTGCAAAAATACGCCGTTTTCCACCGTAAGGCTGTGGCGGTAGGTGGCAATGGGGGCAATGTAATTTGTTTTCTGCTCGGTTGCAGAGGCAATTTCTACTTTTGACAGGATGTATTCGCCCTTGAGGGTGAAGGTCTGGGTCATCATGCCTTTAAAGGTGGGATGGTTATCATGGGTGAAGGTGACTGTGTCGCCGCTTTGGCTGACAGTGTGGGTTCTGAAATCGTCGGAGGCGATGAGTGTTCCGCCTATTTCGGTTTCGGCGTGGGCATTTACCAAAAGGGTATTTTCTCCCTTAGCCACCGAGTAAACACCGTTATTTTTATCTAAAATGAGTTTGGTTTCTGTGCCGAAGCTGACGGTGTCCGCGTTTTGATAAACTCTGTCTTCAAATGCAAAGGCGTCGGTGCGGTAAACTTCGATCTTGTCAAGGTCAGGACCGTACCAATCCGAGCCAAGGGTCAGATAACCGCCCTTTTTCAGATTGATTTCTGTTAAAATGGTTCCCACCGTATCAAAGCTTCCGGTATTGGGGCATTCCAGGTGGAATTTTCCAAGGTCGGTATACATATCAAAATTACGGTCATCGGAACCGGAATAATAATGAAGCTGAATGGTATATGTGCCGTCCTCGGGAAGATTAAGGCCTCTGAATGTAACAGTACTGTCGTAGCTGTTTCCGTTCATGCCGATATTACCGACTTTTTGTCCGCTGATGCTGGCAAGTCCGCTCAGTTCGCCCTGCTCCGCTTCCAGCACGAGAAGGGGGGTAGCGGCTCTGGCTTCTGCCGTAATACCGACAAAGCATAGGATCAGAAGACAAATGGATAGTACAAGAGATAGTTTTTTCATGTTGCGTCTCCTTTTTATATTCTATAAAACTATTATACATAAATTTTGTGCAGAGGGAAGACTTTTTTGAAAATTTTTATATAAATATTTGTATTTACGGCAAATTGGTTGTAATTTTTGTTTGGATGTGGTAAAATCATCGTATCAAATTGTTGGGACGGTATGAAATATGGAGATCAGGTTGGCAATCATAGGAACTTTTTGGCTATCCGAAACCTTTTTGTGTGCCCTTGACCGCGTGCAGGGTGTACGCCTTTCGGCAGTCTGCTCGCGCAGTTTGGATAAAGCACGGGAATTTGCAAAAGCAAGAGAGGGCGTAAAGCTGTACGACGATCCGGCTTTGCTTGCAGAGGATGCGGAAATTGACGCGGTATATATTGCCACTCCGAATTTTACTCATTATGCGCTTTCGAAACAAATGCTGGAAGGGGGCAAGCATGTCATTTGCGAAAAGCCGATTACGGTGCACGTATGGGAATATGAAGAACTGCTTGGGATTGCCAAGTCAAAAGGGCTTGTCTATCTGGAAGCCATGATGAGTGCCCATGTTCCCGGGCTTTCCATTCTGAAACAGACCCTTTCCCATGCGGGGATGGTGGTGGGGGCTCGTCTTGATTTTTGCCAGCGTTCCTCCAAGATCGACCGAGTATTGGCAGGGGAAACATTTTCCACCTTCTCCAAAGCCGCCTGCGGCGGTGCATTGATGGATCTTGGGGTATATGCCGTATATCTGTCGCTCATGCTGTTTGGTTATCCAAAGGAAGTGCACGCTTTTTCTACCCCCATACGGGATGTGGACGGCAGTGACACCGTAATTCTATGCTATGACGGCTTTCAAAGCGTGATCACCCTTTCCAAATTGGCGGAAAGCCGTATCCGCTCCGAGATCGTGTGCGAAAAAGGAACGGTCACCATAGGGCTCATTTCGCAATTGCAGGAGATGGCGTATTATCCTGTCAAGCAAGAGAAGATCACACTGTACGGAAGCAACGATTTTGCCGACAGTATGACAGGGGAAATTGCCGATTTTCTGCGCTATATCGGGGGAGAGGATTATACCGAAATGCAGTCCCTTTCCCGAGACAGCGTTCGGCTGCTCTCGGAAATTCGGGGGAAAATAGGATATGATCTCGGATGATGATCGGTACTCTTTTTTGGCAGCGGTTGACTTTGCCTTGCTTTTGGTGTATACTAAATCTATATTGATGTTACGGAGATTAGCGTGAAAGATTGACTTTTGGCTTCCCTAGCGTATCAATTCACGCTTGAAATTTTCAGGAAATACGCCTGCGTTTTTCCCAAATGGGTCCCGTCCCATTTTTGCCGCAGGGCGGCACGAAAATTTAATTACACTATTTGTGCTGACGCTATGCGTCAGAATGGAGATTGATATGAAAAAAAGATATATTTTGGCGCTGATTTTGGCACTGCTTATGCTGTTATCTGCCTGTGGACAAACGGTGGTTGTCCCCGATGGCGGAAATGATGTGAATAAGGAGCCGATAATTGACGAAAATTTCCCGGATCCTTTGCCCGAGCCCACTGCGGGAATTACCCCCGAACCCACTCCCGAACCTACCCCCGACCCCGATCCCGACCCCGATCCCGAGCCGGAACCCGAGCCGTTTGTTCCCTTTAAACTGGCTTTTACCGGGGATATCAGTATTGCTGAAAATTATGAGATCTATCAAAATGCCGCAAAAAAAGGATATGCCATCGAAGACCTCTTTTCTCCCTCCATTCTAGCCCGCATGCGTGCGGCGGATCTTTTGGCGGTGAACTGCGAGTCTGCGGTCAGCGACAGAGGAGAGCCCCTTGCAGGCAAGGCGTACACCTTCCGTACTACCCCCGAAACCGCAAAAGGATTTTTGACAATGGGGGCGGATCTCATCGGGCTTGCCAATAACCATGTATACGATTACGGCGTGGATGCCTTTTTGGACACCATGGATCATTTTGAAAATATGGGGCTTGCCACAGTAGGCGCGGGCATCAATGCCGAGGCGGCGTATACCCCCTTTTATTATGAAAAGAGCGGCAAGCGCATTGCCGTCATTGCCGCTTCCCGTGCGGAAAAATATTATATGACCCCCATTGCCGAGGAAAATGCGCCCGGTATTGCGGGTTGCTATGACAGCACCCTTGTGTGCGAAGCGGTGAAGAAGGCAAAAGAAGAAGCGGATTTTGTGATCGTATATGCCCATTTCGGCGCAGAGTATAAGACCACCATTGAGGATGTTCAGCAAAAAGCGGCGTACGACTTTATTGATGCGGGCGCGGATCTGATCATCGGTGCACATCCGCATATTTTGCAGGGTATGACCTCATATAAAGGAAAGCCCATCTTCTACAGCCTTGGAAATTTCCTGTTTAATCTAAAAGATCTGGATACGGCGCTTTTGGAGATTACCTTTGAAAATGAGACCGATATGCCGAAATTTCAATTGATCCCCTGCCGGCAGATCGGCGGACAGGTGCTGGATCAAAGCGGAACTGCCCACGGCGAGCGCATTCTGGAATCTTTGCGTGTTCTTTCTCCCGGTGTCACCATTGACAGCGAGGGGTATGTTACGTTTTCGTAATATTGAGATTTGAAGTACAGATGATCCCAATTCAAAAACACAAAAGAAATTTCCAAAGTTTTGGAAGGTTTTTAGGTAACTTTTTGCAAAAAGTTTCCTAAATGGGGTTTGGGGCAACGCCCCAAAAGAAGCATATTTAAATGGAGTTTGGGGCAGCGCCCCAAAAGAAGCATATTTTTAAAGGCGGTCGCACAGGCCGCCTTTTTAGTTCTTTTTAATTTCCGCAGAACAGCGCGAAGATCAAGAGTATGATGGCAATGATGATCAAAAGGGAGTCGCCGCACCCATTGCAAATGCCGAGCACCGATCCGCCGTTCGAACAGCAGTTGTTGGAACTTGTTCCGCCTACCATTCCGTTGCATCCGCATCCGTTGCATCCGCATCCGTTGGTATTGGTTCCGCCTACGCTGCCGCCGCAGTTGCAGCAGTTGCAACCGCAATTGCAGATATTGGTGCCGACCCCTCCGACTGTTCCGTTATTGTTGCAGTTACAATTACAGTAGTTACAATTTGTGTCGGTGCTTGCTCCGACTGCTTCGTTGCAGGTACATCCATAGTTAGCCATATGTAAATCCGTCCTATATAAATATAATTGCGGTCATGCCGCCAATTTCAGTATATGTCATCGGCTGATATGTGTTCATAACCTTGTTTTCATATACATACAATGAAGTACTATGATTGCGGGGTGTACAATGAACAGACTGAAACAGTTTATGATCAATGGCGCGCTGACCGCCCTTGTGGCGATCGCCATGCGTTTTGCGGGGCTGCTGCTGAATATATTTGTCACGCGGAAATTGGGGGCGGGCGGCATGGGACTATTGTCGCTGGTCAATTCGGTGTTTACTTTTGCCTTCACATTTTCCACAGGAGGGGTGAATCTGGCAGCTACCAGACTGTGCGCCGAAGCACTGTCACGAGGCAGCGCTTCGGAATTGCGCGCTGCTTTGCGTAAATGCATCGGCTATGCATTGCTGCTTGGCTTGGCGGCGGCAAGCTTTTTACTGCTTTTTGCCGATTTTATCGCGGGGAAATTGCTGTTGGCACCCGATACGGCGCTGTCGCTTCGAATGCTTGCCATTCCCATGCCGGTATTTGCGTTATCCTCCGCCCTTGGCGGTTATTTTGCCGCCGTGCGCAGGGCGTGGAAAAATGCGGTGACTGCGGTATTGGAGCAGGGAGTTAAAATGGCGGTGGTCATTGCGCTGTTTAACCTGGTCATTCCTCGAAACGATGCCCACGCCTGCCTGCTTGTCATACTCGGCACAGTCATTTCCGAGCTTGCCGCGGGGGCTTTGACCTGGGTGCTGTACCGTTTGGATCTAAGGAAGGTAAACGGGCAGTCGGCGGGACTGGCAGGGGTCACGCGGCGTATGTTTTCCATTGCACTTCCGGTGGCACTGTCATCCTATATCCGTTCGGCACTGGTCACGGTGGAGCATATGCTGATTCCCAGGGGGCTTTCCCGCTCGGGCGCCAATTCCGCATCCGCGCTGGCAACCTACGGCGTGGTGCAGGGAATGGTGTTTCCTGTGATCTTTTTCCCCACTTCGTTGTTATATGCATTCACAGGTCTTGTGGTGCCCGAAATGGCATGGGCAAAACAAAAAGAAGGGGATGTTCAGATTCGCCGTATATGCCAAAAGGTTTTACATCTGACCCTGCTGTTTGCTGTGGGATGCGGGGGTGTGCTGTTTGTTTTTGCCGACTGCTTGGGCATGGCGCTGTATAAAAATGCCGAAGCGGGATATTATATCCGCGCACTGGCACCGCTTGTTCCGGTCATGTATTTGGACAGCGCAGTGGATGCCTTGCTGAAGGGACTGGGAGAACAGGTGTATACCATGAAGGTGAATGTGGCGGATGCGCTGTTTTCATTGGTCATGGTTGCTTTGTTGGTACCGGAAATCGGTATTTGGGGATATATTTTGGTGGTATACAGCTCGGAGATCATCAATCTGGGCTTCAGTGCCGTCAAATTGCGCCGTGTGACGGGGGTACTGCCGGGGATAAAGCGCTCTGTGACACTGCCGCTTTTGGGAATCCTTTTTATCCTGCCCTTGGGGCACGCTTCTCTTTCGGGATTTTTGGTGCTTCGGTTCTTTTTGGGCATCGGTATCTATTTGCTTTTCCTTTTTTTGTGCGGCTGTATCGGAAAAGAAGAGAGGGAACTGTTTCGGAAAGCGGTTTTGGGGCGCTGACTTTGTGCTATTTAACGGAATAAAAGGCTGACTTTTTGTATGTTTTTGCAATGCGTCTATTGACAAATAAAAAAGGAAGTGTTATACTCAAGTGGTTATGAGGTGGAAAAGTGTTTCCATCAACACTGATTATATATAACAATAAGGAGAAAAACACAATGAAAAAGGCACTTACATTGGTTTTGGCAGTTCTGATGCTGCTGACCGCCGTTTTCTGCTTCGCAGGATGCGGTAAAGAAGAAAAAAAGGTATTGAAAATGGCTACCAACGCATACTTCCCCCCCTATGAATACTACGAGGGTAAAGAGATTGTTGGTATCGACGCTGAGATCGCGAAGGCAATTGCCGACAAGCTGGGTATGGAACTGGTGATCGAAGACATGGCTTTCGATTCCATTCTGACCGCTGTTGAAAACGGCTCTGTGGATTTCGGTATGGCAGGCATGACTGTAAACGCAGAACGTCTGGAGTCTGTTAACTTTACTACTTCCTATGCTAAGGGTGTGCAGTCCATCATCGTAAAGGAAGGCTCTGCTATCACCTCTGTGGATGATCTGTTTGCGGAAGGCGCTTCCTACAAGGTTGGCGTACAGCTGGGCACCACCGGTGACTCCTATGCTTGCTCTGACTTCGGCGAAGAAAACGTAACTCAGTACACCACCGGTAACGAAGCTGTTTCCGCACTGCTCAAGGGCGACGTTGACTGCGTTATCATTGACAACCAGCCCGCAAAGGCATATGTTGCCAACAACGAAGGCACCAAGGTTCTGGACACCGCTTATGCCGATGAAGACTACGCTATCTGTGTATCCAAGGAAAACAAAGATCTTTTGGAAAAGCTGAACAAAGCGATCGACGAACTGATCGAAGACGGCACCATCGAAAAGATCATCAACAAATATATCAAGGAATGATATGCAAGCGGGGTTGTTCACTCGAATCGAACAGCCCCGTTCTTGCGATAATAAATGCGTAAGGCCGGATTAGTTATGAAAAAACAAAAGAGCATTGTGTCCAGAATAACAGCGTGGGTTCTTTGCCTTGCCCTTGCGGGAAGCTTGCTGTTTTTGGGGGTTGAACTTACCCTGGAGCTCATTGATAAAAACAAAGAACCGCATATCACCGTTAAGCAAGCCGAAAAACTGCTTGCCGACACCATTGCCGATCTGCCTGCCGACGGTGCGGGCGGTGCGGAATTTGCCGCGGAGCATGTGAGTGTTACGGTGGAAAATATTGAATACGGAAAAGAAAATAAGGCGATCTATTTGGATTGCCGATACGAAACATTGGCTTTGGGCGATGTTTTGCAGCAGCAGGCTGACGCGTTGCTTGTGGAAATGTATCAGTATTATAAAGAGAATAACAGCGTAACACTAAATGCCACCAAGCTCAAGCAGGCATTTGCACCCCGTATGAGAGAACTGTTGGCAAGTGCGGAGTCTGTAAACGGTGAAATGCGTCTGACTGTGTACGAGCAGAATGACGGCACGCACACAGTATACCTTTCGGATGAAACAGTGGACACGCTGTTTGGCGGTCTGCTTTCTTCTCAGGAAATGATCTCCGACGTCACCTCTTTGGAGGTGGATGGGAAAACGGTGGACATTGCCAACCTGACAACCCTTCGTTCGGGCTGCCTGTATATTATTGCGTTTCAGAATTATGACAGCAAGATACCCGAAACAGGCGGGTGGCTGCTGGCTTCCATTAATAATTTTAAGGATGAATTCCACCGCAACTTCATCAAGGGCGACAGATGGCAGTATCTTCTGCGCGGCCTTGGTACCACCCTTGCCATCACCGGCTGCTCCATGTTGATGGGGATTCTGCTGGGCTTTTTGGTGGCTGTGGTGCGTGTTTCCTATGAAAAAAACGGCTCCCTGCCCATTCTCAACGGCGTTTGCAAAGGGTATCTTTCGATTATCCGCGGCACGCCTGTTATGATTCAGCTTTTGATTATCTATTTCGTTTTGCTTGCCCCTCTTCAGATCAATAAGTTTATTGCGGCGGTGATCTGCTTTGGCATTAACTCGGGCGCTTATGTTGCCGAGATCGTGCGCGGCGGTATTATGTCGGTGGATGTGGGACAGATAGAAGCTGGCAGAAGCCTTGGTCTGAATTACAGTACGACCATGCTCTTTATTGTATTCCCGCAGGCATTTAAAGCAGTTTTGCCTTCCTTGGCAAACGAATTCATTGTTCTGCTGAAGGAAACCTCGGTTGCATTCTATATCGGTGTGTCCGATCTGACCCAGGGCGGACTTCGCATCCGCTCGGTTACATACAGTAACTTTATGCCCCTTGTGGCAGTGGCGCTGATCTACTGGATCTTGGTAATGATCCTGACAAAACTGGTGGCAATCCTTGAAAGGAGACTCAGACAAAGTGAGCGCTAATCAAACAAATGCCAAAAACGATGTTGTGATCTCGGTCAAAGCCCTGGAAAAGAGCTTTGGTGACATCAAGGTGCTGCGCGGTATCGACTATGAGATCAAAAAAGGAGAAGTGATCTGCGTGATCGGACCCTCCGGCTCGGGCAAAAGTACCTTTTTGCGCTGTCTGAACCTGCTGGAGGAGCCCACCGGCGGACAGATTTTGTTTGAGGGAGTGGATATTACCGACCCCAAAACCAATATCAATTTGCACCGTCAGAAGATGGGCATGGTGTTTCAGCAGTTTAATCTCTTTCCCCATATGACCATTCTCAAGAATCTGACCTTCGCACCTGTGAAGCTGGGAAAGATGACGGCGGCACAGGCGGAAGAAAAGGCAATGGCACTGCTAAAGCGTGTGGGTCTTGCCGACAGAGCAGGCGCATATCCTTCCCAGCTCTCGGGCGGACAGAAGCAGAGAATTGCCATTGTGCGTGCTCTTTGCATGGAGCCTGCAGTGATGCTGTTTGACGAACCCACCTCTGCCCTTGACCCCGAAATGGTGGGCGAAGTTCTGGATCTGATGAAGGAACTGGCAAGAGAGGGTATGACCATGGTGGTGGTTACCCACGAAATGGGCTTTGCCAGAGAAGTGGGAACCAAGGTGGTATTCATTGATCAGGGTATCATTATGGAAGAAAATGAGCCGGCAGAGTTCTTCAAGAATCCCAAATCCCCCCGTTTGGTTGAATTTTTGTCCAAAGTACTTTAATACAAAAACGCAGTGCCTCGGCAACTGCGTTTTTGTTGTTGTCAAATAATGGCTTCGATGTCCTGCCTCAAATGCAAAATGATCTTTTTTTCCAAGCGCGATATGTAGGATTGGGAAATACCCAGCATATCTGCCACCTCTTTTTGGGTGCGCTCCCTGCCGCCGTCAAGCCCGAAACGCAGGGTGATGATCTGCCGTTCCCTTGGCTCTAAGTGGGAAAGTGCCTGCCGAATGGTGCGCTGTTCTTCCTCCTGCTCAATGCCTTGCGCTACAGAGTCCTCGTCACTGCCGAGAATGTCCGAGAGCAGCAGTTCGTTGCCGTCGCGGTCGATGTTCAGCGGTTCATCAATGGAAAGCTCAATGCGTCTGCCGCTGTTTTTGCGTATGTACATCAAAATTTCGTTTTCGATGCAGCGGGAAGCATACGTGGCAAGCTTGATGTTTTTATCGGGGCGAAAAGTGCCGATGGCTTTCATGAGTCCGATGGTGCCAATGGAGATGAGATCTTCGATATTGACCCCGGTGTTTTCAAATTTTTTGGCAATGTAGACTACCAGGCGCAGATTGTGTTCCACCAGCGCCGCGCGTGCGCGGTCATTTTCCATGTCCGAAAGCAGTGCCGCTTCTTCCTCCGGCGAAAGGGGTCTTGGGAGTGTGTCCTGACCGTTGATATAATGGACTTCCTTTGCCCGGCGGGCAAGGATCCGCCAAAGGATCCGCAATAACAGTTTCTTCATGGGGTACCTCGAAAAAATCTACATATATTCTTATAGTTATAGGATGGATGAGGGGATCAGTGCGTCAAAACCGCAGTAATCTCCTTTTCTTGCAAAATCAAGGGCGATACAAAGCGCGATTGTTTCTCCTTCTACCTCGGCTTCGGTAATCTTCAGCGCAGGCAGAATGACCTTGCCTGCCACGGTATCGCAGGGGATCAGCCGAAGCGGCATGCCTTCATAGAATTTTGGATCGGTATATGCCAAAGAAGGAGGAGGGCGGTTGGTAAAAAGACCGTAGATCTGATGGGAAAGAGTGCGGTTTGCCAAAATTACCGGGGTGGCTTCCAAGGGATCACGTAACACATTTCCGCTGTCTGCATATCCTTTGAATGTGAGCCGATGACCGTTGATGTTTACCGTGACCGACAGAGCGTGATGGCCTTTTTTTAAGAGTGTTGATCTGCCCCAGTATAGGCAGATCATACCGCCAATAAGAGCGGCTGCCAAAACAATACTCAGTGTCAAATGTCCGCGCGAACCCGCAGTGCGGAAAAGAGAAATGCCCCTGCCAATGGCGGTCACAGCTCCGCCCAGCAAAAAGCAAACACCGAAAAAAAGCAGTAAAAGCCGCAGAAAACGGCGCGTGCTGCCAAAGCCGCAGGCGATGAGCAGCATGAGCGCACCGAACATAAGATGTACAAGAATCGCATACGGTGCTGAAAACCGCAGCACCGCCACCGAATAGCAAGCGCCGATAAAAGACGCCAAGATCAGTCTGGCAATGCGCAGGCGATACCCTAAGACCCGTTGGCAAATGAGAATGGAAAACAGATCCAAAACAAAATTCAGTAAAAAATACAGATCGACGTATATTGTCAAGCGGTAACCTCCTTTCATATACAGTGTAGCAGAAGCGGAACGAAAATTATGTCAAGGAAGCGCAAACACGAAAATTAACAAAAAGTTCATTTTTTTGAATTTGGGAATTTGATTGTATACAAAAGATTAAAAATGGGAAAGAATATCATTTTAAACAGGGAAAGTTCCAAAATAATCGGCGAAAAAGGCAATACAAAAAAGAGAAAGCGAAGTTTGATGATTGCCAAAAAATGAAGTGAAAAAAGGCTTGACAAAATCGATATCTTGTGGTATATTCATAGTGATGATACCGCTCGCGCGGTGCATAAAA
The DNA here is from genome assembly GCA_015064585.1 of Oscillospiraceae bacterium. Lineage (GTDB taxonomy): Bacteria > Bacillota > Clostridia > Oscillospirales > CAG-272 > SIG655. Next base: position 26,361 of record SVRY01000013.1, read on the forward strand.
AATATTTTTGGAGGAAACAAAAATGACAAAGCGTATTCTTGCACTCTTGCTTGCTGTTCTGCTTGGTGTTTCTTGCTTTGCACTGACTGCGTGCGGCGGCGAAGAAACTCCCAAGAAGGATGATGAGAACACTCAGCAAGATCCTACCACCACTCCCCCCCCCACCACTGGCGAACCCACCACTACCCCCGGTGGCGATGCAGATGTTCCCCCTCAGCTGTCTCTGTTTGACTCTGAAGCGATTCTGATCATCGGCGAAAGAAACTGGGACTTCACTACCAAGGCATTTGCTTCCGGTTATGACACCCTGACCTTCACTTCCAGCGATGAAGCTATTGCTACTGTTACCGATGCAGGTCTGGTTGAAGGCGTTGCTGAAGGTACTGCTACCATTACCATCGTTGCTAAGAAGGGTACTCTGGAAACCTCTGCTACTCTGTCTATTACCGTTAAGAAGCCTTTCGAGCCCACCGAACCCATCGATATCGAAATCTTTGATATCATGAAGAACAAACAGGAATACTCCACTTACGATACTTACCCCTGTAATGTTGTTACCGGCGGAGGCGGTAAGTACAACTACGACGAACTCGAAACCTGTACCCCCGGCCCTGTTGAAGTGTGGTCCAACACTCTGCAGTTCCTGTTCAAGCTGAACGTTTCTGAAGTAGACGCTACCGCTGGTATGGATACTCCCGAAACCTATGACTGGGCATTCGACCTCTACTACAAGCCTTACGATGAAGCTACCGAAGATGAAGGCGGCTACAAGAAGCTGACTATCCAGGCTTGGTCCAACTACAAGTTCGAAGATGGCGGCGTTATCTATCGTTGCAAGTTCTATGACACCGACATGAAGAACTGGGAAATCGGCGATTACACTCTGAAGATCGTTGTTCGTCAGGGCGAAAACGTAATGGGCTGGTGCTCTGCTACCAACTTTGCATGGACTGACTCCTGCGTATCCTACATGCACTACGCAGAAAACAACGCCGACGTTATTAAGTAATTAATAATTTCGATTATAAAAGGACTGCTCTCGGGCAGTCCTTTTTCTTTTGGTGATATTATTTTTTGGCGAAGTATGCCAGCGTTTCCTGTAGAATGCGCCTGCGGTGTTTGCAGAGTGTGGGTAGATTGATCAGTGCCATAAAGCAGATCAAAAGGTCTGCGGTGAACAGTAAAGACCGCTCGGAGAAGAGCAAAGCGATGGGGCAAAGGACTGAAAACAGTATGGCAAGAGGCTTTTCGAAATTGCTTTTTCCGGTTATAAAGTAAAGACATTCTGCTGAATAGTAAAACCAGCAGACTGTGGTGGCAAAGGCGAATATGGTCATGGCAGGGGCGAGCAGATAGCCTGCCATGTTGCCGAATTGGGAAGCAAAAGCGGAAACCACAAGGGCAGTGCCGCTTTGGACGGTTTCTGTGGGCGAAACCAGAACGCAAAGCCCTGTGAGGGTGCAAAGTAAAATGGTATCAATGAATACTTCGGCAACGCCCATACAACCCTGGGCGGCGGGATGATTGCGGGATGCGGCATGCGCAATGGGTGCGGTGCCGCATCCCGCTTCGTTTGAGATCATGCCGCGGCAGGCACCGTAGCGCATGCCCAAAAACAGTGCCGAGCCGAAAAAACCTCCGCTGACCGATCGAAAGGAAAATGCGGAGCGGAAAATGGATAAAAAGGCATTGGGAAGTGCATGACGGCAAAGGAACAGGTGCAAAATTGCCATGGAGCAATAGAGGACGGTCATAAACGGGACTGCCTTTTGTGCAAAGCGAAATACGCCGCTTTTACCCTTCCAAAGAATGGGAGGCAGCAAAAGGGCAAATAAAAGCGCAACTATGCTCCCGCTGCCTCCAAATCCGGTTTCCATGGCGTCTGCTGCCGCTTTTACCTGTGTCATGTTCCCCATGGCAAAGCCGCAGGAAAGGCAAAAAAGCGCAAACAGCATGGCGGGAAATTTGTTTTTAATATAATACATGGCGCCGCCGCGGCTTCCTTTTTTTCCCGATAGCGCGAGCACGATCTCGGCATATTTGATGATCATAGCAAAAAGTGCGCATATCCACATCCAAAACAGAGCCCCCGCGCCGCCAAGAGCAATGGCGGCGGCAACGCCTGAGATGTTGCCCACGCCAAGTGTGCCCGCAAGGGCGGTCAAAAGTGCCTGCATCGGGGAGACATCTCCGTCATCGCCTTTGGAAAAAAGCGCTTTGCAGAATTTTTGAGGGGATCTTAGCGGATATGCTTTCAAATAGATCAAAAAATAAATGCCGACGGATAAAAGAAAGAGGGGCAGTATGCCGCCCAATAATATTTCGGTCATACGAATCTCCATTTCGGTGCACGTAAAATTGGTGTGTAATATTTCCATCTTAGTGGAATGACAGCGTTTTTTATACCAAAATCATGGATTTGTCGAAAGAAAATATGTGAATGAACTGTAAATTGTGAAATTTACTATTGAAATCTGGAAAAAATATGCTATAATGATTGCTGTGGTTAGCACTCAATGACTTTGAGTGCTAACCTTCAAAAGTGTATCAAATCATATGGAGGTATATATTATGAAATTGAAACCGCTTTTTGACAGAGTTGTTCTGAAAATGACCGAGGCGGAGGAAACCACCGCAAGCGGCATCATTCTGGCGGCTGCATCCAAGGAAAAGCCCCAGGTTGCACAGGTTGTGGCAGTGGGCCCCGGCGGTGTTGTTGACGGAAAGGAAGTTGTGATGACTGTTAATGTTGGTGACAAGGTGATTACAAGCAAGTATTCCGGCACCGAAGTGAAGCTCGGCAGCGATGAATATGTGATCGTAAAGCAGAGCGATATTCTGGCAATTGTTGAATAATGGAAAGGTAGGATAAGAACATGGCAAAAGAAATTGCATACGGTACAGAGGCAAGGAACAAACTGCTTGCCGGTATCGATAAACTGGCAAATACCGTTAAGATCACCCTTGGCCCCAAGGGCAGAAATGTAGTGCTTGAAAAGAAGTACGGCGCTCCTCTGATCACCAATGACGGCGTGACCATTGCTAAGGAAATTGAACTGGAAGACGCAATGGAAAATATGGGTGCACAGCTCGTAAAAGAAGTTGCCACCAAAACCAATGATGCGGCAGGCGACGGTACCACCACCGCAACCCTGCTTGCACAGGCATTCATTACCGAAGGCATGAAGAATGTGACCGCAGGTGCCAACCCCATGGTACTGCGCAAGGGTATTCAGAAGGCAGTTGACAAGGCTGTCGAATGCCTGATTGCTAATTCCCAAAAGGTAAACGGCAGCGATGATATTGCAAGAGTAGGTACTGTTTCCTCCGGTGATGCTGTGATTGGTGCGCTGATCGCAGACGCAATGGAAAAGGTTACCTCCGACGGCGTTATTACCGTAGAAGAATCCAAGACCGCCGAAACCAGCTGTGAAGTTGTAGAAGGAATGCAGTTTGACCGCGGCTATCTCTCTCCCTACATGGTGACCGACACCGAAAAGATGGAAGCGGTTCTGGACGATGCGCTGATTCTGATTACCGATAAAAAGATCTCCAACATTCAGGAAATTCTGCCCCTTCTGGAACAGGTAGTCAAGATCGGCAGAAAGCTGCTGATCATTGCAGAAGACGTGGAAGGCGAAGCGTTGACTACCCTTGTGCTCAACAAACTGCGCGGTGCATTCACCTGCGTTGCAGTCAAGGCTCCCGGCTTTGGCGACAGAAGAAAGGATATGCTGCGTGACATTGCCATTCTGACCGGCGGTACTGTGGTTACCAGCGAGCTGGGTCTGGAACTGAACGAAGCAACTCTCGATCTGCTGGGCCAGGCAAGACAGATCAAGGTTACCAAGGAATATACCACCATCGTTGACGGCCAGGGCAATCCCATGGAAATTCAGAACAGAATTGCTCTGATCCGTGCAAATATCGAGACCACCACTTCCGATTTCGACCGTGAAAAACTGCAGGAACGTCTGGCTAAGCTGGCAGGCGGTGTTGCTGTGATCAAGGTGGGCGCTGCTACCGAAATCGAAATGAAGGAAAAGAAACTGCGCATTGAAGACGCTCTGAACGCAACCAAAGCGGCTGTGGAAGAGGGTATTGTTGCAGGCGGCGGTACCGCATATCTGAATGTGATCAAGGAAGTTTCCGCACTGCTCAAGACCACAAGCGGCGATGAAAAGACCGGCGTGGCTCTGGTTGTAAAGGCGCTGGAAGCACCTGTCCGTCAGATCGCTGCCAATGCAGGCTTTGAAGGCTCGGTGATCGTAAACAAGATCATGAACTCCGGCAAGAAGAACTACGGCTTCGATGCTTACAACGAAGCATATGTAGATATGATCTCGGCAGGTATCGTGGACCCCACCAAGGTGACCCGTTCCGCACTGCAGAACGCTGCCTCCATTGCATCTACCGTTCTCACCACCGAGGCATGTGTTGCCGATAAGCCCGAACCCAAAACCGCAGCTCCTGCCGATGGCGGCATGGGCGGTATGGGCGGCATGTATTGATTTATATTGCAATCAAAAGACAGTCTTTCGAGGCTGTCTTTTTTTGCCGGGCGGTTTACAGTCGGTTTTGCCGAAAAAAAATGAAAAATGATCAACTTTTTTTCATTCTATCTATTGAATTGCGCGCCCGGCTGGTGTATAATAAATGTAAGTAATAGATCTTTTTAAAACAACTAAGAGGAGATGTCAATTATGAACAATCAAACTATGTGGGCACTTGTCAAGGACAAAGCGGAAAAGGGTCTGACGATGAAGCGGGTTGAAATCCCCACCGTCGGCGACAATGATGTTAAGATCAAGATTCATAAGACTGCCATCTGCGGCACAGACGTGCACATTTATGACTGGAACACCTGGGCGCAGGAAACCATTAAACTGGGTACCACTGCCGGTCACGAATATGTTGGTGAAATCGTAGAAGTGGGCAAGAATGTTACCTCTGCCAAGATCGGTGATATCGTATCCGGCGAAGGACATATCGTATGCGGCACCTGCCGTAGCTGCCGTGCAGGCAAGGCACATCTCTGCCGCGCAACCAAAGGTGTGGGCGTTAACCGTAACGGTGCATTTGCTGAATATCTTGTAATTCCCGCCACCAACGTAATTCACTGCTCCAAGAGAATTCCCGAAGAACTGTATTCCATTTTCGATCCCTTTGGAAATGCAACCCATACCGCTCTTTCCTTCACCACCATTGGTGAGGACGTTCTGGTAACAGGTGCAGGTCCCATCGGTATTATGGCAGCTGCCATTGCCAAGTTCTCCGGCGCGCGTAATGTTGTTATCACTGACCTGAACGACTACCGTCTGGAACTGGCAAAGCAGTTCGGCGTTACCACCGTTAACACCGGTGTGCAGGGCGCACTGGAAGAAACCATGAAGGAACTGGGCATTGTGGAAGGCTTTGACGTTGGTATGGAAATGTCGGGTAACCGTTTTGCTCTCAATCAGCTCATCGGTGCCATGGCAAACGGCGGCCGTATTGCACTGCTTGGTATTCAGCCCAAGAACGCTGTTGAGCTGCCTCTGAACACCATTATTTGGAACGGTCTGCAGATCAAGGGTATCTACGGAAGAGAAATGTATGAAACTTGGTACAAGATGACCGCTATGGTAGAAGCAGGCTTCCCGCTGGAAAAGATAGTAACCCACCGTTTCTCCGTAAAAGACTACGAAAAGGGCTTCGAAGCAATGATCTCCGGTCAGTCCGGTAAGGTTATTCTCGACTGGTCCGACATTAACGACTGAGCTACCCAAAATTACATAAATGAAAGGTGTGTTTACCAATGAACAAGAATGAAGTATACGCATACTACCGCGAAACACTGGAGGGAATTAAGGCTTCCGGTGTTGAAAAGAACGAACGCATCATCACCACCCCTCAGTCCTCGCACATCAATGCAGACGGCAAGCCTCTTATTAATATGTGCGCCAATAACTATCTGGGTCTGGCTGACAATGCTGAATTGGTGCAGGCTGCCAAGGATGCTTACGACAAGTACGGCTACGGCCTTGCTTCCGTACGTTTTATTTGCGGTACACAGGACATTCATAAGCAGCTGGAAAAGAAGGTTGCGCAGTTCTTCGAAACCGAAGACACCATTCTGTATTCTTCCTGCTTTGATGCAAACGCAGGTTTGTTTGAAGTACTGCTCACTGCTGAAGATGCCATTATCTCCGACCAGCTCAACCATGCTTCCATCATCGACGGTGTTCGTCTGTGCAAGGCTAAGAGATATCGCTATGCAAACAACAATATGGAAGATCTGGAAGCACAGCTGAAGCAGGCTGATGCTGACGGCGCCCGCATCAAGATGATCGCTACCGATGGTGTATTCTCCATGGACGGCATCATTTGCAACCTGAAGGGCGTTTGCGATCTGGCTGATAAATACAATGCACTGGTTATGGTAGACGACTCTCACGCTTCCGGTTTCGTAGGCAAGAGAGGTAGAGGCGCTACCGATCACTGCGGTGTAATGGGCAGAGTTGACGTTATCACCGGTACCTTTGGTAAGGCACTGGGCGGTGCTTCCGGCGGCTTTACCACCGGTAAGAAGGAAATTATCGACCTGCTGCGTCAGAGATCCCGTCCCTACCTGTTCTCCAATACCCTGACTCCCGCTATTGCAGCAGGCACTTTGGCAACCCTTGAAATGCTGGAAAAGGATACCTCTAAGAGAGACTACCTGGAAAGCCTCGTTTCCGACTACCGCAAGGCTCTGGAAGATGCAGGATTTGACATCATTCCCGGTACTCATCCCTGCGTACCCGTAATGCTGTACGATGAACACAAGGCTGCCAGAATGGCTGAAAAGCTGTACAAGCTGGGTATTTATGCTGTTTCCTTCACCTATCCCGTTGTTCCCAAGGGCAAGGCAAGAATCCGTACTCAGGTTTCTGCCGCTCATACCAAGGAAGATCTGGAATTTGCGGTTCAGTGCTTCATCAAAGCAAGAGCTGAAATGGAAGAGGAAGACAAGGCAGCAGCCGAAGCTTAACTTGGATCAAACAAAAAAGCCGCGGAGGAATCTGCGGCTTTTAACATAAGAAAGATTCAGTGAGATCAAGATGGATCTTGGTAAGAAAGGGAGGCACGCTTGGTAAAAAAGAGAATATATTCTTATGACATAATACGGATCGTGGCAGCGTCGGCGGTGGTAATGGTTCATGTAGCGGCTCCTTTTATTACGCGCTCTCCCATTGGGAGCGATCCCTTCGTTTGCGCCAATACATTTGGAGCGCTTTCACGTTTGGGCGTACAGATGTTTGTTATGCTGTCAGGGGCTCTTATTTTACGGGAAGAAAGAGAATATACCTTTCGTACGATGTTTAAGAGCATTTCCAAATTATTGATATTACTTGCGGTTTGGTCTGTTTTTTATGCGGTCGTATTACCGCTTGTCTTGGGACAGGAATTGATTTTACATGATGTGATCATTGCCTTTTGGGATGGACATTACCATTTGTGGTATTTGTTTATGCTGATTGGATTGCACCTGATCACGCCGATCTTGCGGATATTTGCTAAAAAACAAAACGCGAAAATGGTGCTGTATTTTGTAGCTTTGGCAGTTTTGTTTGAATATTTGCCGCCGATTACAAACTTTTTTTATACAAAATACGGAGCGGCTGAGGAAGTGTTCTTGGAATATGCCGATAAGTTTAGAATTGGCTTGATCACCGAATATACCGCATATTATTTACTGGGCTGGTATCTTACGACGGTGGAATTGACAAAAAAGGTGCGATGTGGTATTTACAGCCTCGGCTTTCTGGGAATTTTGTTGACTGTTCTGGGGTCTGTTTATTATTCCGAGGGGCGTTATCGCGCGTATCATGTTTTTTACCCAAATCATACTATCAACGTGTTCTTTTATAGTGTTGCTGCCTTTGTGCTGTTACATTATTTATTTCGCGATCGTCAAATCGGAAAAAGGACAATGAAATGTTTGTCAAAAATTTCGGGATTGACCTTGGGTATTTATGTTATTCATGTTTTTGTGCTGGAAATGATACTGAAAAATATACCGGATATACCGCAGTTGATTCAAAACGGCTCCGTTGTTGTTACGATCTTGCTGCTGTGGCTTGCGGTGGTTGTAATTTCGCTGTTGGTTGCGTATTTAATCTCGTGGATACCGATTGTAAAAAACGTGATCAGATCATAGAAACAGTTTCAAATTCGTTTTTTTGAAATAAACTTATACTTATAAAAGAAACAAAAAATCAAGGTCTTCGGTTTGCGAGACCTTGATTTTTTTGGTGCGGTTGTATTGGTTACTGCTATGAGAGAGACAATGTATTTTTATATTATTCATCGTCTTCGTCGGGGCTAATAACAACTTTGGGCTGTTTGGGTTGAATATCGCCTGCTTTGGTCAAAGCAATCTTGGTCAGCAGCGGTCCGAAGAGTTCGTAAATGAGCACGCCGAACAGGACGATGTTACGGATGATGGAGCCGTCAGCACCCAGTTCTTTTTGTGCAATGACCGACATACCCAAAGCTACGCCTGCTTGCGGAAGCAGGGTGATGCCCAAGTACTTGCGGATGGCAGGAGAACAGTGCGCTGCAGCAGAGCTCCACTTGGCACCGTAATACTTACCCAAAGAACGGGCGATGATATATACAAGACCGATACCCACAATGGCAAAGTCCGCGAATACAGAAAGCTCCAGTTCCGCGCCGCTGAGCACGAAGAACAGGATGAAAAGAGGAGCGGTCCATTTGTCGGTCTTTTCCATGAGCTCAGGGGAGAAGTCGCAGACATTGCAGAAGACAGTACCCAGCATCATGCAGACCAAGAGGTTGGAGAATCCGATATGTACGCCGCCGATTTCAAATTTGAGTTGGGACAGTGCGACGGTCAGAATAACGAAAGTGATGGAGAGGGACAAGCGCTTGCTGTTGGAGAGGAAGAACTTTTCGCAAAGCGAGAAGATAACACCCATGAAAAATCCAAGCAAGAGGGAACAGATGATCTCGATCAAAGGCTCTACAATGATGGCAACCAAACTGACAGTGCCGGCAGAAAGAGCTTTGGCAATACCGATGGAAACAGCAAATACAATGAGACCTACAGCGTCATCCAGTGCAACAACGGGCAAAAGCAGGTCGGTCAAAGGGCCTTTTGCCTTGTATTGACGAACGACCATCAATGTTGCGGCAGGAGCGGTGGCTGTAGCAACAGCGCCCAGTGTGATGGCGGTTTCCAGAGAAAGTGTTTCGGGAATGGCATAGTGCAGTGCGATGAGTGCAACATCCACAAAAAGGGCAGCGACCAGTGCTTGGAAGATACCGACGATGGTTGCCTGTCTGCCTGTGCGGCGCAGCTGTGAGAGACGAAATTCGTTTCCGATGGCAAAAGCGATAAAACCGAGTGCCACATCGCACAGTATGCCGAAACTGGCAACGTGTTCGGTGGATACAAATCCGAGTCCGGGAACACCGAGCTGACCCAAGCAGTAGGGGCCGATGAGAAGACCTGCCACTAAATAGCCGGTAACTGCGGGCAGCTTCACAAGTTTTGCAAAACGGGACACAAAAAGACCTGCAACGAGGGAAATGGCAATACATAATAATGTTTCCATAATTTTAACCTCAAACTTATTCTGATTTTGGACAGTTCATTCTACTCTGAATGGAGAATTTTGTCAATAGTCACTTTGTACGAATAATTCTGCGCCGTATTTGTTTTATCGTCAAAAAAACAGAAGATGCCGGAAAATCAAATTAAAATAAGTTCGTTTTTGGTGAATTTTATGTTGATAAAAGGCTTTTTTTGTGTTGACAAAATGCCTTTTTTATGTTAAAATAATAACGTTCCGGCTTTTTGAATTTTGTAGGCAGTATAATTATTTGGAGGATCAGTTGATGAAAAAAGGTGCTTGGCTTCGCATATTGGCAGTTGTACTTTCCGGTATCATGTTAGTTCTTGGCTCCGGCGTCGGTTCATACGCATATAAAATGCCCAGCGGTTATTCGTTTTCTAACAGTTATAAATCCGGCGAATGGTATGCAAAGTTGGCTGCTGTAAAACTGACCGGCAATCAGCGTGTGGATATTGCGGCAATTGCCGCCTCGCAGATCGGTTATCACGAGGGTTCCAGCGGGGATTACTCCGGGTATGGAACAAGCGAAGATAACTATGCCGAATATAACCGTTATGCCTACAGTTCAAACAATGCTGCTTGGTGCGGAAGCTTTGTTTCCTGGTGTGCCGCCATGGCAGGCATTCCCACAACAATTCTTCCCAAGACTGCCGCCGCTAAGCCTACATATTGGAAAATGTGCGGTACGGGGGCACTTTCCGGCGCCACCTGCAAGACACCTGAAAATTTGGTGACCAATGGCGGTACTTATGTTCCCCAGGTCGGCGACCTTGTTTTCTTTGGCTCCAAGAGCACCGGCGATCCTTTGAAAAACAGCTGTTCCCATGTGGGTCTGATCATTCAAGTGGATCTTACCTATACCTCCGGTAAAATCTCTCAAATCGTGGTGCACACCGCCGAAGGTAACTACTCCAATAAGGTCAGCAATAAGAAATATACCTTTAACTCCGAAAAAAGAGATGGTCTTGCTTACAAAACCACCTATTTGAATACATTTGCAATTCCCAACTATGCAAAACCGGGCTCGGATATCGAAAGCGGCACCAACGAATATGCTTCTTTGGATATCGGCGCATACGGCGGAACATACCTGCGCACCACTTCTCCTGTCTGCCCCGAGGTTCGTCAGCTTCAACAGGCTCTGAACATTGTTTCGATCATGAATGACAAGGTCTCTTTGCCTCTGTTGACTGTGAACGGTAAATTCTGTAACAATACCTTGAGCGTTGTTAAGAGCTATCAGACCTCCAAGGGCTTGAAGGCAGACGGAATTGTCGGAAAAGATACTTGGAACGCTCTGCGTACCGATGTTATCAATTTGACCAAAGCGGAAAAGAGCGATTTCGTTGTATCCGGCGGTAAGCTGTATGCATATAAAGGAACTGCAACTACGGTAACAATACCGAATACGGTTGTTGTGATTGCAGAAGATGCATTCCGTTACCGTGAAGAGGTTTCGTCGGTCAGCATTCCCAAAACAGTGACAACCATTATGGACGGCGCGTTTGCTGCCTGCTATTCTTTGGATAGCGTTAACTATGCGGGCACTGTTGACGAGTATAAAAATGTTGAAGTGCAGGGAAGCAATGCTTCATTTAAATCCGCGACGGTTACCTATAAAAAAGTAATGGTTACCTTTGAATCCAACGGTGTGCAGAAAACCGTTGAAATAGATGCAGGAACCGTTCCTGCAGTACCTGCCGGCATATCTACCGTAAAACCCGGTGATGCGATGTATAACTATACTTTTGCCGGATGGAAATGCGGCGGCACTGTATATCAGACACTTCCCAAGGTTACAAGCGACTGCACTTTTGTAGCTGAATATACCCAAACTGCGCGTAGCTATACAGTCACCTTTGAGGTGAACGGCGTTAAAAAAACAGTATCTGTGGCGGCAGGCAGCGTGCCTGCGGTACCTGCGGGACTGTCTACCATCAAACCCTCGGATGCGCAGTATGAATACACCTTTGCGGGTTGGAAATGTAACGGCGTTGTGTATAAAACTCTGCCTGCCATCACCGGCAACTGCACTTTTGTTGCCGAGTATACCAAGTCTGTTCGTATGTACAGCGTAACCTTTGAAGTCAGTGGTGTGAAGTACACCCTGTCTGTAGCGGCAGGTACCGTGCCCACATTGCCTGCTGAGTTGGTAACCGCAAAGCCGAGCGATGCTATGTATCATTACACCTTTATCGGTTGGAAATGTGCCGGTAAGACGTATACAACATTGCCTGCTGTCACAGGAGACAGTACCTTTGTTGCTGAATATACCAAGACACTGCGTTCGTACAATGTTACTTTTGAGTCAAACGGCGTGACTAAGACTGTAAAGGTAACTGCAGGTACCGTGCCTGCTTTGCCCGCCGGAATTTCTACAGTCAAGCCCAGCGATGTGATGTATGACTATACCTTTATCGGATGGAACCGAAACGGCACTTCCTACAAAACATTGCCCACGATTACAAGCGACAGCACCTTTGTTGCTGAATTTACGCAAACCAAGCGTGTATATACAGTTACCTTCCGCGTAGACGGTATTGAGCAGACGGTAAATGTGGCAGCAGGAGAGATTGCGACTGTTCCCGACGGTTTGTCTGTTATAAAACCCAGTGACACAATATATGACTATGCATTTGCCGGATGGGCATGCAACGGTCAGGTATACAAGGATGCTTTGCCTGCCATTACAAGTGACTGCACCTTTGATGCGGAATATATTTTGACTAAGAGACAGTATTCCGTAGTGCTGGGTGTGGACGGCGTGTGCCGCATGATCTGGGTAACAGCAGGAGAAACCATTGCACTACCCTCGGATATGAAATTGGAAAAGCCCGGCAATGCTTTGTATGAATATGTATTCACCGGCTGGATGTGCGGCAATGAGATTTACGCACAGCTGCCTGAGGCGACCTGCGACTGTGTGCTGGTGGCAAAGTTTGAAAAGGTGGAACGTGATCTGACAACGGAAACCATTCAGTCACTGCTCGGTGCGTTGTCACACGGTGCGGATGATATCACTTTGTACGATTTTGTGCAGGATGGCGTTTTGAATATTGACGACTTGAATGCGCTGCTGGTTTTGATGGCGTCCAAGGGTTGATTCTCTTTGATATCAATTGAATTATTTCGTATCGACACCAAGTTTTTGGTGTCGATATTTTTTTTTTGCGACAATTGTATCTTGACTTCTGTTTGTATATATGATACAATAATCCCAGAATAAAATTCTGGAAAGGAACAAAAATATGAAAAAACGAAATCGATTTTTGTCAATCATCCTTGCGGTTATGATGGTCATTCCGCTGTTTACCGGCATTTTTTCCTATGTCGTAGCAGCTGAACCTACCAATGTAGCCCTTGGAAAAACCGTAATTGCTTCCGGCACTAACCCGCAGGCGATTAACGATGGCAATGTAAACAATTATTGGGATGGCGGAGCATATCCCAATTCGGCAACGATCGATCTGGGCGATTACTATAGACTCAGTTCGCTCAAAATGATCAACTATCACGACGGAAACCGTTATTATCATTATAACATTGAGGTTTCCGATAATGGAAGAACCTATACCAAGGTTGCGACCAAAGACAGCAACAGCAAAGCGACCGAGTCCGGCGATGTATTTGACGGACTGGATGTTGTGGCACGTTATATTCGCATCAACATGACATATAACAGCGCGAATATTGCGGTTCACATCAAGGAATTTGAAGCATACGGTGTTCTTGAACCCGATTATGTTCCCGTGGTTGATCCCAATGCAAAGGATCCGGAAGATGAAAACAACATTGCGTATGGCAAAGGAACCAGAGCAGGCGCTAACGATGCTATGTCCGGTATGGTGGTTGACGGTAATACCACCACCGCATGGAGTGCCAGCGATATGCCTTTCCATGTGGACGTAGACCTGGGCAAGCTGTATGATCTGACCGAGATCATAGTTTATTTGCCTGTCACTACCAATCCTTGTTCTTATAATGTATATGTTTCGGATGACGCACTTAACTTTGATAAGATCGTAAGCGTTACAGAACAAGTGCCCGATGCCGATGGAGATACCCACAGTGTCAATGTAACAGCCCGCTTTGTACGTGTGCTGGTGACTGCTGTTGGCCAGGGGGCAGGCGGTACTTCCCGTGTTTCCGAAATTCGTGTTCACGGTACCGAAAGTGAAAAAGAAAATCTTCCTGTTCGCACTGAAATGGAATTTATTTCCTATACCGACTGGCTCAATGCCAATTACGGTCTGAATTTGCAGGAAGGCAAATACAATATCGATGATACATATACCAAAGAAGATACTGTAGAAGCATTGCAGGGGCTGATCACCCGCGTGCTTGGCTCTGAGTATGTTTCTTGGTTCACCTTTGATATTACCGCCAAAGACGGATTGGACACCTACACGCTTTCCGATTCCGATGGCAAGATCAAGATCACTGCCAATACCGGTGTAGCAGCAGCTGCAGGTCTGAACTATTATTTGAAGTATTATTGTAATGTACATGTTTCCCAGCAGACTTCGCAGGTGAATATGCCTGCGGAAGTTGTGAAATTGGGAAAGACCATTACCAATACCACCAACAGCGAAGTGCGTTATGCATATAACTACTGTACACTGTCCTATACGATGCCTTTCTACGGTTATGAAGATTGGCAGAGAGAACTGGACTATTTGATGCTTTCGGGTGTCAATTTGATTTTGGATACCACTGCTACCGAAGCACTGTGGGTATATTACTTGCAGCAGTACGGATACACCGCTGATGATGCGCTGGCATTTGTGTGCGGTTATGCTTACAAAGCATGGTGGCTCATGGGTAACCTGGAAGGTTATGGCGGTCCTGTATCCGATCAATGGGTAATCGATACCCTGGAACTGGCACGTGTAAACCAGAGATATATGACTGTGATGGGAGCTGAGCCCTGTCTGCAGGGATATATGGGTGCGCTTCCCAATAATATTGCGGATAAGGCACAGAAGACCCTGACCGAAATGGGTTTCTCCTCCATCAAAGACAGTTTGGTGCCGCAGGGCGGTTGGGCATCTTTCCTAAGACCCATTCTTTGCAAGACCAATTATGACGGATATGAAAAAATGGCAAAGGATTTCTATGCCGCACAAGAATACCTGTACGGTCCTGTAACCGATTATTATGCAGGCGACCTTGCCCATGAAGGCGGCGTACTGCCCACCGATATGAGCAGAGCGGAAATGTCCGCGACTATTCTCGGCCATATGATGGATGCCGATGCAGATGCTGTTTGGGTAATGCAGTCCTGGCACGGTAACCCCAATCTGGAAGTGCTCAAGGGCTTTGGCGATGCCAGAGAAGAGCATGTTATTATTCTCGACTTGAATGCGACAAGCTCGCCCGGTTGGGAGAATACCACCAGCTGGAACGGTAAGGAATTTGGCGGAACAGGCTGGGTATACTGTATGCTGGATAACTTCGGCGGCAGACCCGGTATGCACGGCGACCTTTCCATCATGATGAATTCCATTGTGAAGGCTGTTACCACCGGTAAAACCTTCAAGGGTATTGGTCTTACTTCGGAAGCGACTCAAATGAATCCCATCTGCCAGGAACTTTTATGGGAAATGGCATGGAGAAATGAGGCAGTTGATCTGGATGAATGGGTAGAATCTTATATCAACCGCCGCTACGGTGTGGAATCCGAGTCTGCAAAGCAGGCATGGGCAATTCTTTCCGATTTGGTTTATAACTATTCCGGATATCATACATTTAACCTCAACAGTGTTGTAAACCTGTATCCCGGCTTTAACCCCTCCTCCATTTCGGGTAATCTGTCTCCCGACTATGATCCGATCGAAATGGAAAAGGCAGCAGAACTGCTTATGAAGGATTTCGATAAGCTGGTTACCTCCGAATGTTACGTATATGACTTGGTTGATTTGTTCAAACAGATACTTTCCAATAGCCAGTACGGTTATTTCAAAGTTGCCACCCGCGCATACAATGCGGAGGATGCTGCAAACTTTACCAAGTTTAAGAATAAATTCCTGGAATCCGTGCTGCTCATGGATGAAGTCTGCACATATGAAAAAGACTCCACCATTACCAGATGGCTTGGCAGAGTAGATGAGTGGATCAATGATGAGCGTACCGGTGAGTATGGCGATTTTACACGCGATATGATGCGTTACAACGCAAAACTGCTGATTACAGCTTGGTGTTCCGGTTCCCTGCATAACTATGCATACCGTCAGTATTCCGGTATGCTCAAGGATAACAACTACGTGATGTGGAAGGCATTCTTTGACAGCTTGGAAAAGGGTCTGAATACCGGCAGCGCCAATACACCTGCCAATTCGTTCTATTTCAATACCCAGTGGAACTGGGCGGTTTCCGACAAGGAATACAACGAAGAGATTCCCGCTGCCATCGGTCTTAAGGAAATTTATGAGACCATCAAGAATGATCACGGATACGCACAGACCAAGGGTATTCGCATTGTTGACTCCAATATTGCAAACAAGGGTACTGCATATGCCAGCTCTTCGGGTGCAGGTCCTGCTTCCAATGTGAATGACGGAAATACCGGTACACTGTGGATTGCCGGTTCCAAGAGCACGCCTGCTTACGTTGGCATCAAGTTTGACGAAGCTACCGAAATTACCGGTATCAAAGTCATCGGCGAGCCCAGAAACCCGCTTGGTATTGATGATAACCCGTATTACATTGAGGCACTGATCGACGGCGAGTATGTCAAGATCGACGAAGGCTCCATGTACAACGATGAATTTGAGTGCTATGCAACCATTTTCACCTTTGACGAAACCATTGTAACCACAGACATTCGTGTGACCATCACCGAAACAAAGGGTATGGCATGGCCTGCCATTGCGGAATTGAAGGTGTATACCGATGCTGAAAATGTGGAAACCACCGCACAGAAGCTGACCATCACTCCTTATGCATCCGGTTGGGAAAACTGGAAAAACAGCCCCAACAACCCTGCAGGTGTGGGCAATGGTCTGGGTGTTACCGAGCTGCTTCTTGTGATCAAGGGTGCCACCGTTGACATGATGCTTGACTGGGAACTGACGCTGGATGACGGCACTACCAAAAAGACTATCAAATTGGCTCCTGCGACAGCGGACAGCGACAATGCACTGTATCGCTTTGAAACCTGTGAAGCAACCGGTGAAAATCAGTTTATTCCCAAGAAGGGTACGACCTATACCGTAACCGTAAAGGTATACGACGGCGACCTGCTTCTGTATGAGGGCACTGGCACCGGATTCAACTGCAACATGGATCCCGTTGTGGGCGGTAAGTACTATGAGGGCGAAGATGGACCTACCCCCGGCGATCCTACTCCCGGCGATCCTACTCCCGGTGACCCCACTCCCGGTGATCCCACTCCCGGTGACCCCACTCCCGGTGATCCCACTCCCGGTGATCCCACTCCCGGTGATCCTACTCCCGACGATCCCACCGTTGACGATAACAAACCTGCCGGAAAGCCCGCGCAAGAAGGCGGCTTCCCCGTATGGGCGATCATTTTGATCGTGGTTGCCGTTATTGCCATCGCAGGAGTTGCTGTTGTGGTACTGAAGAAAAAGAAGAACTAATGATGAAAAGCATCTCCACTTTGAGTTTTCAAAGTGGAGATGTGTTTTTATGTATAATATTTTTGAAACCAGCGAACCTTTTTCGGTTGTCAATGCTCTAAAGGGTGAATGGTGTAAATCCGATTGTAAAAGTACGCAAAATACAATAAGATCCGTTTTTTGGGCGGCTTTGCCGCCCAAAAAACACCGCTGATGCGAGCAATGTGAGCTCACGCGCCGAGGGGCGATCAGCGCGTGTGACCCCGCCGCGCGGATCTCAATTGTAAACCGCAGTTTTACAATTGGCTAGTGAATGATGTAAGAAAGGAGAATGGACATGGCAGAACTAAACTATTCTTTGCTGATAACGCGTGTGTTGACCGGTGACACAAGTGCGTATGACGAGATCGTTGAAGTGCTGACACAGAAAATGCTGCGATTTGCCTATTCGGTGTGCAGAGATGAGCGCAAGGCGGAAGAAGCGGTAGAAGATGCCTTTGTCGACTGCTTTCTTCATTTATCAACACTCAAAGACCCGAACGCTTTTGAAGGATGGCTGTGCACGGCTGTCAAAAGAAAGTGTTGGAAACTTTGTTCAAACGGACGGCTTGAGGATCTGTCGGAGTTTGCAGAAGTATTATCCGATCAGAACGAATTGCCCGAGGACTATCTCATTCGAACGGAAAAAGAAAGCGTTGTGCAAGCGGCGGTAAAGGGATTGTCGCCGGCACTTTGTGAAGTGACCGAGCTTTACTATTTTGAGGGCTGCGGCATCGAAATGATCGCAGAACGACTGCATTTGCCCATTGGCACGGTCAAGCGCAGATTGCACGACGCACGCATCAAACTGAAAAGGGAGTTGATAGAATTGATGGATACAAATACAAGTCAGCTTGAAATGGCTATCAAGGAGAAAATCCAAAAAATCAAAAATTACCGTCAGCTTTACGGTGAGGACGATACGTATAAGAGCAGCGTTTTGGAATTGTCTTCCATGATTGAAGGTGTGGAGGATGAGCGAAAGAAAAAGTGTTACAAGGCAGAGCATCTGACCCTTATGCGCTTTGACAGCGAGGAAGAGAAAAAGCAGGCAAAAGAAGAGCTTGCGCGCGCGGCAGAGGCAGGCGAGAATCCAATGCTTGTGTGGGATTATTACTATCATAAAGCATTTGAGATCTTCCACATGGGGGATGATCTTCCCAAAAAGAGAGCCGAGTATTGGGAAAAGACTGCCCTTCCGGCTTTGGAAGCCTGCAAGGGACTGCCGGGATACGAAAAGGCAGTCGGATGTCTGCTGGTACAAACCTCGCGAAACATCAGCGACTATGATTTTGACAAATCCATCCGCTTACTGGAGCAGGCGTCGGACTATTTTGATGAAAGCGATTTTGAGGCAGTTGCCATCAAAAACGCATTGCAGACCTACAAGGAATCCTGTAAGCGGTCGGCAATGCCCGATATGGGGATGTATGATCGCATTTGTCGTCTGGGTTGCACCGAAAAAGGTCTGCACATGATGCACAGCATAGGTGGGAGAATACACTGGCAGCAAATCATAGAAAACCACACGTATTATCCGTTCTTTGTGTCTGAACTTACAGATCAAAACGATATTCTTTTGTATGCAAACGCAAAGCCGGGCGATGTTTTCAATACCCGCTTTGAATATAGCGAGAATAGGGTTGCAACCGATACCGTTTCCTATCTTGACGAAAACGAGTGCGTGACGGTACCCGCAGGCACCTTTGAGAATTGCACTCACGTTTGCAAGGAGAATGTTTCCACCTTCAGAGGAAAGATTATCATGGATCTTTGGTTCAAGCAGGGTGTGGGACTTCTCAAATATTCCTATTTGTTTGAAGATGGGGATATAGAAACCTATGAACTGACCGAATACGAGATTACAGGCGGTACGGGACTTTTACCCCTTTCCCTTGGCAATCGGTGGGTATACCGTGAAACGGGACTTCCCAAAATACTGGAAAGCCGTCATGAATATTGCGTTGCCCGTGTTTCGGGTGAAGGCGAATATTATGATCTGACCCACATGGGACTGACCTATCTGCCAAAGGCAGACGACAAAGGCGTGAATATCCCCGACAGCGACGTGTGTCTTGCCATTGTGGATAAGCTTTGTGATAAATGGAAGCTGGAGGCGGCGCATGCCTATCTGCGTGCTGCCGTGCGTGCCAATACAAATGAAAAGGCGGTTGCCACGGCAATTTTTAGCACTTCTGTGATCGGCAAGTATGCCGACTATCAAAGACGTGGCTACCGTTTCCTGCCGGGGTCTATCAGTTCGAGAAACGTGAAAAGAGAAAACGGATGCATTGCCGAGGTTGGCGGGTATGACTATTGCTTTGGACCCTACCGTTACGGTTGGAGAGGGAAGTATGAAGACCGCATTTTCGGTATCAAGCCCTTCCGTTATCTGGATTGGTTCACAAACTGCTATTGGAACGATGAATGGAAGCCCGGATTCAAGGCGGAAATTCCCTACAGTGATTACGATAACAACGGGGCCACCGTATATCTTTCGGTGGAAGACGGCGGAACTGTGGAAACTCCCTGCGGTAGGTTTGAAGATTGCATCAAGTTGACCTTTGATGCCGAAATGCCGGGAGAAAGAGAGGAACACTACTATCTCAACTGGAATGACGGCTATGCGTTCCAATGGTGCGGTAAGAAGGAATACTGGTTTGCACCCGGAGTCGGCATCGTGCGCCACGTGTGCACCTGGGGAAATCATATTTCTTCGGAAATGATCCTAAACAGCTTTGAGGTGCCCGGAAGCGACGGAAAGGAATATCTGCCGGTGCACATCGGTACAAAGTGGGAATATGTGGAAACCCATTTGACGAAGGAAGGGTACAGAGCGGCGTTCTGTGTATCGATTCCAAGCGGCATGGACGGCACCTATCAATGGATTTCTTCGCAGGAATTTGTGTATTTAGATACCGAAGAAAACTATAAAAACAGATTCTTCGGTTCGTGAATAGTTATAATGGAAAAATCGGTCCGCATTTGCGGACCGATTTTGGTTATGGTTCAAATTTATATATTAATAATTTGATAGTGCTGCGAAGCAGGGACTCAGAACCCGCAGTTCGCGAAAGCGAGTCGGCAAGTGAGGCTTTTTATTTAGCGAACTGCCATGAGAAAATTTTGCTTTGGCAAAATTTCTCGGGGGTTCAGTCGTAAAGTTAGCTACTAAAAATATAATAGGCACAGCTTTGCTGTGCCTATTATATTTTGGTGGGCCATCAGGGACTCGAACCCCGGACCAACCGGTTATGAGCCGGTGGCTCTGACCAACTGAGCTAATGGCCCGTGTACGAGGGATAGTCTATCATATAATAAAATATTTGTCAAGAGTTTTTGGGAAAAATATACGAGGGGCCATTCAGTGACCCCTCGCGCGATACAATTATTCTTGATATAAAGGATATTTTTCGCAAATGCGGGTTACTTCGGAACGGATGTAGTCGGCAGAGTTTTCAAAGTCGGTG
Organism: Oscillospiraceae bacterium; assembly: GCA_015064585.1. GTDB lineage: Bacteria > Bacillota > Clostridia > Oscillospirales > CAG-272 > SIG655. Next base: position 47,073 of record SVRY01000013.1, read on the forward strand.
GCGGTCAGCTTGAACAGCTTGGCAAGGGTCACCATATCTTCTTCCTTCAGACCTCTGGTGGTAACGGCAGGCGTGCCCACACGAATGCCGCTTGTTACAGTGGGTTTTTCAGGGTCGTTGGGGATGGAGTTCTTGTTTACGGTAATGTATACTTCATCCAAACGCTTTTCAAATTCTTTACCGGTAATGCCGAAGGGACGCAGGTCAACCAGCATCAGATGGTTATCGGTGCCGCCCGAGACAAGGGAGAATCCCTCTGCGAGCAAGTTTTCGGCGAGAACATTTGCATTTTTCAGAATCTGTGCCTGATATTCTTTGAATTCGGGTTTCAGTGCTTCGCCAAAGCAGATGGCTTTGGCTGTGATGGTGTGCATCAAAGGTCCGCCCTGGGTACCGGGGAATACGCCCGAATTGATCTTTTTGATCAGTTCTTCGGAATTGGTCAGGATCAGACCGCCGCGGGGACCGCGCAGAGTCTTATGGGTGGTAGTTGTAACGATGTCTGCGTAGGGAACAGGGGAAGGATGCAAGCCTGCGGCAACCAGACCCGCAATGTGTGCCATATCTACCATCAGCATGGCACCGCATTTTTTTGCGATCTCACCGAAACGGGCAAAGTCGATGGTGCGGGGATAGGCAGAAGCACCGGCAACGATCAGCTTAGGCTGATACTCCATTGCTTTTTTCTCCAGAGCATCGTAGTCGATGAAGCCGTCGTCGTTTACACCGTAGGCTTCAAACTGATAATATTTACCGGATAGGTTAACGGGAGAACCGTGGGTCAAGTGACCGCCGTGCGCCAGGTTCATGCCCAGTACCTTGTCGCCGTGTTCCAAAATTTTGAAATATACAGCGCTGTTTGCCTGTGCGCCCGAGTGGGGCTGTACGTTGGCGAATTTGGCACCAAAAAGTTCTTTTGCGCGCTCAATGGCGATGTTTTCTACCACGTCTACGCATTCGCACCCGCCGTAGTAACGCTTGGCGGGATAGCCTTCCGCATACTTGTTGGTCAATACAGTGCTGTTGGCAGCTAAAATGGCGGGGGAAACAATATTTTCGGATGCGATCAATTCCAGCCCTCTTTGCTGGCGTTTGAATTCAGCTTCGACGGCTGCCCCTATTTCGGGGTCTACAGAACTGAGATAACGCATAGTTTCTTTTATCATGGTTATAGTACCTCCCTGCATTAATATAAAAGTATTATACATCATTTTCCGTTTTTTGTAAAGGATATAGAAGAAAGTTTTTGAAAAAATCCAAAAGATCATCGCAAAAAAAGATGTATAGTTTCTTTTACAACAATAACAAAACAAAAATTGACAAAAAACAAGGAATATGCTATGATATATTAAATACGGAGAATTTCATTAGGAGGAATATCCGAATTGAAAAAAACGATCCGAAAACTGAAAGAATGTAAAGAACTGGTGTCAAGAGTATCGAAGGCTGTTAGACGCGCACAGATCTCTCTTTATTCGGCGCAGGCTGCTTATTTTGTTATTTTTTCGGCAATTCCGTTTTTGATGTTGTTTGTGGCAATTTTTGATTTGTTTGTGCCGGAATTGAATGTAAAAATTGCGGATATTGCGGTGAAATATTATCCTTCATCGGATGAGTTGATCACGGTGCAGACGGTGAAGCGTTTTATAGATGCAGGCGTTGCCACAGTCCCTGCTTCTCTGTTGGTTATTTTTTGGTCGGCTTCCCGCGGCGTGCGGGCAATCGGCGAAGGCATTTCGGGAATATATGGCTCTGCATTTGGGAAAAAGAATCTGCTTTGGCGATATGTATATTCATTTTTATATACTTTGATTTTTATAGCGTCCACGCTTGTAACCTTGCTTCTGCTGGTGTTTGGGAAATATATCGGAATCTTTTTAACAAAGATCTTTCCCGGAGATACCAAGTTTTTTGAGACGCTGTTTGGATGGCGTGTTTTGATCACTGCCGCTGTTTTGGTTTCTTTTTTTGTGCTTTTTTATAAATTGCTTGGATCCAAAGGGATGCCATGGCGCAAACATTTGCCGGGAGCGCTGTTTTCGGGGATTGGTTGGATCGGATATTCTCTCTTGTTTTCGCTGTATTTACGCTATTTTTCCAATTGGCAGAGCATTTATGGAAGTTTGTCTGTGCTCATGATCTTGATGCTGTGGATGTATAGCTGTATGTATATTATGATGTTGGGTGCCTTGATCAATATGTATTGGATGAAACATCCTAAAATTGTATAAAAGAAAAGAGCCCACCGGCTCTTTTCAAAAAAATTATTCCATAATTGCTGCATCGGCGGTGGCGACGGCTTGGGCGGTAGCCACAGCGTCTTCGTATGCATCCAGAATGGTGCGTTCCAACTCGCCGCGGAAATCGGTATTGATGGGGTGGGCAATGTCGCGATAGGTATTATCGGGATTTTTGCGGCTGGGCATTACAACAAAAAGCCGTTCGCGCGCATAGATCACTTTGATATCGTGCAGAGCTAATTGGTTGTCAAAGGTTACAGAAACGATGGCTTTCATCGGTCCTTCATCATCAAAAATCTTTCTGACTTTTACATCTGTAATTTGCATTATTGTGTTCCTCCTGAATGTTACTGTACTGCGTATTTATATTATACAGGGTGAATGTTGCGTTTATACAAAGAATTTGCAAGTTTTTTTTGAATTATTTGTGTACTTTTTGTTAATATTTATCGAAAATGTGTGAATGTGTCTTTAAACGGACACAAATCTTAATTTGTGGGAATTAATTTGGAGGTGCTTATGAATCAATCCATTCATAGCTATAATAGGATCCATTTTATAGGAATTGGCGGCATTATGATGTCGTCGCTTGCCACAATGGCGCTTGATGGCGGAAAGCAGGTGACGGGATCGGATAGAGCTCCTTCTCAGTTGACAGAAAAGCTTGTTCAAAAAGGCGCTGTGATATATTACGGACAGTGTGCCGAAAATATTGCGCTTTCGAAAGCAGAGCTGGTGGTGTATACAGCGGCGATTCATCCCGACAATCCGGAATTGAAAGCGGCAAAGCAGGCAGGACTGCCCATGCTCAGCCGTGCGGAGTATTTGGGAGAGTTAATGCTCACTTATCGGCATCGCGTGGGTATATCGGGTACGCATGGGAAGTCAACGACCACAGGCATGCTGACTTCAATTTGCCTTGCAGCGAAAACAGATCCCACGGTATTGTGCGGTGCCCGGCTATCTGCGCTGGAAGGGGAGGCATTTCGAAGCGGAAATACCGGGCAGTTGGTATATGAGTCTTGTGAGTATACCGATTCTTTTCTCAGCTTCCATCCCACTGTGGCAGTTGTACTGAATGTGGATTTAGATCATGTGGACTATTTTCACAGCATGGAACAACTGCAGGCATCTTTTCGCCGTTCAGCACAGGAGGCAGATACGGTGATTGCCAATTGGGATGATGCGGGAGCAAGAGAAACCTTTCGGGATTTTGCTTCCCCTGTGATTTGGGTGTCGGTAAAAGAAAACAGTGCGCGGTATTTGGCAAAGGATCTGTACTTTGAAAAGGGATGCGGTGCTTTTTTGCTGATGGATAGAGACCAAGAGCTGGGCAGAGTTACCCTTTCGGTTCCGGGGATGCACAATGTGCAAAATGCACTTTGTGCAGCGGCAGCCGCGCTGTCTTTGGGAATATCCATGGATGCCATCGCAAAAGGCCTTGCTTCTTTTGGCGGTGCGGTGCGGCGTTTTGAAAAAAAAGGAAGCAGGGAGGGTGTGGATGTGTTTGACGATTATGCTCACCATCCGACCGAAATCTATGCCACGCTACAAACTGCAAAGACTTTGGGATATGACCGCATTGTAACGGTTTTTCAGTCCCATACCTATTCACGTACCGCACAGCTATTGACTGAATTTGCAAAGGCGCTTTCTCTTTCCGATCTGACCTTGATAGCACCCATCTTTGCGGCAAGGGAGGAAAATGTTTGGGGCGTTTCTTCGGCGGATATTGCCGTGCGCATGAATTGTGCAGTGGCATTTGACAGTATGGATGAAACACTTGCGGCACTGCGGAAAAATGTGCGCCCGGGGGATCTTGTGATCACGATGGGTGCGGGAAATATCTACAAAGTGGGAAGTGCGTTCTTAAAAGGTGAGGACAAAGTATGACTTTTTTTGGGATTCCTATATACAAATCCGCAAAAATGTGATACAATGATCATGTATAGATATAAATAATGTAATTAAAGGATAGATGCGTATGGAACGGAATGACAAAGGAAAGAAGCCGTTTAAGTCGGAAACTGCTTTGGAAGGAATCGTGGCAGGGCGCAATGCGGTTTTGGAACTTTTAAAAACGGAAACATCGGTGGACAAGGTATTTACAGCCAAAGGAGACAGAGAAGGCTCCATTAAGCTGATTTGCGCAATGGCGCTGGAAAAAGGTATTCCGCTGATGGAATGTGATAAGAGTAAGCTGGACCGTTTGGCAGGGGGCAGCTGGCATCAAGGTGTGGTTGCCATGACAGCCCAAAAAGAGTACTGTACACTGGATGATCTGTTTGCTATTGCCGAAGAAAGAAACGAACCTGCTTTTTTTGTCATTGGCGACGGCATTTCGGATCCGCATAATCTGGGCGCACTGATACGGTGTGCCGAAGGCGCGGGGGCACATGGAGTGATTCTCTCCAAGCGTCACTGCGTTGGATTAACTCCTGTGGCAGCAAAGGCTTCTGCCGGAGCGCTTGCACATATGGCAGTGGCGAAGGTGCCCAATATAGCGGCGGCTATCGATCGGCTGAAAGAAAATGGCGTTTGGGTATACGGTGCCGAAGCGGGCGGCACATCGCTGTACAAAACCGATATGAAGGGTGCTGCGGCATTTGTTTTTGGTTCGGAAGGCGAGGGGATTTCCCGCCTTGTCAAAGAGAAATGTGATTTTATTGTTTCCATTGAAATGTACGGACATGTAAATTCATTCAATGTCTCCTGTGCATCTGCTGTGGTCTTGTGCGAAGCGGCAAGACAGCGGCATGCGGAAAAGTAAGAGGAAGGGATACGGTATGGACAACAAAAGAAAAGAACAAAACGGTGAGCTTTCTACCGAGGAATTGATTCGCCGTCTGATGGAGAACTTCAGTGATGAAGAATCCGATGCAAATGATGCCGTGTTTGCCGAAGAAGAACAGGCAGAAGAAAATGTTGAGAGCATAGTGCCTGTTGAGGAATCGGAGAAAAAAGAAGAGGAACCCAAAGAAGAGAAAGCACCCGCAGATCAGCCGTTGATGGCGGCTGTCGTTTTGCCGGAAGAAGCGAAAAACGAAGAAGCACCGGCAATTGATGCCAAGGAAGATGTTTCGGAAAGTATTGATACATTGGAAGAATCGGAAGATTTGGCAGATGAAGATATATCTGACGATATGTCTGAAGATGTATCCGACGATATAACATCGGAATTGGAATCGGTGGGCACTGAAAAATTCAAATTCCGCGTGCAAAAGAGCAAGGTTGTTATGGGAGCGGCCATTCCCAAAATGACAGATTCTTTTGAAGGCGTGATTGGCGACGGCAAAGAGGTTGGTTTATTTGAAGAAGAAAACGACATCGGCGAATGGGATTCGCCTTTGGAGATGAGTGAATCGAACGGCTATGCCGAAATAGAGCAGATGGCAAAGGAAGTTTTGGAGCAGGATAAAGAGGAACATAGCGGTGAAGAAAATCTTTTTAATGAAGCAGACGCCGCGGAATTTGCCCAGCTCAGTGAAGATGATGTCAATCTGATGATGGTTTTCGGCGAAGAAGGAGCAGAGCAAGAGGGGGCAGATGCTGAATCAGAAGCCGCAGAAAAGACCGAAACAAAACATAAAATTGAAGATGAATATGACGATCCCGCCAAAAGAGACAGCTTTTTTGCCATGTATCGCAAAAAGTACAGCTGGATGAATCTTCGTTTGGCATTGTCGGCATTGGTTCTGCTTCTTTGCGGTGTCATTGAATGTGTGAGCTTTTTTGGCGGCGAGCTTCCCGGTATGCTCAATGCACAAAAATATCCCGAGATTCATCTTTTGATCGCGGTGCAGTTGACATTGTTCTGCGCACTGGTTGCGCTTCCCGAAATTATTTACAGCGTGCGCTCTGCCATGCGCGGATGTCCCGGACCCGGCATTTTGTTGACAGTTGGGGCGGCATTCAATTTGGTATATGAGATCATGCTGGCGGTATCGAAGAATCATGTGGGAACTCCTACGTACAATTTGCCGTTGGCGCTGTGTGCCTTTATAGCTGTGCTGAGCAGTTGGATGCATCTTAAGAGTGAAATGATGGCGTTTGACGTGATCAGTACCGACGGTATCAAGTATACTGCCACAAGACAAAAGGATGCCGAATCCGAGCTGGAAAAAGATGCTTTTGATCAATATTTGGATGAAACCCCTCGTATTTTCGGTATTCAAAAAACACAGTTTGTGTCCGATTTTGTAGCAAGCGGTCAGACTTATTCAAAAAACAAAACCGTGTGCGGTATTATTGCGACGCTGGATGTGATCGTAGCGATTGTATTCTTGATTTTAGGTTATTATCGGACAGGCACGCTGCTCGACGGTCTTGGCTATTGCCAGCTGGCTTTGATGTTCTGCTTGCCTATTTCCTCTTTCCTTGTATTCGGATTTCCGATGTACCGTGCTTCCCAAAAGGCGTATGATATCGACAGCGCCATTGTGGGAGATGCTTCGGTGGATGAATATGCGGATGCATCGGTGGTGTCTTTCAATGACAGCGATGTATTCCCCTCCTCGGGCGTTAAAGTTCGTTCAATCAAATTGTACGGAAACAGCAGAATTGACAAGGTTTTGTATACAACCGCAGGAGTATTTGATAAGCTGGGGGGACCTTTGGCGGAAGTATTCCGTCATGCTATAATATCGCTTGGCGGAGCGGAAGATGTGGATCTCTTGGAAAGCAAGCCGGGTGGTATAGAAGCCGCGGTGGATGGTGTGCATGTATTCTGCGGAAGCGGGGCGTACATCAATTCTTGCGGTTTTGTACCTGCATATGATGAAAACGATGTGGTCATCGAAAGAGACGGAAAACTTTCCATTATGTTTGTGGTTATCGGCAAAGAATTGGCGGCGAAAATGTACATTGAATACCGCATGGATCCCGAAATGAAGGATATTGTGACCGCACTTTACAAAGCGGGTATGTGTATGGGCGTACGAACACTGGATCCCAATATTGACGATAATATGTTGGGACGTCGCATCAGACTGACCGAATATCCCGTTCGTGTTCTCAAATGCGAGAGCAAAGAACAGCTTTCGGGTGTTGCCGAAAAGGTTAAGAGCGGCGTGGCCTCCGCCAAGAGTGCTAAAAATTTGCTCAAGACGCTGTCGCTGTGCGATCGTATGCAAATTTTGGTGCGTACCGGTATTGCAGTTAAGGTTCTTTCGGTTGTCGTGGGTATTGTGGCAACGGCGCTTGTATATGCGTTTGGAAATTTCCTTGAAATTTCCTCGGTATATGTGTTGCTGTATCAGCTGTTTTGGTTGATTCCCTCGGTTATTTTGCCGATGCTGTTCATTTGAAATGAATTTTAGGGGGCTGCTTTGCCAGCCCCTTTTCTTTGAAAATAATGTGAATAAGGAACGAATATGATAGTAAATGGAAAAAATATTGACGGTGTGCTGAAAAAGGTTCTGAAACCCGGCAGATATATCGGCGGAGAATTCGGGCAGATCGTTAAGAATAAAGAAGATATGAAGGCGAGATGGGCGTTTTGTTTTCCCGATACCTATGAGATCGGTATGAGTAATTTGGGAATGCGCATTCTGTACGGTGCCCTCAACAAAGAAGCCGATATCTGGTGCGAACGTTGCTTTGCTCCTTGGCCCGATATGGCAGAGCAGATGAAAAAACACGATATTCCTTTGTATGCCTTGGAAAGCAGAGACCCTATTCGTAATTTCGACATCGTTGGTTTTACGCTTCAGTACGAGCTTTGTTTCTCCAATGTTCTTTACATGATGGACCTGGCAGGGATTCCTTTGAAAGCTTCTGAAAGAGGGGAAGATTATCCCATTATCATCGGCGGAGGCCCTGCCACCTATAACGCCGAACCTGTAGCGGATTTTTTTGATGTGTTCTCCATTGGTGAAGGCGAGGAAGCGCTTGTGGAATTCACTCGTTTGTACATGGAAATGAAGGAAAACGGAACATATAATAAAAAAGACTTTTTATTTGCGGTTGCCACCAAATTAAAAGGATTTTATGTTCCCTCGCTCTATGACGTAATCTACAATGAGGATGGCACGATCAAGGCGTATCAGCCGATCCATCCCGATGTGCCCAAACAGGTCACCAAACGCATTATCGAAGATTTTGACAAGTCATATTTCCCGGATAAAATGGTCATGCCCTTCATTGAAACAGTACATGACCGCATCATGCTGGAGGTGTTCCGCGGTTGCATTCGCGGATGCCGTTTCTGCCAAGCATGTATGGTTTACCGCCCGGTGCGTGAAAAAACCAGCGAAACGCTCAACGCGCAGGCACAGTGTCTGCATCAACACACGGGATATGACGAGATCTCCTTGACGGCGCTTTCCATTTCCGATTATACAGAACTACCGGATCTGACCGACCTTTTGCTGAAATGGACCGATGAAAAGCGTGTATCGCTGTCGCTTCCTTCTCAGCGTGTGGATGCATTTACAAAGGAGCTGATGGAGCGTGTATCTTCGGTGCGCCAAAGCGGTATTACCTTTGCGCCCGAAGCGGGCACCCAACGCCTGCGGGATGCCATTAACAAGAACGTGGATGAAGAGGATCTTCTGCGTGCCTGCGGTGTGGCTTTCAGCTTTGGCAAGGACAGTGTAAAACTGTATTTCATGAGCGGCCTTCCCACCGAAACCGACGAGGATATCATCGGCATTGCGGAACTGACCAAAAAAGTTGTGGATAAATATTACGCCAACCCCGAGCGCAAGAAGGGAAAGCATCCGCAGGTGACGATTAGTGTTTCCTGCTTCATTCCTAAGCCCTTTACGCCGTTCCAGTGGGACAAACAGGATTCCATGGAGGAGCTGCAGCGCAAGCAGGCACTTTTGAAGGAACACATTACCGACCGTCACATTCGCTACACTTGGCACAATGCCAAGGTCAGCCACGTGGAAGCGGTGCTTGCCAAGGGCAACCGAAAGCTGTCCGAGGCATTGCTGGCGGCACACAAGGCAGGCAGAATGTTTGATGCATGGGATGAGTATTTTGACTACGATGCATGGTTGTCTGCCTTTTCGGAAGCGGGTATTGATCCCAAATTCTTTGCAGAGCGTGAAATTCCCGAGGATGAAGTATTGCCTTGGGATATCATCGACTGCGGCGTGGATCGCAGATTCTTGCTGCGTGAGCGCAAAAAAGCATACGAATCCAACACCACACCCTGCTGCAAGGATGCTTGCGCGGGATGCGGTGCCAACAAGATGGGAGGAAACTGCACATGGTGTCCGGGCAAGTAAGAATCAAATTTTATAAGATCGGGGATCTGAAATTCATTTCCCATCTGGATCTTTGCCGTACCCTGCGCGGTGCCTTTGGCAGAGCGGGGGTTCCTATCAAGTATTCGGAGGGCTTTAATCCCCATCCCAAAATGGTATTTACCCAACCGCTTTCCATCGGCGTGGAAAGCATTTCGGAATATGTGGATATCCCCTTTACCGAGGAAAGAGATCCCGAAGCGCTGAAAGCTGCCATCAATGCCGAACTGCCATCCCTTTTGCGGGTGGTGGAGATCTATCCTAGGGGCAAGGAACTGCACGAGGTAGTAACCGCAGACTACCGCTTCACCTTTGCCGATTGTGCCAAGGAAGAACTGGAAACGGCGCTTTCGGGCAATTTGGAAATTGAAAAGAAATCCAAGAAGGGGATGATCACGGTGGATCTGAAGGAAAAGCTGCGCAGTTATACCGTGTTTGAAACCGAAAAGGGTGCGGTTCTTTGCATTCGAATGGATGCGGGACAGACCAGCTTTGTCAATCCCGAGCATCTGGTGAAAGCCATCGAAGCAAATCTGAAAAGAGAGCTTGCGGAATATACCATTATGAAGGAGACCTGTTATCTGGCGGATGGCACGGTGTTTCGATAAATGAGGAAAAAGAAATATAAGTGGGAAGCATACGATGACTCGGTTGTGATCCGGTATGCGGAACAGATCAGTGTGAAACAAGCCTTTAAACAGTATTTGCCGACTCTTTTACTTGTGGGCGGAGTAATGTTTTTTATAGCACTTGTAAATCTGATTTGTGCGCTCAACGGCATTGGAAAACAATCCTGGCAACACTGCTTGCTATTTAGTATATTGGCTTTTGTTGCATGGGGTGTATTTCGTATGTTGGCAGTAGCAGATGCCAAGCGGAGCAAAGCGTTTCACTTTTCGGTCAACCAAGAAGGTATAATGGTGACGGAAAGAAAAAAACAGTATTGTATGTCATGGGACAATGTTGCCGTTGTCGGCATGGGGTGTGTGTCACGACCAAGAAGCAGCTTGCAGTATTTTGTTTTCTTTTCTGCCAAGGAGGATACGGCGCAAGGCATTTCCGACAAAATTGAGTGGGGCATGCTTTCCGATCAATTTGTTGCATTTTGTGATGAGTATATTGAATTTGACGGCAGCGAGAAGAAAACGATTGAGGAGATATATGCCGTTCTTAGCAGATATATTGATCGGTATGCGCCGAACGCCAAACGGTGTGTGGTGGATCGGAGAACGTACGTGGATTCTATCGGTCCTTATTAAATGTTTTGACAAAATGAAGCAAGCGGAGTCTGTCTGACTTCGCTTGTATTTTTTTAATTTTTTATAAATATCATTCCAATTTTCCATACAAAAACTGACTATATTATATGAAGGGAGGGATCCGAATGGAAAGCCAAGCGCATTTGTCGGATAACGCTATTATAAAATTGTATTTTGACCGCAATGAGCGCGCCATTGAAGAAACAGATTTGAAATACGGCAAACTACTGTATACCGTTGCATATAACTGTCTGAAAAGCAAAGAGTGTTCCAAGGAGTGTCAAAACGATGCCTATCTGGAGGTGTGGAATACTGTGCCGCCAACTCGTCCCAAAGCCCTGCGTCCCTTTCTTGTGAAAATTGTGCGGTGCATTTCCATCAACCGTTACAAGCAGATGAGAGCTGAAAAACGCATTCCCTCCGAGTTGACTGTTTCCATGGAGGAGCTTTCTTATGCTTTGCAATCGGACAGAGGGGCGGAGGAAGCTTATCGTGCAAAGGAAATAGGCAGGGTGATCAGCGATTACGTCAGAGGTCTTTCTCAAAAACGGCAATATATATTTATGGAAAGATATTATATGGCGGGTACGGTGGAGGATATCGCCAATGCACTGAGACTAACCGAATCAGCGGTGTATAAGGAGCTTGCAAAAATCAAGGCAGGGCTGAAACTGCATTTGGAAAGGAATGATATCTATATATGAAAGAAGAAATTTTGATGGATGCCATCAGTGAGATAGATGCCGATCTTGTGGATGCGCATTTGAAAATGCGGGAGATGTTTTCTGAGCACCGCTTTTACAGAAGGATTGCATGGCGGAAAGCATTGGCAGTGGCGGCATGTGCAATTTTGGTGATGATTGCACCGCTTGTCATTCCCGGAGGTTATTTGTCAAAAGAGCAGGGAGCAAAGGATACACCAAACGAAGATTATGATGCAAGCATCAATGGCATTCAAACGGATCAAAAGGACTACTGCGATCATGATGGATATTGTGATTGCGGGGGTAATCTTCCTGATATGGATGAACTGCCCGCAGTAAACGAGTTATACGTCAAAAACGAAAACTCGGCATTTGTGCATGCGGTATTGAGCGACGTGATCGTCAAAACAAGATATGTTTCGGCTGAGTTTACAATTTTGGAAGACTATCACGACAATGTTACTCGGCATACGCGGATTACGGTGACGGTGTTCTCGGGATTGCCGGTCTCTGCACTAAATGAAATTTTCGTATTGGGAAAGGAGTTCCTTGTATATATTTCCTATCTTCCCCGCATGCAGGTGAAGATGAATGAACTGTCTCTCATTCCCCTTGAAGATGGACGGATCAGCATTGATCGGTTATGTCGGTATTACGCTGAAAATGACATCAGGTGTTTTTTGCCGCAAGATATTTACGGTTACAGTGACGTTATTGCCGATAAAATGGATTTGAAAACGGTAGAAATAAATATTAGAAATATGTCTACAAAATAAAACAAATAGGAGGATACTATGAAAAAAATTGCAAAAACGATATCTGCGTGGTTGCTTGTTTTGGCTTTGTCGATGGCTTGTGTTGGTTGCCAATATGTGGACACCGAAAATTCTGAAAGTGTCGGCGGTGATCAAACCGATTCTTACAAGAAAAACATTGACGAATCCTTCGCTACGTTTCGGTTGCCCGAAGAAATGCCCGAGGACTTTCGATTTTCTTTGATTTGGGGCGTTTACGGTATCAGTTCCTACGATAGCGAGATCGGGGCGTTGATCAAAACTACCGATGCCGCCCATCCTGAAAATTATACCACCACCCTGCACCTGAGCGAAGAACAGATGCAACAGATCTACACGCTGATCCGCAATCTGGATGTGGGTAGCTATCCCGATTTGTATAATCCCTTTCCGGAGTTTGGATCTGACCCGCCTTACACAATTGTTTTGACGGTCTACGACGGAATTGGCTCCAAAACGATTGCGTGTCGGGATATTGCGATTCCCGGCGAAGAGATGTCTACAAGCGAAGAAAGTGCTGAATTTATCAGTACCTACAATGCTATCCGTAAAATTCTAACCGATTCGGAGCAGTGGATGGCTTTGCCGGATTATGAGACCTATTATGATTGAGCAAGAGGGAGTTTATACAAGGAAAGACGGTTGCGCGCAACCGTCTTTCTGTTATATAATAGACCCGAATGAGATTGAATAACTGCTTCGTATTGTTTCCATAGCTTGCAGAAATGTGGTGCGTGCGGAGTGAAAAAGTGCGGGATCGCTATCCGATATATGTGCTTGCATTAGGGCGAGCGCTTTTTCAGCGTCTGCCACAAGACGGCGATTCACGGATAAGAAAATGATGCCCTTTTTGTTTTCCCAAAGGGAGATCAGCGCGGATGTTGATTCTTTTGTGACGGTACTGCGGGCGGCGTCGGACAAACGGTCGGTTGCCGAAGCAATTTCATAGCCGTACCAAAGACAAAAGCAAAGAATCAGTATTAAGAGAAAGATGCCGGCACAAAGTGGACGCATATTCAGAGTTTCTCCTTTTTTACCAAATTGAAGTTTCCGTCATCGTCAAGCGAGAACAGCAGTACATCCGAAATGCCGCATCCCCGCTCGGACAGCTTTTGCATAAGCCAGCGACGGTTTCGGCCAAGGAGCTTTAAATGGAAATCGCTGATCTGCCCCTGTACCACAAGGGGATGGGCGATGCCTTTTCTGGCGGGGGATACGCCCATGTCATCTACAGTGGCAGGGGTGGCTCCCGCTCGCAGTATCACCGAAAACTGTCCGTTTTGCTCGAGCATGCCGTATTGCACATCCTTAATATCTCCTACGCCGCGCAAACGAAGCTGTCCCATTAGCTCATCCACTGACATTCGCATGGCAAACAGCTCTTTTTGATCAATTGCACCGTTGTTGATGAGTAAACTGGGTCTGCCATCCACTAAACGCTTGACAGGCGGAAAATGGGATGCAAACCAAGGGACGATTACTTCAAAACTGAGGATTAATGAAAAAGGTATGACTGCTGCAAGAAGAGGTATGTCGCTGTCGATAATGGGGGCTGTGATCAGCTCGGAAAGCAGTATGGTTGTAACAAGTTCGGAGGGCTGCATCTGCCCGATTTGGCGTTTGCCCATAAGACGCATGCCGGCAATCAGGAGAATGTAAAGAATGACCGTGCGCATGGCGGAAACGAACATGGTATCACCTCTTGTGAAAAGCATTCCCAAACAGAGAAATATTATGCTTGATTTTTAGTCCAAAAAAATTGTCAAAAAAATATCAAAAAAATTATCAAAAGGGGTTGACAAAGGGGAAAGGATGTGCTATACTGTGCGAGCTGTCGGGGGGAGCCCGGCAGGGAGCACGGAATAGAGAAACCTTAGAAAAGAAATTTTAAAAAAGTTTAAAAAAGTACTTGACAAGGGAAAAGAAGTGTGCT
>SVRY01000014.1 GCA_015064585.1 Oscillospiraceae bacterium
ATGCCGCATTCACACTTGCCGGAGCATACCTTTCGGTGAGTGCGGATTTGTATTCCAACACCAATTCCTTATTTATATCTCTTGTCCCCGTCCATTTTGCGAATTCTCCGATATCGTAGAGGTATTTTGCAATGGTTGCCTGCGCCTTTTCTTCGGTTATTAAGTGTTTTTTGAATGTTAATATTAGTTCTTCTGTGATTGTTCTCATGATAAACACGCTCCTTTCGGATAATATTCTATCATAGAGTTTGGACATAGTAATGAATTGCTATTCTATACAAACCGCAGAAAAAAAGCAGATAGCCATAAATAAAATATGGTCATCTGCTTTCATTTTTTATAATATATGCTTACTTCTTGGGGAAGCTATCCTTCAGCTTTACAATACGGTTAAAGGTACCGGGATGCTTGATATCCTTGCAGTAGTATCCGCAACGCACAAACTGGAAGCGCTCTCCCTCTGCGGCATCGGCAAGCGCAGGCTCAGCCTTGGCGCCTTCCAGAGTAACGCAGGATTCGGGGTTTAGATAATCATTGTAACGGGTACTTCCGTTTTCGTCCTGGGGAATATCACCGGTATTTTCAATGGTAAACAGCTCGTTGTACTGCTTGAGGGTAACATCCACAGCGGTATCAGCGCTGACCCAATGAATAGTACCCTTGATCTTGCGGCCATCGGCAGGCATACCGTTTCCGGTCTCCAGATCGGCGGTGCAGTGCAGTTCCTTAATAGATCCGTCTTCATTTTTGAGGATCTCATCGCAACGAACAATGTAGGCACCCATCAGACGCACCTCGCCGCCGGGCTTCATGCGGAAGAATTTGGGAGGAGGAACCTCTTCGAAGTCGGACTTATCGATATACAGTTCCTTGGTGAAGGAAACGGGACGGGTACCCATTTCGGGGTGCTGAGGATGGTTGGGAAGATCAAAAATTTCGGTCTTATCGGCAGGGAAGTTGGTGATCACAACCTTGATAGGCTGTTCGATACAAACGCGTCTGGGGGCGTTTTCATTCAGCTCATCGCGAATGCAGGCTTCCAACATACGAATATCCACCAGGTTTTCCGCTTTGGAAACACCGATACTGCGAATGAAGGTTCTTACGCTGGATGCGGTATAGCCTCTTCTGCGCAGTGCGCACAGGGTGGGAAGACGTGGGTCGTCCCAGCCGTCCACCAGATCGTTTTCTACAAGGTAGCGAAGGTAACGCTTGGACATAACGGTATTGGTCACGTTCAGTCTAGCAAATTCTCTCTGCTTGGGCTTGGGATCAAAGCCGATATTGTCAACTACCCATTCATACAGCGGACGGTGGTTTTCAAATTCAAGAGAACAAAGTGAGTGGCTGATGGTCTCGGTGGCATCCTGGATGGGATGTGCAAAGTCGTACATGGGATAGATGCACCATTTGTCGCCCTGACGGTGATGGTGGCAGAATTTGATGCGGTAGATAATGGGGTCGCGCAGGTAGGTGTTGGGGCTTGTGGGGTCGATCTTGGCACGCAGAGTGCGGCTTCCTTCGGGGAATTCGCCGTTCTTCATGCGTTCAAACAGCGCCAGATTTTCTTCCACAGAGCGGTCACGGTACGGAGATACACGGCTTGCCTCAGAACGGTCGGTTCCTTTATATTCGGCAACATCTTCTTTGGATAGATCGCAAACGTATGCTTTGCCGTCCTTGATCAGCTGTACGGCATATTCATAGCACTTTTCAAAGTAGTCAGATCCGTAGAAGATACCGCCGTCGGGTTCATCACCGATCAGCCAGCAAATATCCTTGTAAATGGAATCTACAAATTCGACATCTTCCTTGGTGGGGTTGGTATCGTCGTAGCGCAAATTGAAGCTTCCACCGTACTTTTTTGCGGTATCGTAGTTGATCAGAATGGCCTTTGCAGAGCCAATGTGCAGGTATCCGTTTGGTTCGGGAGGGAAGCGCGTGTGAATCTTTTTCACAGTACCTTCTGCCAAATCGGTATCAATAATGTCGTATATAAAATTACTGGATTTGATTTCTTCCATGATACTCTCCGTTTTGTTAATTATCAATAAAATTTTGAATGCGGCACTTTGCTTCTTCGCCGCCGATGATGCGAATGATCTCGAACAGATCGGGAGAATTGAGTTTGCCTGCCACAGCCAAACGCACAAAGGTGCTTACATCGCCCACATGGCCTTTATAGCCCTCGGGCGACTGCTTGTACAGCTTTACGTCGGGGCAGTAGCCTGATTTTTCGGCAACCGTTTTCACATATTCAAACCATGCATTGTTATCGGCAAACTCCTCACAGTTTGCAAGATAAGCAGACAAAAATGCCTTTACATCCTCTTTGGCATATTGCTCCGGAATTGCGTCTACCTGATGGAATGTTTCGTTATAGAAAAGATCCATATAAGGCTTTACATCCTGCCAGGTGGTAAAGTCCTTTCTTGGCTTTTTGCCGCCTCTGCCAATGGAAAAGATTGCCTTTGCCTTTGCGGGATCGGCGGATAAAAGACCGGCAAATTCGGGTTCAAAAATAGATGCCCATTCCATATATTTTGCGTATACCTCTTCAGCGGTCATGCGGGAAATCACATTCTTGGAAACGTCATTGAGTTTGTTAAAGTCAAACAAACAGCCCGAAGTGGACATTTTCTTGATATTGAAAGGGAATTCAGTATAGGGTTTTGCTGCATTGGCGGTGTGCCATTCCTCGTAGTTGGAATTGAGCAGGGTCATTACGTATTCGCAAACACAATCAGCGCAGTACCCGAGCTTAAAGTAGTCGTCCATATTGGCGCCCATATCACGCTTGGAAAGCTTTTTCTTATTGCCGTTTTCATCCAGACGCATAATTTGCGCAATATGCATATACTTGGGAAGTTTAAAGCCAAGATAACGGAACAGCATAATGTGGCGCGGCAGGCTGGGAAGCCATTCTTCACCGCGGATAACGTGCGTGGTGCCCATCAGATGATCGTCAATGGCATGGGCAAAATGGTAGGTGGGAACACCGTCGCTTTTTAAAAGAACTTCATCTTTATCGTTTTCGGGAAGCTCCAAATTACCTTTGATTAAGTCTGTAAAACGAATTTTCTTCTCAGGGTCGCCATCGGCAAGCATACGCAATACAAAAGGATCGCCTGCTGCCAAATGTTCTTTTACCTCATCAAGGGTAATTTCGCGCAAACGGCGCATTTCCGCCATCTGTTCTGCCATGGCTTCTTCGGTCCATTCTTTTGCTTTGATCTCGCTTTTTTTGTCCACAGACTGCATTTTTTCCAGTTCTTCTGCGGTGGTAAAGCAAGGATAGGCTTTTCCTTCCTTCACAAGCTGCTTGGCATATACATGATAAATATCCACGCGCTCGCTTTGACGGTAAGGACCGTAGTCACCCTTAGAAGCGATCGTGCCGTCTTCGGCAAGCGAAGCACCTTCATCAAAGTGAATACCATAGCGCGCCAGTGTACGAATCAACCCCTCGGCAGCGCCTTCCACTTCGCGTTTTGCGTCGGTATCCTCAATTCTCAGATAAAACACGCCACCACTTTGATGTGCTAATCTTTCTCCGACAGTAGCAGGGAAAAGTCCGCCAAAATGAACAAATCCGGTAGGGCTAGGAGCAAATCTGGTTACTTTAGCTCCTTCCGGAAGGTTCCTTTTAGGATAAAGCGCCTCCACATCCTCGGGAGTTTTGGTAACATTTGGGAATAATAGTTCCGCAAGTTGAGTAGAATCCATTATATAACTCCTTTAATCGTTAATCACATGTTTTAATTTCATATACATATTATATTGTTTTTCAAGCTCCAGCGTAGTATCTTCGCCATGACCGGGATATATGTGCATATCTTCCTCAATACTTCGAATCAAAGCAAGTGATCTGAGCATTGATTTGGAAGAACCGCCATATCCGTCGGTACGCCCGCAGGATCCTTGAAACAAGGTGTCACCCGAAAACATCGCACTGCCGATACGGTAACACACCGATCCAAGAGAATGACCGGGTGTTTCCATAACAGCAATCTCCAAACCGGCCAGGTTTAATACATCGCCATCTACGACCAGCTGCTTGGCAAGCGCCGAGGTGGAAATATCTTGTCCCATAAATGTTATGGAAAAATTTTTACTGGCATCGCGGATCATCAGACTGTCGGGTTTTGAAATATAGAAATCACAACCGGTAGCATCAATCAGCGTATTCAACGCTGCGAAATGATCAAAATGTCCGTGCGTCAAAAGAACAGCCTCTAATGTCAGCGAGTGCATTTTCAGCATATCCAAAATTTTTTGTGCTTCGTCACCGGGATCGATGACAATTGCAGGCGCACCGTCTGAAACCGAAACGATGTAACAATTGGTTGCAAGCGGTCCCAACGGCAGAGTGAGTATTTGCATGAAAATCTCCGTTAATTCATAAATTCTAATTATATATTATACCACAATTTAGATGCCGTGTCAATTGTTTTTTAAAGTATCTTGCAGGATTGCGTGCTTTTGTCCGCTTCTATTTTCCTTCCCTCAATTATACAAAATTTGCATTTTGTATAATTGCAGATACGCATTCTCTGCGGGAAGAAGTACGCTGTATGAAGAAAGAAAAGTCTGTAATGCAGTTATTACAATATGCCCTGCAGCGAAGCAAAAAAGCTGTATTGGCTGAGGTTGCAAGAGTTGGCATAGATAATTTCTATGAAAACTTAAATGACGAGCTTATTTTATACAGCAAATCGGAAGATCCGGTATACCAAAAGAAGCAAGCAAGATTTAACGAAACATTGAATGCGATAGCTTTGAGCGAAGACGTCCCCGTATCAGAGTTTCGCGGCTTAAAAGTAGTGGACGATCATTACGAACTAAAAACATTTGAAGAATTGAAAGCTGACGAGCGAAAAGAAGAATTGACAGCTGACGAGCTGGAACAGATCGTATTTGAAGAATTTAAATTAGATTAAAATTTAGGGGTGATTTTATGAGAATGGTCAGTAAAACGCATAACGGATATTTATTACATATTAAAGCTTGCAATAGTAGTCAAATAACATTTAATGAAGTAACGAAACAGATCTATGATACTACCCTGCGCAATTTACAAAGAATTGCCATGCAGACAGGAACGTATGATCCACAAGAAATGTATGTAGTGCAGCGAGCTGAGTTTGAAGCAAATTATGAAATTTTTTCGTTACTGTTTCCCGGCTTAGAAGAATCTGAGGTAAAGGAGCTGATCAAATATGAATAAGAATCAAGTCAAGAAAAAAAGCGTGTCCTCGGATCCGTTCCGGGATAGTTTAAACAAACAGCAGAAAAGAAAGTATTTTATTTTAAAGCATTGGCGCAAGATCCTTTTCATTGGAGGTGTTACCGCATCGCTATTATATCCTGTAAAGCTGACTACAGCAATATTTACGGCAATTCTTTTCTTTAATATTGCGTGTCTGATCGGCAAATGGGTTTATACCTTAGATTTGTCACTTATGACGAAATTCAAAGCAGAAGTTTCTGTAATGAGCCTTGAAAATGTGGTAGCTGCTGTTCCGGCAGAGTCGGATCCTGCCGCATCCGCTTCGCCAAAAGCCCCTGCAGACAATACGGATTTAACAAAAGCCCTGGAGGCTTTGTCTAAATTATACAATAAGCAAATAACCGAAAAAGATTTAAACGAAGAAAACAAAACAGAAAATGTAAAAGAAAAAGGAGAATAAGAGAAATGGTAGTTGCTAAAATTGTAGGATATACCCCTGTTGCACGGAGAACAAATAAAAACACCGGTGAAACGTATGATGCTATGACAGTTTATTTTGTCTATTCTGACACTTCGGCAGTCGGTCAGATTGCGGGTCGTTGTTGGACAAAGGTCGATACAAGTTCCAGCGATCCTAACACCAATTACTCTCTTTGGGTAAAAGAAGGCGTTATGGTCATGTGCGAACCGGACTATTCCGGCTCGGCAAAATCTCTTATGCCGATAGATATTTTGGCAGATATGTTAACTAAGTCGTAAAGTCACCCCGACTTTACATATATGGAGGTATGTAAATGAAAAAGAAAATATTTTGTGTGATCGCTATAGTTTTGGCTTTGTTTACATGCCTCCTCCCTCTTGCGGTAAATGCTGAGTCAGATTTTAATCTTTTGTTTTTGTATAATGATGAAGAATTAACTTCTGATTTTCTTCATTTTTATTATACTCAATTAGGTATTTTCACTCCGGAGTTTATAATTGCTTATTTTAATTTTGAAGAAGTATTAGAAGAAAATTTAGTTATAGGATATTATAACTATGAAGTTTCTTTATATTTAAGTTTTTTATTAGTTGAAAGAACTAGTTTTTATTCGGTACCGGATTTATCATTTTATACTATGGATTATATATCCGGTGAAATGATTATTTTGGAGCGTGGCGCAGATTATTCTATAGAACCTGTTTCTGAAATTCCCTTTCAGTATACCGGTATTTCAGGTGATTTTAATATTAGTGATGAAGAAGTAAATGATTTAATTACATCTTGCACTTATAAAGTTACTTTTAGTGGAGTAACCAATGTCAATTTAGTAGCAGAGGTTGCGGCCGGCGGATCGGGTGATAGTATGTGGATAGGTTATCATTTAATAGATGCTAGAATCTATGAATCTTCAATTGCAGGATCTTTATATAACCTTATGACATTTGTCGGCTCTCCCATTGACGGTACCGGAATGTTGGGTATGTGGCAAGTGGTGTTGAAGTTTATAACCGATCGGAGGAATGAGATCCTACTGATCAGCACATTGTCTGTAGTCTTTATAGCAGGCGTTGGAGGTATTAGAAAAGCCGTCACAGGCAGTTAGTTTGTAGGAGGTAAATACACATGAAAAAAGCAGTATCTTTCGTTTTAGTAGTGTTATTTTGCCTCCTGGCTCTTCCCTCTTTTGCATTGTTTGCCGAAAACAATAACAATATCTATGTAGACAAGTCTAAAATAGATATAGCGGTATCTCTTTTGTTCAAGGATCCTTTTTCACAAAGTCAAGAAGTAGAGCTGCAAGAGAATGTATTGTCAGATACTGTTGCGGCGGATGGCTTTGTTGTTTCTGAGTCAATGAAAATACGATTTTCTTCGGATGCCTTTATACCCGGTGCTCGCTATTATTTTAGCTTTGTTTTGTATTTTAGTACCGGTAGTGGAACATTTGATCCGGATCCAACCGGTAATGCCGGTTTTTATAATCCATCCGGTACAAATATTACCAAGTATTTATCCTGGGGCGGTGATGTTAAGATCGATCCGGATGTAGACAGT
The DNA here is from genome assembly GCA_015064585.1 of Oscillospiraceae bacterium. Classification (GTDB taxonomy): domain Bacteria; phylum Bacillota; class Clostridia; order Oscillospirales; family CAG-272; genus SIG655. Next base: position 7,269 of record SVRY01000014.1, read on the forward strand.
TCGGTATATCCGGAAACTTTTCAAGGACTGACAGCCGAGGAATATGCAAACGGTAACGTTTTAATCAGCGGTTCCTTTATTCCTTCTACCGAGAGTGGAGATCTTTGGTTAACGATTCCCATTGATAACGGCTATCATTTTGCAAAGACAGGATATGCGTACTTGGAAGTATACGCAAATATTGAAGAAGTTCAGCTGAATCTTTTAAGCAGCATCAATCTGATCACTCAAAATATTTATGGTTCGGTTGAAAAAACGTATAATTATTTGATCTCCATTCTCTCTACGATCAATACGAATATGAAGAATGGATTCAATACCATTCATGAAGATCTTGTAGCTCTTACAAATAAGCTTTCTGAGTCCTTGATACTTTCCGATGCAGACTCTAAAGCCTTTGACGATATGGATTCTGAAATGGATCAAGCTGTGTCTGATGCAAAGGACAAGCTGAATCAGACTAATTCCGCTGTAGCGGATAAGAAACAAGAATCAAATAAGCAAAAGGATCAGCTGCAGCAGTCGGAGCAGAAGCAAGATGATTTTAAGGATTCTTTTATTGATATGAATGCCGGCTCAGAGATCATGGAATCTTTAGACGGTATGGTGAATTCATATGCCGGTGGTCTTTACTTCTGGGGGGATGTATTCGCTGAATTTCTTAGCTTTGAGCCCTTTCGCTTTTTGTTGCAAGTCAGCGTATTTTTTAGTCTCATGATGTATATGATGGGTGCTTCATTATCTGCGTATTCGAATTCCTTAAAGTCTAAAATGAGAGAAGAACGATCTGATCACAGGCACCAAGATCGCTTAGCGCATCGGGAAGCAGGAGGTTGATTTAGTTGTTAAAAGCTTTAAAGTCATTAGCTCGCAACTGTATAGAGTTTTTTAAGTCTATCCCTGCTTTCTTCATTAGCATTTTTGATTTGCTCCATGGTTTATATGAAACAATAATAAATTTAGTTGGTTTTTTATTTAATATACTTTCATCCATTGATGAAGCTATTGAGTTTTTAACCAATGGTTTAGTAACTGTAACCGGTGTTCTTTCATATATGCCGGCTGAACTTGTGATCTTGTGTACGCTTGTTATAAGCGTTGTGGTCTTGAAATTCATGATGAGTTTAATGTTCTAGGAGGCAATATGGTTCTGATACGGTTTTTTGTTAACCTTTGGAAGGATCTATGGAGCTTGCTTGGTACACTTAAAATTGACGGTGTAAGCTGGACCACGATCATGATCGCCTTTGTGATCTTTATGGTGATCGTCTCCGGTTTATTGAATTTACGAAAGTGAGGTAGTATGAACGAAAGTTATTATTTACAGCAGATCTATAATCTCTTAAATAAGTATTTACCTACACTGGAAACTTACAATAAAACGCAAGCCAATAATTCCGGCGTTTTAAATCAGCTGATCGAAGAGATCCGTGATCTTCTTTCCGGTCTTGTGTCTACCGTTTCGGATATCGCTTTAGATATGGTTGATTTGCGGAAATTTGTGCTTTGGTTTTTAATTGCATTTCTTTCTACTAAAATTTTGAGATGGGGGTTTCGGATTTAATGGAACAATTCAAAGAATATCTTGAAACATTTATCTCGGATCCGGATGTTGTGAACATAGTCCTAGGGCTTTTTGTATTACTGGCTGCAGCGGCAATACTGAAAGTGTTGGGCTTTGGAATATTTAAAGACTAAGTTTTTCGGAGGTACTTATGGAAAATATTATGACTATTCTTGCTACGTTCGTAGGTAGGCCCGGTACCGGTGATACCGTTGGTTCCGGTATGCTCGGTATTTGGCAGGCGGTTCTGAACTTCATGACTGCAACGGGCAACGAGCTGTGTCTGCTCGGCGTTCTCGCTTGGCTCTTTGTAATGGGCGTAGGCGGTCTGCGCCGCATGGTAACAGGCGCGTGAGTGGAAAACACCGTATCTTCGCTCCGCGATGATACGGTGTTTTCATCCTTAAAGTGAGGTGTAATAATGGCGCAGATCCTATTTAACGCTGTACTTGATTTTTTCAAAAACTTTGTAATAACAGAAGTGGCTGAGATCGTTATCCTTTCAAGTGTTGTAATTCTTTGTGTTTGGATCCCCTTCTGTTGGATTTTTAAGATTGGAGAAATGAAAAAGTGATTTTTGGGTATATTGGTAAGCCCCGTTCCGGTAAGACAACCTTGATCGCCAATATTGTACGTATGAACGAGCTGAAGCAGAAGATCAATGAACGTATTCATTATGACCTCTTTCATACATACGATAAGATCTATTCAACCGACTACATCAGAGGTACCATTAAGATAGATCCTTATGATATCGGTAAATTCAAACCGGAAGAAAATTCTTGTTTTTTAATACCCGAAGCCGGTGTATGGTTTAATAACCGTCTTTTTAAACTGGTACCCAAACATTGTCAGGACTTCTTCGCCATGCACGGGCACTACGGAGTAGATATTTATTGGGACTCTCAGACGGTTAACGTTGACAAACGGCTTCGTAACAATTGTCAATCCCTTTACCTTGTCAGCCGCCTGGCTTGTTTTACAAAATGCGTGAGGGTCGTTTACTACATTACCGTTGATAATAACACTCACGATCTGGTAGAAGGCTACAAGATTCCCGGTCTTTTCATGAAGATTGTAGACTTCTTTTTCGGACATTACAAGATCCTGTACCGTCCTCTCGTTTACGATTATTTCGACAGTTACAGTGATCAGATCGACTGGCTGCAGAAGGATGACAGTCATCTTGATTATTATGTAGATAACGGCATCCGTCATACATGGCAGCAGAAGATCATGCCGCTTGTACAGCTGATCGGGTTTATTATAGCCTGGATCCTTGTCATGCTGTTTATACTGAGTTTACTGCTTTAAAATTGAATATTACAGGGGTGATTTTATGAATAATATTTTATTTCTTATACTGGAATTTCTGATACTTACATTCATTCACGATTATGTTGTAAAACGCATTTATTGCAAGTGGAAGCAACAGAAGAACAACGGCTATCGCTGTTATTACCATAGTTGCAAAAACTTTAAGGACTGTCCTTATAACGGCTCTCAGAGCAGATTTAGCTTTAAGAGAAAGGGGTAAGGATTCATCATGCAACCAAACTTCATAAAAGCCTTTCGCCAACGCTTAGTCAGAGCCGGCTTTACCGATATTGAGATCTACGATAATTACAACGGTAGATATAGCGTATGGTGTACAGATCTAAATGGCAATAAGATCCGTGTTAATATGACTAAAGAAGAGATTGTGAACACGCCAAGGGTTATTTGGTTCGAAGGTCGAACATGACGTCGTGTCCTTCCGGATGAAGTACACAAAACGTGTTTTAGTCAGGCTAAGATCTGCGATCGATAAGTACACAAAAACGTGTCTTTCAGATCCGAAGTATACTTCGAAGTGTACGCCTGCAGGCGTACACGAAAGCGTGTTCTTTCCCGGAGCTCGCTCGGATCGGCGCCGCCGTTTTCTCTCTGCGTCGCTCTGATCACCGATCGGGCTCTCGTTTTTTTAAAAAGCTGTTGTTTTCGGCAACGGCTTTTTTCTTTTTCAGCCGTCAGCGCCCCGGTTTGGCTTGCTGTCGTTTCGCTTCGCTTCGCGCTTCGATAAGGCTTGGATACCGTCTAAGGCTGCTGTGGTGCCCGCCCGGCTGTAGAGGGCATAAGCTCTCTTTACCGATCGGGTAACCGTTTCTTATTTGTCCTCGCTTCCATCAACTTCTTTTATTTTTTCACCAAACTCATTTACCTCGCCAATTAGACAAAATGCAAATTCTGCGAGATTCACGTAATCTTGGAAGCTGGGAAAGTACTTATGCGGTATTCTTCGGATGAATTTTTCATAAGAATACATGAAATTCGCTCCGATGATTTCTTTGGCTGTTCCCTTCATCAAGATTGCTCTAACTGCGTAATCATCTCTTGCCTGCAGCTCAAATCTAGTCCACGATTTACAACCACGGAACATAGTATCTGAATTCCACTGTAACGAATCCGTCACCTTTTGCTTTTGGCACTGCTCAAGGTGTTTATCGTAGACACGCAGGAACTCTGACTTTGAGGTTGTAGCTCCTAAATAGCAGCCGCAAGATTTTGAATCATAATGTATCTTATACGGTAAAGGAGAACCGCCACCGCGAATGCCCTTCCCTGCACTTAATGTTACAACATCATTACGGCGAAGATCCAATAGCTCTTCACATAATCGCTTAACTATATCCGGATATTCTTCATGATCTACAAAGTCATACGCTATGTCAATTCTTGTTGGGTGAAAGCTGCGGCAGATCCCAACTCCCCCATTTTGCTTGGTGCTCCAATAATACGGATTAAGGATCATTCCTTCCGGATCCATTCCATCTATACGCATATTCTGCAGCTGATGACCGGAGAAATTTACACGTACATTATCGATCTTCAATGTTGCAAGATCTTGAAATGATGTTACATTCTCTGATTCACCCATGGCTTGTACGTCCGCAACCGATAAATGAATCTCTTCCAAACGCATCTGATAATCAAAGTAATCTGTGGGGATCGACACGTAAGGACGGCCGCCAATACTTGTATAATTGGCAAGCATTAAACATTCCCTACCTAAGACAGAGGGATCAAAGCCAAAAACCTTTAAAAAGTCCGCATAACAAACGCCATCCAGTACTACCGTATACCAGTCTACCTGCGAAACCATTATCATTTTCTCACCCCCTTACTATTAAATTAGAACCGGTTTTGACTGTCACGCAGAAAACCGGAAAAACTGCGGTGCATTATCTTTACACGTTCGTACAAATGCACAACCTTTACCTGTGGGAATTTTTAGCTAACGTCGTGTTATTCCTGCACGCCGGAAATTTTTACTTACAGGAATTATACAAAATTTCAAACTCAAAAACCTGTCCCTTCGTCAACTTCTAAAAAATACTTTAAACATAACGAAAGGAAAATCGGGATTTAAAAAAATTCACTACCCGTTAAATACACTATATCACAAAAAAATGGAGTTGTCAATATTAGAACCCCTTCTTGATAAACTATTTTTACAAATTTCACGTGCAACCAACGCACATCGAGGTCTAGTTCTCAATCTCGGGTGATACTGGACCCGAGCGCATTTTTGTGTTCTTCCCTGTTCCGGAAGAGTACACAACGTAGTGTCTAACTGAATTTGCATTTTGTATAATTGCCTCCGCTTCAACAAAGCCCGCGCTTCGCGACGGGCTACCCTCTTAGATCCTCCGTGAAATGAGTTGCTCCCCTCTGTGTGCTTGTATAAGAAAAAGATCGGCTGATTCCCGGGAACCAACCGATCTTTTGTTTATTTCACGAAATCAAATTCAAAATCGTAAATACTGACGGTATCTCCGTCGCCGCAACCTGCCGCTTCCAGTGCTTCGATCACTTTGTTGTTGCGAAGTACTCTTTGGAAATACATCAGAGATTCACGGTCGTCAAAGTTGATGGATCCCATCAGATTGTACAGCCATTCTGCTTCCACCACATATACGCCGTTTTCTTTTGTAATTTCCACACTGCGATCATCGCTTGCGGTAATCACTTCTTCTGTGGACATTTCGCTTTCATAACGTGTCATCGACGGCAGACGCTCCAACATGGAATCTACCAGTTTTACCATCTCAGCAAGATTTTCGCCTGTAACTGCTGATAAGTACATCAACTGCCAACCGTTGGAACGCACAAATCTTTCAAAGGCTTTTTTATCAAAATCTTCGGGCATGGAATCCGCTTTGTTCGCAAGCACGATCTGCGGTCTGGATGAAAGCTCGGTGCTGTACTGCGCCAATTCTTTATTGATCAGTTTGATATCTTCAATGGGATCTCTTCCCTCACAACATGATATATCCACCACGTGTAATATCAATCTGCAACGGTCAACGTGGCGTAAGAATGCGTGCCCGAGGCCGGCGCCTTCGGAAGCACCTTCGATGAGCCCCGGAATGTCAGCGGCAACAAAACCTCTGCCGTCTCCGGTTTTGACCACTCCCAAATTGGGAGATAATGTTGTAAAATGATAGTTGGCAATTTTGGGACGTGCTTCGCTGATGCGAGACAAGATGGAAGACTTACCAACATTTGGAAGACCAACCAAGCCTACATCGGCTAGCATTTTCAGTTCCAGAATGACCTCTCGTTCTTGGCCTTTGGTTCCGCTCTTAGCAAAACGCGGAATCTGGCGCGTGGGAGTTGCGAAATGCTGATTCCCCCAACCGCCGCGACCGCCGCGGCAAAGTACAAATGTTTCTCCGGGATCGGACAAATCTTTAATAACAAGGTCGGTTTCGGGGTCTTTAATAACCGTTCCCGGCGGCACCGGAAGGACTAAATCCTCTGCAGTTGCTCCGTGAAATTTACCCGGTTTTCCATCCCCTCCGTTTTGTGCAACAAACTTTCTCTTGTATTTGTATTTTAACAGTGTATTATCGCCTGTATCCACAACTAATACGATATTGCCTCCCTTTCCGCCGTCGCCGCCGTCGGGACCGCCTTTGGCAACGTATTTTTCACGGTGAAAGGAAATGCATCCGTTACCGCCGTCGCCTGCTTTTACATAAATCTTTACGTGATCTATAAACATACTACTGTCTCCTTGTTACTTTATCATGTCCATAAACGTTTCCTCATCGATAATGGTCACGTTGAGTGTTTTTGCCTTTTCCAGTTTTGAGCCCGCATCCTCACCTGCCAAGACATAGGTGGTTTTCTTGGATACTGAGCCTGCTGTTTTCCCGCCAAGGCTTTCAATGATTTCGGAAGCCTCTGCGCGTTTCATGGTGGGCAGTGTTCCTGTTAAAACAAAGGTCATGCCGGCAAAGCGCTGATCTTTTTGTGCGCTTACCTCCATTTTAATTTCCACACCTGCCAGTTTCAGCGCATCCACGATCTGTCTTGTTTTTTCATGTGCAAAGAAATTCACAACTGACATAGCTGTGATCTGCCCGAAATCATCTATTGCCGTCAGCATTTCAATATCAGCTGAAAATAACTTTTCTAAATCTCCAAATGCCGTAGCTAGACTCTTTGCCGCTTTTTCCCCAATATTGGGTATTCCCAGTGCACAGATCAAGCGAGCCAGCCCGGCCTTTCGTGAACGGTCGATGGATTGAATCAGATTGGCGGCGGATTTTTCCCCAAAACGCTCTAGTTTTGCCACGTCTTCTGTTTTCAATTGATACAGATCCGCATATCCTGTAATCAAGCCCGCATCCAGCAGTGCCGATACCACCGAAGGACCCATTCCGTCGATATCCATGCAGTCTTTGGAGGCAAAATGCTCGATTCTGCGGCGAAGCTGTGCGGGGCAGCCTGCATTGGTACACTGCGTTTTTGCTTCCCCTTCAAAACGCACCACAGGCTCTTTACAAGCGGGACAAAACGCAGGCATACGGTAGATGGGTCTTGCGGCATGCTCAGCATCGGAAACGCTCATAACAACTTCTGGAATAATCTCTCCTGCCTTTTGCACCAAAACCGTATCCCCGATGCGTATATCTTTCAGATGAATATTATCAATATTATGAAGGGTTGCACGGCTCACTGTGGTTCCTGCCAATCTCACCGGCTCTAAGACGGCGTTGGGCGTCAGTACCCCGGTGCGTCCCACCTGACAAACAATATCAATGAGTTTTGTTTTCTTTTGCTCGGGCGGATATTTATATGCCACAGCCCATTTGGGTACATTTGTATTTTCCCCAATTTGAATTCTGGCGTTCAAACTGTTAATTTTGATAACAGCGCCATCAATATCATATGCCAACTCTTCCCTTCTTTGATCTATCTTTTCAACATGAGAAGAAATGGCTTGATAATCCGACTCTACAAAATATTGAACCGTAGGAAACCCTTGCTCTTTTATAAAGTCGAGCGTTTCGGCATGGGTAAAAAAGGTTTTGTCGCATGCCTGCAGATTGAATATCAGAATATCCAGTCCGCGCTTGGCTGTCACAGAGGAATCCAACTGACGAAGCGATCCCGCAGCTGCATTACGAGGGTTTGCAAACAATGTCTCCCCTCTTTCTTCCCGCATGGCATTGAGCGTTTCAAACTTTGCGCGCGGCATATACACTTCACCGCGCACGATGAGTCGTCCTTTGTATGGAATGTTCATGGGAATGGTTTTAATGGTGCGAAGATTGGAGCTGACATCCTCTCCTACAGTACCATCCCCGCGAGTGGCACCGTTTACAAATCTGCCGTTTTCATACAGCAGTGCCACAGATAGTCCATCAATCTTTGGTTCAACAGTATAATCCCCATTTCCCTGTGTATCGCTTATAAACTGGCGCAGTTCGTCTAAACTGAAAACATCTCGCAAGCTTTTCAGAGCAACGGTATGCTGATATTTGCTAAACTTATCCGCAACCGCACCGCCCACACGGTGGGTAGGCGAATTGGGATCATCGTATTCGGGATATTTCTTTTCGAGATCTTCCAATTCTCTGAATAAACGGTCAAATTCAAAATCGCTGATCTCGGGCGAATCGTCTATATAGTATTTTTTGCGATGGTATTCAATTGTATCACGCAAAAAAGCCAATCTTTCTTTTGTTTCCATATTATTACTCCATAAAAACGCTATAAAATTATTATATCATATACAGCAAAAAAAAACAAGAAAAAATTTTGAAATATTTTTGAAAAAGTACTTGACAAAAACAAAATACATGCTATAATACTGGAGTACCAAGCGAGTACATAAAAATCATATATGCGGGCATGGCGGAATTGGCAGACGCGCTAGATTCAGGTTCTAGTGAAAGCAATTTCATGGAGGTTCAAGTCCTCTTGCCCGCACCAACAAAAAACGCACTTTTGTTTACCAACAAAGGTGCGTTTTTTGAATGATGTTTGCCTTCGGCAAATGATGTTGGCTTCGCCAATGATGACGGCTACGCCTAATGATGTGTGCCTAACGGCACATTGAGGCAAACATCGCATCATTGCGGAACGCAGTGGAGCAACATCATTTTGAGCGAAGCGAAAAACATCATATCGCCGCAGGCGATGCATCATTTGACATATTAAAGATTTTATGATATAATTACGGAAAAGGAGGTGCAACTATGAAAGAGAATAAGCTCGTCGAACTCTCAATGGATTTTTCCGTTGATATCATAAATCTTGTTAAATATCTAAAATCCAATCACGAAACCATTATTGCAAACCAGATTGGCAGAAGCGGCACCTCAATTGGCGCAAACATCCACGAAGCGCAGTATGCACAAGGAACAAAGGATTTTATATCGAAATTTGAAATTGCTCTCAAAGAAGCAAGTGAAACGGGATATTGGCTTGAATTGCTTTATAGAACAAAGTATATTGATGAGCAAACATTCAAGGCATTATCCTCTAAATGTACTTCCTTGAGAGTTATGCTGATCGCATCTTATAAAACCGCAAAGGAGAATGCAAAATGAAAAAGACAATTCACGAACATATTACCTTGCTTTCTCCAACTGATATAATAGTTGTACCGATCCAAATCAATTACGATGATGGAGAAGAAGCAATTACCACTGTTGAAATAAATTTGACCTATGACGGTGTGAAATATCAAGGCAGAGGTACAGACTATCTCTGGGTAGATGCTTTCGCGGATTTGCAAAGCAAGCTTCCGCACAACATAAAGCTTGCTTGTTGTATGACTTGTCGCCACGGAAATATGTGTCCGTACGGGAATAAAGATAATCAGCTTTTCTGCACAAAAGATATTACAATAGCTTCTAAAGACGATATGATAAAACTCATCGACGAAGACTCTTCTTTTTTGGGAAGGGCAGTTGCTTCAATACATTATTGCAAAGATTTTATTTATCAAACTGATGATTGTTATACATATAATGACTATTTGTACTTTCTTAAGAATATAAAAAGTTGACCTTTTGTTCGTTTTTACCTCGATTTTTGACCTTTTATCACGTTTAAGGCAAGTCTTAATAGCTTGAACTTTTTACGCTCCGTAAGATATTCGGGCTATTTTGCTTTATGTCGGAGTATGAAAATTTCGACGGTTAATAAACGCACGAAAGCCGCAGGCAACCCGCCTGCGGCTTTCGTGTATTCAGGTATTCAGGTATTCCCTTATTCTTCGTATGTGCATACATACAATTTTACAATACCAGCAGTTTATTTAAGTTTGGTTTGTTTTATTCTTTATAAAAAATAGTGCAGATAATATGCTCTCCGTGATCTCCAAATCCTTTTCCGAATAAGTTAATACCACCGCGGTTTTTGGCATTTTCATCCACACCCAGACGAAAACAAAGGGTTGGCTTATCGGAAAGTGAAAGATCTGAAAGGGTAATATCCGAAACACGTACCTCGTCAAGGAAACTGCCATTTTCTTTTATCTCCAATTTTTTGGTAAGTCCGTATTGCGTGCCGCCTCTCCACCACTTAGGAGTATGGATGCCGGGGCGCGCCCCAAAATCCCCCGGACAGGTATAGGTGCAGATGCGCTTCCCATTTACTTCGAAATAAATATCGGATGGCCAGTTTTCGTTGTAGGCAGGAGCTTCCGAACAGAGTTCCAAAGAAAAAGCAAGAGATGTTATTTTCTTTTGAGAAAAGTGTTTTATAGGTATTCTGTATTCAAGATAACCACAGTCGAACCAAAGAAGGCCTGCGGTACTGCGCAAGGGGGAATAGAAGGTGGTCGGATCATCTCTATCGCCGATATACCCCTGTTCTGCCAGCATGCCGCAATACTGTTTAATACTAAAATTGGTATAACTGCCAATGGGAATCTCTTGTGTGTGGCAAGCGCTGTGCGCGGTGGGGATACCGTCGGGAACAATATTTATTTCGATGCGTTCATATTGGCGCGATATGATTTTACTGCTGCCTCTGTCTGCTGCTTTGCGTACCACTGAAACAATGCCCGCCTTTACTAGTATCCCCACGTGCTCGGAAATGCTGGACAGCGGTACGTTAAGTGCCTTGGCAATCTCCCAAATTCCCATGGAACCGTCTGCCATCAGTCTTAAAATATCACGTCTGGTTTTGCAATTCAGCGCTTTGATCACAGCTTCAGATGCAGCATCATCCTTTAAATCTACCCGCAGTATCTTATTAAACTTTTTTTCCATGTTTATTTGTTTTCCTTACGCTTTTTACTGATGATCCCGAAAGCACCGACTGCCACAACGGCACCGATTCCTGCACAAACTGCAGCGGTTACCCAGCCGGAGCAGCCTTCTTTTTCATTGTCATTATCTTTGTTTTCGCCATTGTCACCACCGGGCTTTGGATCACTCGAATCGGGCTCTTTTCCCGGTAGATCTTCTTCCTCTGCGTCCTTTAAAACAAGGGAAAGAGTAACGTTGTTATCGGGCATAACGAAGGAGTATACGCCGTTTTCTTCGGTGACAGAGAGCTCCCCTGACGAAATACTTTCCACCAGCTTGCCTTCAGGGGTATTGACGGTGAAGCTGACGGTCGTGCCCGCATAGGCAAGGGCGGTATCAAAGTCGATGTGTTCGCCAAATGTGATCTTGTACTTGTCGGTGTTTTGCCAAGTCACGCCGTTCTTGACCTTCGGAGCCCCCTGCACCTTCAGCCAGGACCAGTAGGTTGCAGGCTCACTTCTGCCGTTATATTTGCCGGCGCTTGCGAAGTCCACAAGACGCACGGTGGCACCGTCGACCGTTACGTCTGCAGTGATCCACGCACCGCCCATTTCGCCCTTGCTAAGCTTTGCACTTTCAATGTTGGGGAGATCAAAGACTGTACTTTGGTCACAGGACGGTGCGTAGTAATTATCAAGGGTAAGCAAAATAGGGCCGTAGAATATAGAGGTCAATCCCGACTGTTCCTTTTCACCAACCCAATAGGTAAAGGACATGGCAAGGTCAATAAGAATCTCGTCACCATTTTTCCAGGTCTTTGTAACTTCGTAATACTTTCCATTTTCCGCTATTTGGGTTTTGCCGTCATGGGTCACCTTACTGCCATAGCCCCAAGTGGGAATGCGGAGCTTTAAGGTGAATGTGGTGTCGGCAGTAAGTCCCGAAATAACAAGCTTGACAGTTCCGTTTAAGGGATATTCGGTTGTTTGTGTCAGAGTGATGGCTTTGCCATCCACCTTTGTCACAATGGAGGAGGGACCGTAGTAGTTCAAATACAATTCGGTGCCTTTACCTACTACTGCCCATTCACTGATTTGTCCGATGCCGCGGGCATAGTTTGCCTGACAGCAGTTCATATCGGGGGAAGCAGTGTTGTATTGTAATGCAATATCCTTTTGTGAGGGAACTCTTCTGCCATCGTATCCGCCGCCATGGAAGGAAGCGGAGCCCTCGATGCCGTTAACGGGAGTATTATAGGTGCAGTATTTGTTGTCGTCCAAAAGTGAGGCAAGAATGCCGTTGAAATAGCTTCTTTCCAATTCGTCTGCCACGCGCACGCTTTGATTATATTTATAATACTCGTTGGTGAATGCCGCCCATGCAATCGTACAGCAGGTTTCCACAATACCTTCGGCGTAAGGGTTTCCGCAGGCGCCCTCATTGGTGGTAAAGGTTCCTGCATTGTGCACATCGGTTTTGAGTACGCTTTCCCATACCGCACTCATTACCTCATAGTATTCCTTGTTTCCGGTTTCTTCAAAAAGGATGCCAAGGGTCATGACCATGTGCAGTACTTCCCATCTTAGACAGTTGGAATCTGCAAATTCCTTGCCTGCAAGCGCCATGGGATACCATCCACCCGCATTATTTTTGCAATCCTCTTCTATGATGCGGATGGCCTCGTTTAGATATTTTTGATCTTTTGTGATCTGATACATTTGTGCATAGCCGTGCGCAATGCCGCGATTGGTTTCAAAACCGCCCGATACAATATAACTTCTGTCCTTGAACGTTTCGTAAATGCAGTCGAGTGCCTTTTTTGCCACATTCAGTGGTTTTTCGTTTTCTGTGATTTTATACCATTCCAAAAGCCCGGAGATGCAGTGATATTGGTTCCAAAGATCCCAGTTGTTGGAAGCGATGGAGTAGCGGGCGTTACCGATGAATACACCGAGGTAGCCGTCCTTGCCTTGTGCGGCTGCCAATTCATCAATGATCTGCAAAGCCGCTGCCTTCAGATCTGCATTGGCGGTAGCTTTGTATCCGTACGCCATGCCGTTTAGTAGCTTGCCCACAAATTCGCCGTACCATTTTTGAATGTTTCCGTTGCCTACATTACCTCCCGTGCCACGTTTTCCCACATTTTCAAAATCCCATACTACCTTTTCTCCAAAGCTTCCAAGGATGGAAAAATCATCAAGTAAGAAGGTTTTACCTATCATCTTGCTGTCTCCCCATACACTTAGCTGGAACTGCACCACCTTGGAAAGATCAAAGGTATGGTTACTGCTTTCCTGCCAGTAGCAATAGAAGGTGTCAGTGTTAAGTGGCATACGGATCTTACCTACAAAGCCTGTGGGAAGAGGGACATATCCGTCAGATTTTACTGTGACACCTTCTTCCTTGCCATCCTGTATCAAGTATACAGTGGCACCGTTTTTTAACTTGTAGGATTCTCTTCCTACCGTGTTTTCCTCAAAGGCAATGCGTACCATTACCTGAGATTGGATGGCAGAGGCATCTGCCATCACGCAAAGATCGCTGGCGCCGCTCCAGTCGGTAAGGGTGCTTAAATCGTTTGCAAATTTATGGTCACGGTCAGAATAACTGCTCGGAACATGCTTGAGTTTCCAGCCAAGGGCATTTCCGTTTCCATTATTTACAATGTCAATTGCATAATATCCGTCTACACCAAAATAGTCAGTACCCAGAATGTGATCGATTGCCAATTTGTCTGCGTAATTGACGATGGCAATCTGTTCAATGATGCCTCGGTTGTTTTCGTAGGCATCAATCTGCCAGTTCTTTACGTTGGCAATGAGGTTTTCACCCACATAGCCCGCAAGATTCATGTTTTGAATATTACTTTTCAATGCTGTGGTACTCCCTTCGTTTTCATTTGCTTTGTTGTCTGCGTACAGCTCCTGCGGCAGAATACCAAAGAGCATAACGGCGCTGAGAAGTAAGCAAAGAAAACAGCGTATGTTTTTGTTTGTCATTTTTGAATCCTCCTTTTCTGGATACGTTCATTATACAATGTTAAAATTGGTTTTGCAATGTTAAAATTCGGTCTCGGTGAAACTACGCTTTTTGCTTCGGTATGTGTCGAAGTATTTGAAAACCGCAAAGCTTTGTTCACGAAGCTCAATACACTATTGTACAGATAATTGTAGTCGCATACGATAAGACGGGGTATATTGATAAAGCTAAAACATTGGCACCAAAGCAAAAATCCATAACTATAAGTCGTGATTACCATAGGTTATAACGGTAACAACAAAGAGGAAAAAGTAAGTTCCGAAGCACTTGAAAACAGTTCAACCTTGTTTTTATCCGGTGCACCAAAAAGTAGATCGATACGTTTGTATTGATCTACTTTTTTTGTTAAATAATTGCTTGAAATACAATCAATCATTTGTTGATTATCGAGTAACAAATTGATTATTGATTTTTGAATCATTTCCGGATATAATGTAATCACACCGGTGAAATAAACTTGTTTGGAGATTTAGCGTGAAAGATTGACTTTTGGCTTCCCTAGCGTATCAATTCACGCTTAAAATTTTCAGGAAATACGCCTGCGTTTTTCCAAAATGGGTCCCGTCCCATTTTTGCCGCAGGGCGGCACGAAAATTTAATTACACTATTTGTGCTGACGCTTTAGCATCAGTATGGAGATTAAAATGCAAATCAAACTTGGAGACAAAATTAAGGAATTGCGCAAACGTGATGGCAGAAAGCAAGAGGATCTTGCCAATGCGCTGGGAGTTACCAATCAAGCGGTTTCGCGCTGGGAAAGAGACGAGTGTTATCCGGATCTGGAACTTTTACCGTCCATTGCAAATTATTTTGGCATTTCAATTGACGAACTCTTTGGATATAACAATGAGCGTTCCAAAAAGGTAGATGTATTGGTATCGCAAATCAATGACATGAACTATCAAAACAATGGGGTTAATATTAACATTGACAAGTGCATTGCACTTGCCAGAGAAGCTATGATTGAGTTCCCGGGAAATGAAAAGATAATGCTATGTCTTGCATCAGTACTTTATAATGCCGGATATGTACGTTATGGGGAATATCATTTGATCGATGAAGAAGGATACAATGTTTATGACACCGAAAGACATCGAGGCTATGCAGAGTGGAGGGAAGCAATTACACTTTATGAAAAATTGCTGCGAACACTTGAAGCAGGCGATATGCGGCATCAAGCGGTTAGAGAACTCACGCAGCTTTATCTGAATGTAGGTGAGCACGACAGAGCGCTGGCGGTGAGTGAAACCGCACCGAGTATTTACGGTTCACGGGAGTTTTTACGTATAAACGCCTTTGACGGTAAGAAGCATGCAGAGGCTTTCGGTGAGGCGTTATTAAAAATGATCAGAGTAAGCGCAGAATTGATAATTGGAACGGTGTTATCCTACGAGCAGAATATGCTGCCATGTGAAAAAGTGCAAAGTATTTCGTCGGCAATCAGCTTGTTTGATCATGTATGCATTGACGGGAATTATGGCAGCCATCATTCGTATATCGCAAGAATGTATACTCTGCTTTCGCTGTATCTTTGGTTGGACGGTAAGCATGATGAAGCATTTGAGGCATTAGATAAATCTTTGTTTCACTTCAAATTGTTCGAGCAGTGTTGCATAGAAAAAGACGCAACCTATACTGCTCCGCTTGTTCGATTGGTAAAAATTCAAGTGCCGCAGGCAAACGCAAACAACGACGCCTATCCTCACACGAATGCACTCAGCCTTGCCGAAGATTGGCCTTGGTGGTCTGTACAAGAATATCCCTTGGTAAAAGATGAGATACAATCCGACCCCCGTTGGAAAGAATGGGTTGCCAAACTCAAAACTCACCCTCAATGCCCTGCGTAATGCGGGGCATCTTTTTTAGTAAATCATATTTTATTATTATAATTCTTGTTATCGTAGAGTCGATCTCTTTAAATAAGAGGTTTACACCATTTATATAGAATGGTATAATACAAACAAGAGTAAAAGAAAGAGGGATCATTATGAAACTAAAACTGGCTGAAAACCTAAGATCTCTGCGGTTGTCAAGAAATATTACCCAAGAACAATTGGCTGAGCATTTGGGTATATCATTTAAGACCGTCAGTCGTTGGGAAACCGGGAGCGGGTATCCCGATATAGAAATGCTGCCTATGATTGCAGATTATTTTGACACTTCTTTGGAAGACCTTTTGGGAGTGAGCAAGACAGATAGAGAGCAGGCAAGCAAGGTAATGTACGATCAATTGGCTGCACTTCCCTATGATAGTCCGGAACGAACCAAACATCTTTTAAAAATGAACAAAGAATTTCCAAACGACAGAGCTGTGCTTTATAGTCTTTGCAAAATTACCGATGATCTTACTTTAAAACGGCATTTCACAAAAGAGATGATTCGCACTGCCAATACACCGAAAAACGGACTGGATCCCCACACCGCACGGGCTATCGGATGGTTAATTGATGCTGAGGAGGAAGAAAATGCGCAAGTTTTGATACAAAAGTACACGCAGCCGCTGATCCTTGCAAGAGAACTGCGCATGGAATCCAGAGCATATGCGCAAAAAAATATCGAACAATACGATCTTGAACGGCAAAAAAATCTCCTCATTTCGCTTTTACAGATAGTATTTGAAAGAATGAAAATAAAGGAGATGCCCGTCATGCAAAAAATCGAAGGACTCACTTCCCTGCTTGCTGTCATTGATGCTTTGACAGGAACTACGGGTAAAAGACCGGTATCGGGGGACGGTGAACCCGATCTTTGGTTTCCTATCCGATTTACCAACGCACAAGTGCTTGCGTGCTATTTGGCATCCATTGATGAACGAGAAAGAGCGCTTTCGATCATAGAAGATCTGGCCGACCTGCATGAAAAATTTTGGTCACTGCCGAACAATACTCTGCTCACTTTCCGTTCATCGGTTCTTGACAAAATGGAAGCACCTGTTATACACACCAAAATGTCTACACTGTTTGCAGAAGATAAGGATCAAATGACAAGGCCTGCGCGCTATCTGCATGTCAAGCAAATTGATTGGCACCAAGTTGTTTGGTCATACCATACCTACCGTCCTTATATATCAACCGAATGGTCGGGATTTGATTCCATACGTGAAGAAAAACGGTTAAAGAACTGTGTGGAACGTATGCGGCAAACGGAAAAAAAGGATACTGTTTAATATGTTAAAGCCGATTGAGCAACATTTGATTTGTACCGATACAACCTATATTTGCAGGGAAGAAACCATGAAAGCGCTTGATTTTCCACTATTCCGTTATTATTCATATTTAACGGTGAATACGACAGAGATCATACAACGCCAGCGCCTTTTTGAATGTATTCTGAACAGCAAGGAAGTATTGGATATTTTATACTGTTTTAGGGAACAGATCGCCATCCTTGCCAATTTGGTAAAACAAACAGGCAATTTTGACAGCGGTGAAACAGAAGGGCTGTTATATTCGATCAAAGAACTTTTGATATTTACCGATACAATTGATATGATCAGCGAAAAAAGCTGCAAGCTACCGAAAGACCTCTCCTGTGACCGTTTACAGGGGCTGCTATCCGAAATATGCGGCATTGCGGCGGATGAGCAATATATCGGTATCAAAAAATGGCTTTCTTTGTATGCATCTTCTTTGAGAAATTTGCACTCCATCACCCTCGGTGTCAATCTGGATGCCCAATTCAACGCAAAAGAAGTAGGCATTGTTTCCTTCAACGAAACGCCATATATGCGTACCAAAGGAATGGACGGATTGATCCGAACACAAAAAGCATCGGACAATTTTTCATGTCTGTGCACACTCGGCATAAAAGAAGCCGGGCTAACAGAACGCAGTGCCCTTGCCATCAATCGGGAATTCTTTACGGCTATGAACCAAACCATAAAACGGTCGGCAAGAAGTATAAAAAAGCTATTGAATGACTCACTCCAAAAAACGCTGCTTTCGCTTATTCCTTTAAAAGAAGAATTAAACTTTTTAATCAACTGCAGTAACTATTTTCAAAACTGCATCGGCAAGCAACTACCGCTTTGTTTTCCCAAGATCGGTGAGCAAACCGTCTTGAATAATCTGTACAACCCGCTTTTGTTAAGCGTATGTTCCCCTTCTGAGATCATTCCGGCAAGTTTTATTCCAAACAATGATCAACAAATATTTATATTGACAGGGCCCAACAGCGGCGGAAAAACATCCTATATAAAGTCTTTGGGTTTTGCGTGGCTGTCTTTTCAGTTAGGTCTTCCTGTTACGGCAAAGCAAGCGCAGATGAAGCCCATGAATCGCATCATTACTCATTTTGTGGAAAAAAGCACCCGTCAATCGGAAGGCAGATTGGCAAACGAATCTTCCAGACTGCGGGATAACATCGAAAATATAACCGAACACACGCTATTTTTACTGGATGAAACTTTTTCGGGTACCAACAGTTATGATGCCGTTATATTTTCGGAAGCGCTGATCAAGTATCTTGTAAAACTGCCCAATTGTTACACCGTATACATTACGCATCTATTGGAACTAAATGACCGCCTACAACGCTTAAAAACAAATACAGAATATACAAATATTACATTGTTGGTTGCCGGAATACAAAACGGAAAACGCAGTTATGAGATCATACCCTATCAAGAAAGCGTTTCAATTCGCGGATTTGCCATGGATATTATCATAGAAAACGGACTTGGGTTCCTATTTGATGATCCTAAAATGTAATAATATGGGCAATATAATAAACAACTCCGATCATTTGGCCTCCTATATCGTAAGTTCACGTTCAAACGAACTTCCGCTGGCTTTTGCTGTAACGCAAGGTGAACAATACTACATGATACGTCTTCGAAGGCTGATCCTTTTTTCACTCGCTCGCTTTGGCGCGGTATACTTTCTATTTGCCTTTTTCTCATTCGGTTTATTTTTCTTTCCCATGATCCCGCTATTTGGCATTGTGACTTATAAATTTCATCTCTTACTATGCCATTTAAAAAACTATAATTATGCAACTATCTATTTTTGGATTGGTATTACTTTGTGGTTTATTCTGTGTTTAATTGGATGCTACTATTTACGGAGCCGGCTCTTTTCATTGATATTTCAATCTTGACACCGATTTTCTTACATGGTATAATATCCATATCAAAACGAAGAGGTGTGCTATGCAAGGAAATGAACTGTCTATACTGAAAAGTATTGAAAAGGAAATGAAGTCACTTCCCGGTCATTTGGGTTTCTATTATAAAAATCTGGTAACCGGATTTGAATACGGAGTCGGTGAAGAAGAAATCTATTCTGCTGCCAGCGTTATAAAATTCCCGCTGTTTTTACATATTTTAGCCGAATGCCATAAAGGTAATATGTCCCTTGATGACCGTATTGTTACAAAAGAAAGTGACAAAGTACCCAGTTGCGGTGCGCTGAATATGTTCACAGGTGATGTGGAAGCCGATATTCGCACAATGTGCCGACTCATGATCTGTATCAGCGATAATACCGCCACCAATCGACTCATCAACCACTGCAAAATTCCGCAAATCGAAGAAGGTTTTGCCGGGATGGGGCTTGAAAAAACAAGAATTCGCCGCCTTTTGTTTGATAGCGTTTCTTCT
Organism: Oscillospiraceae bacterium; assembly: GCA_015064585.1. Lineage (GTDB taxonomy): Bacteria > Bacillota > Clostridia > Oscillospirales > CAG-272 > SIG655. The sequence continues at coordinate 27,007 of SVRY01000014.1, forward strand.
GCCCAAGGTATTCGCAACACCATTTCTCCCAAAGAATTGGGCTTACTGTTAGAGCGCCTTTACCGCGGTGAGTTTATCAACGAGGAGATCAGTGAATATGCGATCGACGTTCTTTTAGAACAGCAGATCGGTCATAAATTGGGCGGTAAACTGGGAGATGATGTTGCCATCGCGCACAAAACAGGTGAAGACAGCGGGCTTAGTAACGATGTCGGCATTGTTTATGCGACCCAACCTTTTGTGGTATGCTTTGCCGGTCACAAAACAAACGTATACCTATGGGAGGATCTGATCCGTCGAAGTGCGTATGATCTTTATATGGTACAGGAAAATGAATAAGTACTGTATAGTTAAAAAATAATCAAATAGTTTTGGTATCTAATAAAAATGCGTCACTTGAGAGTTTTTATCTCATGACGCTTTTTTATATTTAAACTATTTCTGTTATCCTTTCACATTCATCAAAAATGAAGAAAAAATGCCCGTATTGACTGTTTTCCCTATATGTGTTACAATAGTCGCGTAATTTGTTTATAATAAACGGAGGGATGTATATGGGACCCGGAGGACCCGGTTTTGGCGGACCGCCCGGCGGTGATGCCACTGAAAAATTGAAAGAACCGCTACCAAAAAGTATCAAGGAAGTTCCCGGATTTTTAAAGCGAATATTTAAAAGTTTCTTTACCAGACTGATCTATATTATCAAACTGGTTTGGGAAGCCAAAAAGTCTTTGCTTTTACTGATGGTATTTATGGCGATTTTTAACGGTATCTCACCTGTTATCTCGGCATATATATCCGCTAATCTATTAAACCGCATTTCCGAAGTATTAAAGTTAGATTCTCCCGAATTCTCGATGATCGTTTCCATCCTGCTTCCTGCCATGCTGCTTCAGTTCGGGTATATGTTCTTTGTAAGTCTTGTAAACAGCGTTAGTCATATGGTCACGCGGATTTCCAGCGAAGTAGTAACCAATCATGTCAAATGCAAGATCATGAATAAGGCAAAAGAAATCGATATTGCTTCTTTTGATATGCCCGAATTTTACGAAAAATTTGAAAATGCCAACCGTGAGGCAGGATCTCGTCCCATTGAAGTGATCCGCTCCACCTTTAATATTGTCAGTACTTTGATCTCAGCCATCAGCTTTATCGCCATCCTTGCGGCAATAGCTTGGTTTGCTCCCCTTGTAGTGGTGGCGCTTTCCCTGCCCAGTGCAATCATCACCTTTCACTATCGCAAGAAGAATTTCCAGTATATGCGCCGTCGATCTAAAGAACGCAGACAGATGGCATATTATTCTAATATGCTGGTAAACAAAGACATGGTCAAAGAACTGCGCTTGTTTGATCTGGCAGATACCTTTATTTTTAATTATAATAAAGTGTTTGCCAAGTACTTCTCAGGCGTAAAACATTTAATTACAGGTGAAGGCATCTGGAATATCGGCATCACTTTGGTTACAACCGCTGTCAACTGTGCCCTGTTCTTCTTCATTGCCTATACTGTGACCATGGGCGGCGGTGAGATTGGTGACTATTCTCTGTATACCGGCGCTTTGACTTCGGTTGCTTCGGGGGTTGCGGCACTGGTTGCCACCACTTCCAGCATCTACGAAGGTACTTTGTTCATCGATAACATGATTGTTTTTATGAACGAGAAGAAGAAAATCACGCCCTGTCTTGATGAGCCTCGCAAGATAGAGCGCCATGTGGGACATACCATTGAATTTAGAAATGTATCCTTCCGCTATCCCGGCACCGAAAGAGATGTTCTTAAAAATATCAATTTCACTGTTGTACCGGGAGATACCGTAGTTTTGGTGGGTCTGAACGGTGCGGGTAAAACTACCCTGCTGAAACTGCTCACAAGACTGTACGATCCCACTGAAGGGGTAATTTTACTGGACGGACATGACATCAAGGAATATGATACCAAAGAACTGTACGCAATGTATGGTGTTATTTTCCAAGATTTCGGTAAATATGCCTTCACTGTCAATGAAAACATTGCTTTTGGCGAAATCAATAAACCCATTGACCATGATGCGATCCATGAATCAGCCAAAGCCAGCTCTGCCGATGAGTTTATCTCCCATTTACCCAATCAGTATGATACCCCACTCATGCGTGTATTTGAAAAAACAGGTATAGAGCCCTCCATCGGTCAGTGGCAAAAGCTTGCCATTGCCAGAGCATTCTATTCCGATTCCGATGTATTGATTTTGGATGAGCCCACCGCCTCCTTGGACGCCATTGCGGAACAGGAGATCTTCAATCAGTTTGACACTCTGCGCAAGGACAAAACCACATTCTTTGTTTCCCATCGCTTGTCCAGTGCCACCATTGCCACTAAAATATTGGTTTTGGAATACGGAAAACTGGTGGAAATCGGCAATCACGCGCAATTGATGCAACAGAAAGGGATCTACTACGAGCTCTTTACTACGCAGGCAAACCGTTATATTACCGAAGCATTGGAACGCCAAGAAGTAAAGCCGCCCAAAGGGAATGCACCTTTTGACCGTAGAGTGTTCAACCGTTAAGCATATAAAAAGATCCCGCGAAGGGATCTTTTTATATTAAGATCTTTGTTTCTTTTTTAAAATACAGGAAGCGAACTTATATGCACCGAATAGGGTCACAGCACCGATGGCAGCTACAGGATTGACCCAGCCGTGGGTGCTTTTTTTCTCGGTTAATTTGTATCCGCATACCTCGCAGCAACCGTCCCTATACACATGAGCAGCCGCGTCCAGTATGCTGTTTTCCCGATCAGGACAGTCGGTTTGGGTGCATTCATGCCAATGAGAGAGATGATCGCGGCTGTATTTATCATCATAGCTATGATAATGGATCGCGTCATAGGTGATACCGTAGCCGCGTTTGTATATCAAATCGGTTTTGGAAAATCTTCCGTCTTCAAAAACGGGAATGTCCAAAGGAAGCGTTCCCGTTGCCCCGAACACGCCAAATGCCACCTCAATACCGGCAGGAATGTTTGGCCCATAAGCAGCATCATACTCGGATAGACCTCTTTCCAACACCCATTTTGGATCAAGCGTTGTTCCTTTACAGCCGTAAATTGCCAATATAGCATCTGCATATGGATATAACTGCACATCGTATGGCTTATCAGCCGAAAGGATAATTGATTTCTTTTGGTTTTGTGCGGCATATTCGGTAATATGATTGGGAGCTGCAGACAGCCAATGGGTATATCCCATTCTTTCAGCCCCCGAAACCTCAGTGATCACAAACAGAATGTCCGCCGCATCGATCTTGCTTTTTAACTCATCGGTCAATTCTTCACCGTTATAGCGGTAATAATCTACGTTTGCGCTATCGGGAATCAACCCTGCTTTCTTTGCCCTGTTCCATCCCATCAGCATGAGCGCACATTCGTTATTGTAGGGGCAAAGCATCAAAACATTTGCGTTTTCCTCTAAACGAAGGGGTAAGATATCATTTTTATTTTTTACAACAGTTACCGCCGCTGCCGCAATCTCGCGCTCAAGCGATCTGTTTCGATCCGATCCCACTGTACTAAGTGCCCTTTTAAGGGTATACTCGGCAGAATCATAGTCCAAAATTCCGCGTTTTTCCTTTAGTGTTAAAATGGAGCGAACCGCATCGTCAATTCTTTCCACCCGGATAGTCCCATCGTTGACAGCTTCTTCTACGCCGTCAAGAATGGCATCAAATCTTTGCAGATCATAAGGACAACTGATCTCATAGGGCATGCAGATCATGTCTACGCCTGCATTTACAGCAAGCACAATGGCTTGTACACTGTCCCACTTATCAGTAATGCCGGCCATATTCATGGCATCTGAAATGACCACTCCCTCAAAACCCAATTCCTCTTTCAAAAGACCTGTCACAATTTTTTGGGAAAGAGTTGCCGGTAAAGATTCCTCATTTCCTGTTTTTTGGGAAAAAGCCGTACCGTCATCCAACTGCGGGAAAAATATATGAGAGGTCATAATCATTTCAATTCCGTTTTCAATGGCAACCGAAAACGGACGCAGTTCGTTTTCCAGCAGTTCCTCCTTGGATTTATCCACAATGGGCATTCTGTAATGGGAATCGGTTTCGGTATCCCCATGCCCCGGAAAATGCTTAACACATCCCAAAACATTATACTGTGCCATACCTTTGATAACAGCCGAAGCAAATTCGCCCACCATCTCCGCATCATCGCCGAAAGAGCGTAGCCCGATAATCGGATTATTCGGATTGGAATTTACGTCCACAACCGGAGCAAGATTGGTATTGATACCGAGGGAAGACAGTTCACTTCCCAGAATTCCGCCGACCGTTTGGGCGTATGCAATATCTCCCGTTGCCGCAAGCGCCATGTTGCCGGGAAGTGCGGTGCCCTGCCCCAATCGGTAGACTGATCCGCCCTCTTGGTCAATGCTGATCATCAAGGGAATACCGCCATGCCATGTGGCGGCAGATTGCAATGCCTTTGTCAATGCAAGAGTTTGCTTGGTGTCGACCACATTACCCGCAAACAGAATAACCGCGCCAAAGCGGTACTCTTTCAGCATTTTTCGCACCTGACTGTTCATTTCGGTAAAGGCAACCGCATTTGCAGAGGAACCGGAAGTTGCCCATCTTTGTATGCTGAGCATCATCATTTGTGTAATTTTTTCACGCGTGGACATAGATGCCAATAACTGTTCCACTTGATTATCTTCTGATCTTTGCCTTGCATATGCTCCAAACGGGAATACAGAAAGCAGTATGCTGAGTAATATAAACATACATACGATCCTCAATTTACGATTCATTTGTCCTCCCTTATCAACAATGCTTCAACAATAGTGAATTAAGATAATACTCCCGAGGAAATCCTATTGATCCCCTCGGGAACATTTTATATCAGTAAAATCTTTTCCAAACCTTATAACCGCCATACATGGCAAAGCCAAAAACAATAGTGGCGGCGCCAATCAAGATCCATTTGAATATGCCGCCTGAACCGACACCTCCGCCGAGATTATATCCGCAAACATCGCATACTTTGTCCAGGTAAGAGCTGTATTCATGGAAATCGATATCTGTCCTGCTGCCTACCTTATCGGGGCATTCGGGATCAATACATTCATAGAAATGAGAGTTATTGTCGTACCGATAGGTTTTGTCATAACTGTGGAAATGAACCGCATCGTAGGTAATGCCGTAACCTCTTTGATAGATGATCTCGGTTTTGGAATATACACCGTTATCACAGTAAGGAATATCCAAAGGCAGTTTCCCTTGCGCTCCGTATACACCGAACGCAACTTCAATGCCTGCCACGATATTGGGGCCAAAGGCGTTTTTGTCTTCGGTCAATTTATCTTCCAATACGGTAGAAGCAGATAAGGTCGTACCTTTACAACCGTAAACTGCGAGTATTGCATCTGCATTCGGGTAATGCTGAACATCGTATGGCTTATCTGCCGATATAATAACCGATCGTTTTCCGTTTTCCTTGGCGTAGGTTGTAAAATTATTGGGGGCTGCCGACAGCCAGTGGGCATATCCCATTCTGTCCGGACTGGTCACTTCCGAAACAACAATAATCATATCAGCCGCATCGATCCTTGATTTGATCTCAGAGGTCAAATTTACACCTGTGTAATGGTAATAGTCAACGCTTGCCTGTTCCGGAACAACCTTTGCCAGCTTCGCTCGGTTCCATCCCATCAGCATTAAAGCTTTTTCATTATCAAAGGGACAAAGCATCAAAACTTTACTATCATTTTTCAGCTTAATGGGAAGAAAGTTTCCATTATTCTTGATCACGGTAACAGACGCTGCCGCCATTTCACGTTCCAAGGCTCTGTTGGCATCACAGCCAACAGTTGCCAGCGCCTTCTCCAACGTGTGATTCTTTTCGTCATAATCCAGAATGCCGCGTTTTTCTTTCATGGTCAAAATTCTGGTCACCGCATCGTGGATGCGGCTATGCGAGATGGCTCCCTCTTCCACAGCATGCTCAATACTGTCAATGATGCCATCCAGCGTTTGCACATCTTCCATATCGGAAAGATCACAGGGCATACATATCATGTCCGCCCCTGCGTTGATGGCGAGAATGGTTCCCTCCACACTGTCATAATAATCTGTAATTGCCGCCATATTCATGGCATCAGTCACGACCACACCCTTGAAACCCATTTCTTCCTTCAAAAGATCGGTAGTTATTTTTTTAGAAATGGTCGCAGGATATTTATCATCCAGTTGTGGGTAGCACACATGCGAAGTCATGATCATATCTACTTGATTTTCAATCACTGCCGCAAATGGAATCAAATCGGACTTTTTCATTTCTTCTTTGGTTTTATCCACGGTAGGCAGACCGTCCTGAGAAGACGCTTCAACATCCCCGTACCCTGGAAAATGCTTGGCGCAGGCGATCATATTATACAAATTCATGCCTTCAATCATTGCAGATGCAAATTTACCCACTGTTTGGGGATCGTCGCTGTAGGAGCGCAAACCAATCACAGAGTTGTTGGGATTGTGGTTAACATCCACAACGGGTGCCATATTGGCATTGATGCCCAACACCGAAAGCTCACTGGCAATAATTTTGCCCGCTGTCTTGGCATACTCCGTATTTCCAGTCGCGCCAAGCGCCATATTGCCGGGCAGCGCAGTTCCGCTTCCCAAGCGGTAAATACGGCCGCCTTCTTGGTCAATGCTAATAAGTAGCGGCAACCCTCCCCCCGAGATGGCGGCAGACTGCAGATCTTTGGTTAAGTTATATGTTTGTTCGGTGGTGACAACATTTCCCGCAAACAGAATAACCGCGCCGAAATGATAGTCTTTCATGATTTGTTTGACATCATCATTCATTTTCTGAAACGCAGTGGCATCCTTTGGGTCCCCCGTTTCAGACCAGTTTTGAATGCTGATCATAAACATCTGCGTTATTTTGTCACGCGTTGACATCGAATTGACGATTTCTCTAATGTTTTTGCCGCTTTTTGCATCCTTTTCCGCACCGATGACCATAGTCAGAGGCAGAGAACCAAGCAAAAGAATCAAAATAAGAAGCAGTGAAAGTAAACGGCATTTTCGGTTTTGAAATGTATTCATTTAAATCTCCGTATTGTATTTTTACACCGGAATTGGATTGCATCCGATTATATTACAGTATAACAAATTCAAATTATAAAATCAAGTATTATTTCAATATTTAACACTACATTCATCAAAAACAGCACAGTTCAAGGTTCTTTATCCTTGACTGCGCTGTTTCGAATGATACAATTAACGTTTTTTTGTTTTTAAATGCTTTTTCATGTCTTTTGCACCGGGCTTGGACTTTGCTATATGTGTGTTTTGCGCATTCGGTCTGACAAGGCATTTTTTATCAAAACCGATCAGATCTTCCCTGCCCGCGCTTTTTAGCGCGCGTAAGACAATTTCGCGATTTTCCGGTTTTCCGTATTGCAGTAAAGCCCTTTGGGACTTCTTTTCATTGTATTCCTTAGGTACAAAGATCGCCTTCCCGCTGAAAGGATCTATCTCGGTATAGAACATACAGGTGGATGCGGTACCGGGCGTTGGGTAGAAGTCCTGTACTTGTTCAGGTAAGCAGTTCTGCTCTTTCAGATATTCCGCCAATTTCACAGCATCCTTTAAACTGCTTCCCGGATGACTTGACATCAAATAGGGCACCAGATACTGTTCCTTGCCAACCGATCTTGAGAGGTCAAAGAAGCGGCGGCGGAAGGAATCGTAAATCTCCACATCCGGTTTTCCCATGTGTCTCAGGACTGCAGGAGAAATATGCTCGGGTGCCACCTTCAGCTGCCCGGAAACGTGATCTCTGACCAGTTTTTTGAAAAAGCGCTCGTCTTTATCGTAGATCAGATAATCGAAACGAATGCCTGAACGGATAAATACCTTCTTCACCTTTGGGATCGATTCTATCTGCTCCAAAAGTGACAAATATTCGCTGTGATCAACCTTTAAATTGGGGCAAGGCTTGGGTGCTAAGCACTTTCTGGTACTGCACACACCGCTTTGCAGTTGCTTATCGCAGGCGGGATAGCGGAAATTGGCAGTGGGCCCGCCTACATCGTGAATATAGCCCTTGAATCCCGGAAGTGTGGTTAACAGTTTTGCCTCCGCTACACAGGATTCTATGGATCGGCTTCGCACCGTACGTCCTTGATGGAAAGCAAGCGCACAGAAATTGCAGCCTCCAAAGCAACCACGATTGTGGGTGATGGAAAACTCAACCTCCGCAATGCCGGGAACACCGCCATCTTTGTCATAGCATGGGTGAGGGCGGCGGGTATAGGGCAGATCGTACACCGCATCCAATTCGTCCCTTTCCAGCGGCGGCATTGGGGGATTTTGCACCAGCATACGGTTGTCATAATACTCAATAACGGCTTTACCCGAAACAGAATCCTGATTCTCATACTGGGTCTTAAAGGCCTTGGCATACAGCTTTTTATCGGTTTTCAGATCATTATAGTCAAAGGCTCCCGCCACCGGGAAATGAACGTCATCTTCCCGTTTGGCAAGATAGCAGCATCCCCGTACATCACGGATTTTTTTCACCGGCACGCCTTTTGCCAGTAATTCGGCAATACGTACAAGTATTTTTTCGCCCATGCCGTATGTCAAAATATCTGCACGGCTGTCAACCAGCACACTTCTGCGTACTTTATCGTCCCAGTAATCATAGTGGGCAAAACGGCGTAAAGATGCTTCAAGACCACCCAAAACGATCGGCACATCCCCGTATGCCTCGCGGATACGGTTACAGTAAACGATCACAGCTCGGTCAGGACGCAACCCCATCTTTCCGCCGGGAGAATAATAATCATAGGTACGCTTCTTTTTGGAAACAGTATAATGAGCCACCATAGAGTCGATATTACCGCCTGTGACCAAAAAACCGAGTTTAGGTTTACCAAAGCGTTTAAACGCTTCAGCACTGCGGTAATCGGGTTGCGAAAGAATTGCCACGCGGTATCCCTTACTTTCCAGCACGCGGGAAATAATCGAAACGCCAAAAGAGGGGTGATCCACGTAGGCATCCCCCGTCACATATACAAAATCAGGTGCATCCCATCCGCGCTCGGTGCATTCTTCACGGCTAATGGGCAAAAATTCCGTTCCCAGCTTCATAATCTAAATCCAATTCGTTTTTTCTTTTATTGTAATCAAAAACGGTCCTGTTGTCAAGACCGTTTGTTTGCTTCCAACGATTTCTTGCGCTCCTTCCAATCGGGCATATACGCCGATAGTACGGCGTAAAAGTCGGCAGAATGATTTGGAACAAGAAAATGAGCAAATTCATGCATAATAACATATTCAATGCAGGATAGGGGGGCAGAGACAAGGGCTGTATTAAAGGTCAGAATTCCCTTTTGCGGCTGACAGCTGCCCCATCTGGATACCATTTTCCGCATGCGTATTTGGGGATATGATATACCGCGTTTTTGAAACAACGGATAAATTTCACGGCAGAGGGTAAGCACTTTATCATGACACAATTCCCTTTGCCATTTTTCAAGTACTTTTCTTTTAAGTTCGGTATCGGAAGTATTGCGCACAAATAAGCGAATATATCCTTCCTGTAAAGATACTGTGTTTTTCTCGCCCTCTTCCACCCGGAGTATCTTATCTTCTCCCAGTATCCGAAATACTTCTCCATTCCTATACTCTTTGATCTCAGGTACATACAAAGCAGCGCGTGCAAGTGCTGACAAAATAAAATCTTCTTTGGAAATAAGAAAGTTTTCCAACGCCGATATGGGGACATACGAAGGTGCCGACAAAAAGACATTGCCATCAGACTTAATACGCAAATTGATATTCTTTACTTTTTTTCTCAGCAGTGTGTAGTGAATTTCCCTTCCGCCAAGGGTGATCTTTCTTAACATATGACACCTATTTTTTCAAGATATATGCCTCTATTAGCATGGCAACAAACTCATCACTTATAATCCAAGTTTCACCCGTATGTATAAAATACCAATTACCGTTATACTGATATGGACCTGCCAATTCTATTTGTATGCGAGGATCATCTTTCAAAAACATTTTTAGGTACATAGACGCTTCGTGATCTATCTTCGAAACCTCAACGTCACTTTTGGTCATAGCCGCAGAAAGAGAAAATTCAATATCAGTGTTATCTACTGTATATATTTCGCTATAAAGATCGTAATCTGATCTCACATACAAGCCCTTATTATATACCGTGGACTTTCCATTGTCACAAAAAATAAAGAGCGGATTTTCTTCATCAAAGGCGTAATAATGCATATCGGGAAAGAATGGAAACTGCGATTGCCAACCAAGCTCAACAACCCTATCGTTCTTTCCTGTTATCACCTCAAAACGATCATCAACACGATAATAAGCGTTCTCACTATATAGCAAATTGCCTTCCTTATCATAATCAAGTTGACGCATATCTCCTTGTAACCGATCAATAAATGCGCAAGAAGTAAAAGAAAGTAAAAGCACACAAGAAAAAATGATGCATAACAGTTTTTTCATTTTGTATTCTCCTTTGCGGTTTTGCAAGATGCGATCAGCATAACTCTCAAAATGGTGTTGCTCCCTTCGGTTGCAATGAACACGAAGTGTTGTATATCATCAAGCCGCAGGAAGAGGCGCGTTTCGCGTGATGAGATACAGCCCCAAAGGTGCTAATGATATGCACCGCACGTTGTGCGGCGATGATATGCCAAGCCTGCGGCTTGGATAAGAAAAAAGGTGTGTAAAATTAAGGTTTCTCAATTTTAACCTTTGAATTTTCGAGAATATTATAAGATTCGCAAAAGTCTTGGTTATACAAAACGATATTTAAGGTATGTTCTTTAGGATCATAATATAGCTGAAGCTTGCCGTCCTCTGCTATAATATGATCTACCAGAGGCATTTCTTTTTCAAAATCTCCAATGATAACAACTACATTTTCTCCTATTTCAGAAATTTCAAAGAGTTTCTGTGGCATTATATCAAGAACGGCATAGCTATTGTCCGAATTTTGGATAATAGTGCCTTTCACAACATTGGTGTTACATGCCGTAAAACTAATAAGCATGATAATAATAAGTAAAACAGATAATCTTTTCATTTCGCATTCTCCTTCAATGTTTTGCAGCTTGCAATCAGCATTCGTCTGATTCGACCGCAAAGATTTCTATAGTTTTTATAGATTTCTTCATCAATACCACTTGTATTATATAACAACTGTAATCAGCCTTCTGTTTCACTACATTCTTTTAGTGCGATTTCAAATTTTGAAAGCATATTCGCTTTACTTTGTCCGTAATTTGCTTCACGGATATTCGCGTACACACTACTTGAACTTTTACGGATCTGGAAAAGAGTGTTGGAAGGAGCTTTTATATTTTGACAAAGTAATTCTGTATCGGTCGCAAGCTGCTCCGAATAGATCAACAAATAGTTTTTAGCCATACGATCACTCCCTTCGAGAGTATTATATCATATTTTGCATAGCAATTCAAGAGCCTTCCGTATTCTCGCAGCCCAATCACGGCGAAGGCGTGTATATCATCCGCAACTCGTTGCGGCATATCATCAATTCCGCAGGGATTGTATATTATCAAGCTGCAGGAAAATGCACGCTAAAGCGTGATGAGATGCAGCCCGAAGGGCTGATGATATGCCAAGCCTGCGGCTTGGATAAGAAAAAAGCACTTCTTGCGAAGTGCTTTTTCTGGTGGGGACAACTGGAATCGAACCAGTGACCTCATGCATGTCAAGCATGCACTCTAACCAGCTGAGCTATGCCCCCATTTACAACGCTAGTATGATAGCATGTTTTTATCGTGTTGTCAATACTTTTCCTAAATTTAATTACAAAAATGAGAATCCGTTCATTTTGTATATTTTACACAAATCAAAGTAAATTTGATGAATTTTCAAAAACAGCATTGACAAATTGTCAAACTGTCGCTATAATAGTGGCAGTACCATGAAAGGAGATATCTCATGTACAGACAATTTCGGGGAAATTTTAAGCCCCCATACAAAGGCAATTTTAATATCGACAAATCCATGATCAAGAAGCTCATCATTTTAGGTATCATATTGATCCTTGCGGCAGTTGCGCTTTTCACCAGCTATTATACGGTGGATGAAAAGGAGCAGGCAGTTGTCACCACCTTTGGTAAAGTGACCAGTATCACCGAAGCAGGCTTCCATTTCAAAGCTCCCTTCGGCATTCAAAAGGTGCAGAAGGTACCGGTCAATGTATATCAGAAGCTGGAGATCGGATACAAAACCGACAAAAAAGGCAATGTCACTGCAGTGGAAGAAGAAAGCAAAATGATCACCGGCGACTATAACATTGTCAATATCGATTTCTTTGTGGAATACCGCATTTCCGATCCGGAAAAGTATCTCTTCTCTTCTCAAGATCCCGATGAGGTGCTCAAAAATCTTGCTCAAAGCCAGATCCGCAATGTGGTTGGCTCTGCCACCGTTGACTCGGTACTGACCGACGGTAAATCCGAAATTCAGATGCAGGTCAAAGAACTGGTCACTGAGATCCTTGCCGAATATGATATCGGTCTTTCTCTTTCGGATGTAAAGATCCAGGACAGCGAGCCGCCTACAGCCACCGTTACCGAAGCATTCAAGGCGGTTGAAACTGCCAAGCAGTCTGCTGAAACCGCTGAAAACCAAGCAAATGCTTATAAAAATGCGCAGATCCCCAAGGCTGAGGCAAATGCTAACAAGCTGCTGCAAAACGCGGAGTACCTCAAAACAAAGCGTATCAACGAAGCTAAAGAACAGATCGCGCTGTTTAACGCAATGTATACTGAATATTCCAACAGCCCCGATATTACCCGCTCCAGAATGTACTATGAAATGATCACGCAGACTCTTTCGGGCGTGAAGGTATATATCGGTATCGAAGGGGACGACACACAAACACTGCTGCCCCTTGACAAATTCACACAATCTTAAAGGAGGCAATACACAATGAAAAAGAAATACATTGGATTTATATTCCTTCTCTTTGTTTTGATCTTGGGTGCCGTTACCCTTTTCTCCTCTTTGTATACCGTAAAACCCAACGAATATGTTTCGGTATCTCGTTTCTCAAAGATCGTGCACACCGAAGACGAAGCGGGTCTGCATTTTAAGATCCCCTTTGTGGATGAAACCATCACCTTCCCCAAAACCACCATTCTTTACGACATTCCCCCTTCCGAAGTATTCACCAAGGATAAAAAGAACATGACCGTTGACTGCTATCTGCTTTGGGAGATAAAGGATCCCTTGACCTTTTATCAAACGCTGGGCACCACAGGGGCAGCAGAAGACCGTCTGAATGTTATTACCTATAACGCACTCAAAAAATTGATGGGTACCCTGACACAAGATGATATCATCAACACCAATGACGGGGCTGAAAGAAACGAGATCTACGAAGGTATTACCTCCGAAGTATCGGATGTTGCCAAGCAGTACGGCATTGAAGTTTCGGATGTAAAGATCAAGCGTTTTGATCTGCCCACCGAAAATGAAAACGCAGTTTACGAGCGCATGATCTCCGAGCGCAATCAGATGGCACAGGAATATATCGCCAAGGGCGATTTGGCAGCTTCGCTTATCCGCAACGAAACCGATAAGACCGTGAATACCACCGTTTCCAACGCCGAGGCAGAAGCCGCCGCCATTGAGGCAGAGGGTGAGCAGGAATATATGCGCCTGTTGGCAGAAGCCTTTAACACGCAGGACAAACGCGATTTCTATGAATTCACCCTGGCGCTGGATGCCATCAAGGCAACCTTAACAGGAGATAACAAAACGGTTGTTATTCCCGCAAACAGCAAGCTGGGACAGATTCTACTTGGCAATTATAAGAGCGATTCCCAAACCGAAAGCAATTGAGTAACTTGCGGCGTGATACTTTTATCAGAGTATCACGCCGGTTCTATTCGCCTCTCGGCGAGTTTTATTGCTTCGCAGTGATATAGCTATAGTGCAGAAAAAAAGAGAGAACTTAGTGGTTTAAAAACCGTTTTGTTCTCTCTTTTTGCATAGAATGCTTATGCACAGCAATTGGTTGTTGCATGGATTTTATATACCGGGATCATATGACAGCTCCCCGTAAAGTAAATATTAATCAACAAATACTCAAATCCATAACTTTGGGATGATATTTCTCGTGCTTTTCACACATACACTAAAGAATTAAATTAGTACCTCAATCTCCACGATAGCATATCCATTGCTTCGGCAAGATCCAACATTGGTGCATCTCCAATATACGGATAACCGGGAGCTGCGCATACAACCATAACAACACCATTGTCAAATACATATATATGTGTTTCTAAACGTCCCAGACTGCTGCCGGGGTACACTTTTTCCTCAGTTTGTGTAAAATGCGGCTGTCCTAACAGCGATATCATATCCTCTACGCGGTTTTTGGGTCCTGTAATCCACGTATCAACTTTTTTAAAATCTTCCATTTTGGGATAATATGTATATACCGGTTTCTCACCGAATACAGTGCTCGATTTGCAAAGATCGCTTCGCATTTCATTCTTGTGGTTGCATAAATGATGTGATGCGAAGCGAGCTTCGCAGGGATTTTTTAGTATTTCTACCTTTTCTTTTTCATCGGCAAGTTCTCTTTCCTTGCGATTTAATTCCTTTTCAAGTTCTTTGATCTTATGCGCCATTTCATCTGCCGATTGTCGCTTGATGCGCTGTTCTGCCTCATAGCTTGGCATCCCTTGTGCCTCACGGTATTCTCTCACCCAACGGCAAACAGTGTTCGCATTGATCCCAAGCTCTTTGGAAACCTTCGTTGCCGATTTGCCGCCCTCAAGCACATACTTGACGGTTTGCAGCTTCATTTCCTCGCTGTACTTCACTTTTCCCATTGTGATATCCTTTCTTTACTTCGCTAATGCATATGATACCACACTTTACCCTCTTATGCAATTCCATACCAGTCCACTCCCTACAGGTGATTTTGTAACCTTTTTGTGAATAAAGGAAATTTTGGGAAAATGCACAATTTTTCATATACGGATTTGTGCAACGAAACAAAACGAAATTTTTGGCTCAAAGGATAACCTATGATTCTTTTTCACGCCGCAGAAAATTCCGAATAGAATGGAATGAAGAGACCGTTTGTCATAGGGCAAAATCGAAAACGGTCCGAAAGGCTATGATATGAAGGAAATGAAAAATCTTTTTTGCTTACAAAAAGGACAGAGTGCCAAGATATATAAAATAAATACAAAGGGCGATCTGCGCCGCAGATTGATGGACATCGGACTGCGGGAAAACAGTTATGTACGCTGTGTATTGGTCAGTCCCCCGGGGGATCCCAAAGCATTTGATATCTGCGGCGCTTTGATTGCTTTACGGAAAATTGACTGCATGGATATTTTGATTGAACCATGAAAGAAAAATATACTGTAGCCCTTATCGGTAACCCGAATGTGGGAAAAAGCACGCTATTTAATCAATTGACGGGGTTAAAGCAGCACACAGGTAACTGGGCAGGCAAAACTGTGGAAATCGCCCGCGGATATTGCCGCTTATCTGTGCTTTCCATTGAGCTGATCGATCTGCCGGGAACATATTCGCTGATTTCAAGATCCCCCGAAGAAGAGGTTACCCGTGATTATTTGGAAAACGGTACCGCAGACGCAGTCATTATTGTGTGTGATGCGCTGTGCTTGGAACGCAATCTGCATTTAGCACTGCAAACGCTGGAACTGACCGACCGTGCCCTTCTTTGCGTAAACCTGATGGACGAAGCAACAAAAGAAGGCATACAGATCGATCTAACGGGCATCGGGCGGGAATTGGGTATTCCTGCAGTGGGCACCACTGCAAGAAACAAACAGTCCTTGAAAGTGCTAATTTCCGCACTGGAAGAATTGCTCGGCGGAAGGGATACCGCACCAAGAAAAGTGCGCTATCCCCAAAATATGGAAGAAGCTTGCAAGCGTATACAGTCGCATATCCCCGCAGATACCAAGCACACCGCTTGGTGGGCACACCGATTGCTGGAAGGAGAAAAGAAAGCTCTCGAAAAATTCAATTGCTATTCCGAACTGATCGCAACTGCCGAAAATAAAAGGCTTTTATTGGAGAAGAACGGTAAAAAAATCAGCGATTATACAATCGCCGCCTCTCTTTTGGCGGCGGAGGAAATTTGCGCGGAACACATACAACATAGATCCGGGGCGCGTAAGAACAGCTTGCTTGACCGCATCCTGACCCACCGCATCGGCGCTTATCCTCTTATGTTTTGTATGCTTCTGATCCTTTTGTTTCTAACCGTCAAGGCGGCAAACTATCCTTCCGCTTGGTTATCCGATCTCTTTGCGTTTGGCAAAAATAATCTATCTGAATTTTTTCATGCGGTAAAAATGCCAAACCTTCTTCACAGTTTTCTTTTGGACGGCATCTATACTGTCACAGCATTTGTGGTTTCTGTTATGCTGCCGCCAATGGCGATCTTCTTTCCTCTCTTTACTTTGCTTGAGGATGCGGGCGTGCTTCCCCGTATCGCGTTTAACCTGGATAAGGTATTTTTTAAATGCAAAGCCTGCGGTAAGCAATCACTTACCATGTGCATGGGTATTGGATGCAATGCTGTGGGTGTAACAGGCGCAAGGATCATTGATTCCAAAAGAGAACGGTTGATGGCAATTATAACCAATACTTTTGTTCCCTGCAACGGAAAATTCCCCACGCTGATCTTGATATGTACTCTCTTTTTCGCAGCGGGCAGCAGTGCCGATTTTATAACACCGCTTTTGCTTGGCGGACTGATGATCCTTGCGGTTTTGGCAACACTGCTTGCCACAAAAATACTGTCAATGACCTTTTTGAAGGGATGTCCCACTTCCTTTATTCTGGAATTACCTCCCTACCGACGGCCGCAATTTGTCAAAACGCTTACCCGTTCCCTGCTTGACAGAACCCTTTCGGTTTTGGCAAGGGCTATACTGGTATCGATTCCTGCGGGAATGGTCATATGGCTTTTGACACACATCACGGTCAACAGTGTTTCGCTTCTTTCGATCGTTGCAACATTTTTAGACCCTATGGGAAAATTGCTGGGACTGGACGGAACCATATTATTCGCATTTATTCTGGGACTTCCCGCCAATGAGATCGTGCTTCCCATTGTTTTCATGGCGTATACATCGGGAAATGCGGTGGTTGATATCAGCAATCTTGATAGTGTAAAAGATATCTTGCTGGCAAACGGCTGGGACCTGCAAAGAGCCGTTTGCGTAACAGCGTTTATGCTGTTTCATTGGCCGTGTGCCACCACATTGCTGACCGTTTATAAAGAGACCAAGAGCATCAAATGGACACTGGTCAGTGCCATGCTGCCTGCGCTGTTCGGAATACTGTTTTGCATCCTGTTAAATTTGCTTTTTTACACATGGTAGTACAAAAATTCTTGAAATACAGCAAAAACTTGTCTAAAGTTATTGACAATTGTCTAACACGATGCTATAATATTATTTAAGTTGACAAAAAAGCTGTGGCGTTGACGGTCATGAATTCATTATTTCCAAGATATACTATGTAAATGATTTGATTCCGTAGAGATGGCGGTTTTACTGCAATTGAATGGTACCGCAAATGTTGAAACGAAAGATGGCACCCGTCTCAAAGCAACGAGTTTTGGGATGGGTGTTTTGTTTTCTCAAAAAATTAATAAAACTATTTTCAG
Source organism: Oscillospiraceae bacterium (assembly GCA_015064585.1). Taxonomy (GTDB): domain Bacteria; phylum Bacillota; class Clostridia; order Oscillospirales; family CAG-272; genus SIG655. The sequence goes on from SVRY01000014.1 coordinate 44,741, forward strand.
AACGGAGATTATATTATGCAAACAGTACACACAAATAACGCACCCGCGGCAATCGGTCCCTATTCGCAGGCAATGATCACGGGTAATCTTGTATATACATCGGGTCAGATTCCGATCGACCCTGCAAGTGGCGGCATCGTGGACGGTACTATCGAAGCGCAAACAGAGCGCGTCTGCCTGAATCTGAAGGCTGTGCTTGAGGCGGCAGGAGCAGGCTTTGATACGGTTGTGAAAACCACCTGCTTTTTGCAGGATATGGCTGATTTTGCCGTATTCAATACAATATATGCAAAGTATTTTGTAAGCAAACCCGCAAGATCCTGCGTTGCGGTCAAGACCCTTCCCAAAAATGTACTGGTGGAAATTGAAGTAATTGCCGAAAGAAAGGAATGATCGTATGTTATTATCCGGCGCAGACATAATCGTCAAAACCCTGATCGAACAGGGCTGTGATGTGGTCTTCGGATATCCCGGCGGGCAAATCATTCATGTTTATGACTCTTTGTATAAATACAGAGATCAGCTTGAACATATTTTGACAGCCCATGAACAAGGCGCAGTACATGCCGCCGACGGTTATGCCAGAAGCACCGGCAGACCGGGCGTGGTGTTTGCCACCTCAGGTCCGGGCGCTACCAATTTGGTAACCGGTATTGCGACTGCTTTTCTGGATTCCATTCCTCTTGTTGCCATTACAGGCAACGTTCCCAATCATCAGATTGGTACAGACAGCTTCCAAGAGATCGATATTACGGGTATTACCCTCCCTATTACCAAACATAACTATTTTGTGGGCTCGGTGGATCAGCTTGCCGATACCATTCGGGAAGCATTCACGCTTGCCATGTCAGGTAGACCCGGGCCCGTACTTGTGGACGTACCGAAAGATGTACAGATCGCAATCTGTGAATACACCCCCTGCCCCCCCGCGGTGCCAAATGAAAAATTTGCCGCAAAAGAAATTCGCATTCATCAGGCGGCTGAATGCATTAACGAAAGTGAAAGACCTTTTATTTATTACGGCGGCGGTTTGATCTCCTCTGAGGCTCAGGAAGAAATGCTTGCCCTTGCCGAGAAGATCGATGCGCCTTTCGGGTGCTCTATGATGGGGCTATCCGCTATTCCCACAGACCAACCCGGCTTTTTGGGTATGCAGGGGATGCATGGGCATTATGCCTGCTCCACTGCCATGCACAATGCAGATTGCATCATCGCCCTTGGCGCACGATTTAATGACCGCGTGACCGGAAAACGCGCCAAGTTCGCTCCCAAAGCAAAAATCGTTCACATTGATATCGACGGCTCCGAGCTTTCCAAAAACCTGATGGATGCCCACGGACTGCGCGGTGACCTCAAAGAGACACTGAAAAAACTGATTCCTCTTATAGCAGAGGTAAAGCATCCGGAATGGAACGAAAAAGTTGCACAGTACAAGAAACAGGAAGAGGAAAATAAAGACGTGCGTGAAGGGCTCACACCCCGCAACGCCATTATGACCTTAAACCGCTATCTTTCCAATAACACGCCTGTTGCCACCGATGTGGGACAGCACCAAATGTGGGCTGCACAGTATTTGCATTTCAAACGCCCTCGCAGATTTATTTCCAGCGGCGGTCTTGGAACAATGGGCTTTGGCCTGGGCGCCGCCATCGGTGCCGCTTACGGCACCGGCGAACGATCTGTTTTGATCACCGGTGACGGAAGCTTTGGTATGTGCTTGAACGAGCTTGCTACCGCGGTGACCTACAATGTTCCTGTTGTGATCCTGCTTTTCAACAACGGCGTTTTGGGCATGGTTCGGCAGTGGCAAACACTCTTCTTTGAAAAGCATTATTCAAATACCGTGCTTGACAGAAAGACCGATTTTGTCTCTCTTGCCCGCGCCTTTGGCGCAAATGGAGAAAAGGTGGAAAGCATTGAAGAACTGGACAAGGCATTTGCCAATGCTTTTAAACAAAACGGTCCTTATTTGATCGACTGTAAAATCGACAAAGACGAATTTGTGCTTCCCATGTTACCTCCCGGCGGAAGCATGGACGATATTATCACAAAAGTAGGTGAGTAAATGAACCGTTATACCGTTGCCGTACTGGTGCGCAACCAATTCGGTGTGCTGAACCGTGTGACCAGTATGTTCAGACGCCGTCAGTTCAATATTAGTGCGCTTACTGTTAGCGAAACCGAAACAAACGAATTTTCCCGTATCACTGTTGTATTTGACGGTGAAGAAAACTACAAGCAACAGCTGATCAATCAGCTGTACAAGCTTCCCGATATTTGCTCCATCAAGGAATTGACGAGTGATAATTCGCTCTGTTCCGAGCTGATGCTCATCAAAATGCAAAACGTCTCCTCCACCAGAGAGGATATACGTGCCGCGGCGCAGGCGTTCGGGGCAACCATTATGGAATACTCCAAAGATTCCATCGTATTCCAGCTAACCGGTGACAGCCGCAAGATCGATGATTTTATCAATCTGATGCGCGACTACACCATTCTTGAAATTTGCCGTACCGGTATCGTTTCTTTGGAACGCGGCAGTTCCACCATTCGTAAAGTAACTAATTTATAATTTTTAAAGAGGTATATACTATCATGGCTAGAATTTTTTATCAGCAAGATTGTGATCTGCAGAAATTAAGCGGCAAAACAGTTGCCATTATCGGATACGGCTCCCAGGGACATGCCCATGCGCTCAACCTGAAGGACAGCGGGGTAAATGTAATCGTAGGTCTGTACGAAGGCTCCAAAAGCTGGGCTAAGGCTGAAGCACAGGGACTGACTGTTATGACTTCCGCAGAAGCAACTAAGGCGGCGGACGTGATCATGATTCTGATCAACGACGAAAAGCAGGCAAAGCTCTACAAAGAAAGCATTGAACCCAACCTGTGTGAAGGCAAGACCCTTGCATTTGCGCACGGATTTAATATCCATTTCGGATGCATCAAGCCTCCCAAGAATGTAAACGTAATCATGGTTGCTCCCAAGGGTCCCGGTCACACCGTACGTTCCGAATACCAAGCTGGCAAGGGCGTTCCCTGTCTGATTGCTGTTGAGCAGGACGCCACCGGTGATGCACTGGAGATCGGTTTGGCATATGCGCTGGGTATCGGCGGTGCAAGAGCAGGCGTACTTGAAACCAATTTCCGCACCGAAACCGAAACCGACCTGTTCGGCGAACAGGCAGTACTTTGCGGCGGCGTTTGCGCACTGATGCAGGCTGGCTTTGAAACCCTGGTGGAAGCAGGTTATGACCCCAGAAACGCATACTTTGAATGTATTCATGAAATGAAGCTGATCGTTGACCTGATCTATCAAAGCGGCTTTGCAGGCATGCGTTATTCCATTTCCAACACCGCAGAATACGGCGACTATATTACCGGTCCCAAGATCATTACCGAAGACACAAAGAAGGCAATGAAGAAGGTACTGAAAGACATTCAAGACGGTACCTTTGCAAAAGACTTTCTTCTTGATATGTCCGACGCAGGTAGCCAGGTGCACTTCAACGCCATGAGAAAGCTGGCTTCCGAGCATCCTGCTGAGGTTGTGGGTGAAGATATCCGCAAGCTGTACAGCTGGAGCGACGAAGACAAGCTTATCAACAACTAAGAAAAATTGTCATTGCGAGCCGACTACCGTAGGTTCGCAATGACATACTTATTTAACGAGGTAAAATATGATCAAAGATACAATCGTTAACGGTCCGCAGAATGCTGCCCACCGCAGTCTGTATCATGCGCTGGGTATGACCAAAGAAGAACAGCAAAGACCCCTCATTGGTATTGTCAGCTCTTATAATGAGATCGTTCCGGGACATATCAACATTGATAAAATAGTGGAGGCTGTTCGCCTGGGCGTTGCTATGGCGGGCGGTACTCCCATTGTGTTCCCTGCCATTGCCGTATGCGACGGCATTGCCATGGGACATACCGGCATGAAGTATTCCCTTGTCACAAGAGATCTGATTGCCGATTCCACCGAAGCTATGGTGCGCGCCCACGGTTTTGACGGCCTTGTCATGGTTCCCAACTGTGATAAAAACGTACCCGGACTGCTCATGGCGGCGGCAAGAGTCAATATTCCCACCGTATTTGTCAGCGGCGGCCCCATGCTGGCTGGCAGAGTCAACGGCAAGAAAACCAGTCTTTCCAGTATGTTTGAGGCAGTGGGTGCTTATAATGCAGGCAAGATCAGCGAGGAACAGCTGACCGTTTGCGAGGAAAACACCTGCCCTACCTGCGGCTCCTGCTCAGGTATGTATACCGCAAACTCCATGAACTGCTTGACCGAAGCACTGGGCATGGGACTGTGCGGTAACGGCACCATTCCCGCTGTATACGCCAAGCGAATTGAACTTGCCAAGCACGCGGGTATGCAGGTAATGGAGCTTGTTAGAAACAATATCCGCCCCCGTGATATCATGACCAAAGAGGCGTTCCAAAATGCGCTGACCGTAGATATGGCACTGGGATGCTCCACCAATTCCATGCTTCATCTGCCCGCCATTGCCAATGAATGCGATGTGGAATTCAATTTGGATATGGCAAACGAAGTCAGCGCCAAAACTCCCAATCTTTGTCACCTGGCTCCCGCAGGTCCTACCTACATGGAGGATCTCAATGAAGCAGGCGGTGTTTACGCCGTGATGAAGGAACTGACCAAATTGGATCTGCTTGACACTTCTGTATTGACCTGTACAGGTAAAACAATGGGTGAAAATATTGAAACAGCCTATAACCGCGATCCCGCGGTTATCCGCACTGTGGAAAATCCCTATTCCCAAACAGGTGGTATTGCCGTTTTGCGCGGCAATCTCGCTCCTGAAGGCTGTGTGGTCAAGCGCTCCGCGGTTGCCCCCGAAATGCTGGTTCACGAAGGACCTGCCAAAGTGTTTGACTGCGAAGAGGATGCACAGGCAGCCATCAATGCGGGCAAGATCGTGGCAGGCGATGTGGTTGTCATTCGATACGAAGGTCCCAAAGGCGGTCCCGGTATGCGTGAAATGCTAAACCCCACTTCTGCCATTATGGGTATGGGACTGGGTAACAGCGTTGCCCTCATCACCGACGGACGCTTCAGCGGTGCCACAAGAGGTGCTTGCGTGGGTCATGTTTCTCCAGAAGCAGCAAGCGGCGGTCCCATCGGTATTGTAAAAGACGGCGATATCATTTCCATTAGTATTCCCGAGAACAGAATCGAATTGAAAATCGATTCTGCTGAACTGGAAGAGAGAATGAATAACTTCACTCCCAAAACAAAGGAACTTTCGGGCTATCTGAAACGCTATGCCAAAATGGTGTCAAGCGGTGCGACGGGTGCGATTTTGAAGTAATATGATGATGCAAAATATTAAACTGCGCCTGGATGCACTGACGGTTTTCTATGAATTGAAAACCGATCCTGTTTTAACTTCCCTTTCCCACTATTTAACGGTTCTTCCCGAAGAAAGTGCTAAAACACACTGCATTGCTCTGTATGCCAAGTTGGTAAATGACATCTATCATACCGAAAGCGGACATTTGGGAAAACATATAGAAAGCATTTGCTGTGATGCGGAAAACATTTATGTAAAGTCCATTGGAAAAGGAATCGTGCCAAATGAACATATTCAAAAAGCACTTTCCTATGAGCTGGAAACTTTGCAGCAAATCGCCAACCTGACTAAGGATGCTCTGACAAAGGACCTGCCATGGGACGGTTATCTTCCCACATTCCCTTCAGGGAATGTAGATATTGCCAAGTCTTTCTATCATAGAGCACAGAACATCGGAAAATACGGTTACGGCGCATATGCCAAGAATCGAATGTTCTACATCGATGAATCGAACTGCATTGTTCCCGTAAAGCACCCCGATGCCACCACTCTTTCCTCCCTTGTGGATTACGAGGCGGAACGGCAGATCGTGATCGACAATACAAAGGCACTGCTGGCAGGTAAGCCTGCAGCCAATATTCTCTTAACGGGGGATGCGGGCACGGGCAAGTCCTCCACTGTCAAGGCAGTTGTCAACGAGTTATATAGTGAAGGACTCCGCATCATAGAGATTCGGAAAGATCAGCTTTGTTCTATTCCCAAGATATTGGATGAACTTGCCTCCAATCCGCTGAAATTCATTCTCTTTATTGATGACCTTTCTTTCTTAAAGGATGATGACAATTTTAATGCTCTCAAAGCCGTTTTAGAAGGCTCTGTGTCGGCGAAATCAAAGAACGTGGTCATCTATGCCACCAGCAACCGCCGTCACATCATCAAGGAAAAATTCAGCGACCGCGAGGGAGACGATGTGCATCGCAATGAAACCCTGCAAGAGCTGATCTCCCTTTCCGAAAGATTCGGTATTCACATCACCTTCGGCAAGCCCACAAAACAGACCTATCTGCACATTATAAAGCATCTGGCAACAGATGCCGGCATTGTAATGGAAGACAAAGAACTGGAGCTACTGGCTGAACGCTTTGCCTTAGCCCGTGGCGGCAGATCTGCACGACTTGCCAGACAGTTTGTGGATGGGCTTATTTCAGCAAAAACTGAATAAAGCAAAATGACAGACTCCCTTTTGAGCCTGTCATTTTGTTTATGCCTTATGAAAACTCACGCAACGCAAGCGGTATAGAATACAAAGCATATCCTGATAACGCACAAATTCAATATGCTCTGTGTCTTTAAATCCTTTTTGATGTAGAAAAAATATACCTTCATTCGCAATTTTGGCGTACAGTTCTTGCACTGTATAAATTAGATTTACTTTACCACCCTTTCCGAATACTGTTAAGTAATACAAAAATGAGCAAATGAAACTAAGCTGCCCGCGGGTGGGACAAGGGATTATCTCGGAAATATCCGCGATTTCACTTCCAAACTTAATGGTCAAATTATCCTTGATCTCTACTCTGCGATCCAAAGATAGTTGCCGAAGATGCGATAGATCTGCCAGTCGTTTTTTAAAGTAAAACTCCCATATCGTCCCGGCGACTTGCAGCCCCTCGTTTTCGTATTCTCTAACCTTAAAATTCTCCACCACAATTACTTTGTCGGCTATCTTAAAATATTCACCGGATGCCCCTACCACGATAATGGAAGAAATACCGTATTTGTCATAAAACATCTTGGCACAGTCGAGATACGGAGTGGTAGATGCATTTTGAATGATACTGCGCAATTTCTCATCCTTATACATAAAGTTGTTCGCACTTCTGTCTTCATCAAAAAGCATCAAGGACGAACCGATCTCAATTGCTTCTGCCACCGCAGCCGCTTGCGAAGTGGAACCGCTGGCATTGTCGGTAGAAAAACAATCTGCGACTATGCTTTTAACCGGTAATTTACGAAGGAAAAAGGAAATGTCTGTGTTTCGAATGCTTCTCCCATCTTCTGCTTTGATTTGCAGTGCACTTTCGTCTGTAATGACATACTCTCTGCCATCCCCTGCGGCATGATTATATACGCCTTGTGAGATGGCTTCCAAAATTGTACTTTTTCCATGATAAGCATCGCCTGTTATGAGCGTAATCCCTGCTTTAATACCCATTCCGCAAACAGTTTCGGCGTTAGGCAAATCAATGATAATCTCCATTGATTTTGGTGATACAAACGGTACTGCAAATTTGGCGTCCTTGTAGTCGGTTTTACCCTTCCTTGGAAGAATGGAACCGTTTGCAACAAAACATACATACCCATTCATCTTTAAAAAACTGCGGATGTACTCTTGATTTCGATATAATAAAATCGATTTTTCAAGCGATGTAGCGTCGAACTCATTTATGAATCTCTCTGACAATTCAGGCAAATTCTTAAGTAAAAACAACTTCAGTGCTTTTGCTGATATAATTCCTTTCTTTACGTTTGCCAAAGCTTTTTGACGGGCTTTATTTCCCATTTCCAAGTTACTTCCATCATAAGCGCTTTGATTGTACGGGAGTCGAAGCACAAAGAAAATTTTTAGAATTCCTTCTTGTAATTCTACAGACGAATGGGAAAGAATACGAGTCCCTGTACTACAAGAGATGAACAATCCCTTTTGCACCTTATCAGTAGATTGTTGCATAGCATTGTTGGCAAGATGAACCGCCGCTTGAAATTCACGCAAAATATGCGCGCTAATGGCAATTTCATCCCTTTTTTCATATTCATACGGGTATATTCGTTGAATATCAAAGGTCAATTCAATGTCGGCGCTTTTTATTTGCCCGCCATGAACATTTTGAATGCGGTATCGAATTCCGTTTTTCTCATAGAAACCGCATAATCTTGAATAGTTGGAAACAGCAAGTCCGTCCAACTCCTGAATGATTGTTGATAAATTTTGCATAAAATACCTCCGAAAAATGATTTGTGATGTGTGTGAAAATTGAACACATTGCCAAACCGTTTTCCGAAGGCAACAGAAAAACGGCATACCGTCAGATATGCCGTTTCAAAATCATCATAGTAGACGCACCAAAAACACTACCATACGGTCTTCGGCGACTCATGGCATCCGACAATGTATTCAATTGCGTTTTTCATAAGATCGCCTCCAAACTTTATTATAATAAGTATAACATGATCTTTGGTTTTTGTCAACAGTAAAATCAAATTATTCTCACACGAATGATACCGTTAATATTCTTAATTTCTTCACAAACCTTATCATAATCGGTGGGAGCCACGTCCAGCATGGTGTAGGCGTAATCACCTTTGGAGCGGTTGAGCATGTTTTCAATGTTCACTCCGTCGGCGGCAACAATACTCGTAATGGCAGTCAAGGTATTGGGAATATTTCTGTGGATCACGCAAATGCGTTTGTCAGAGCTTCTTGGCATGGAAATAGCGGGTAAATTCACCGAGTTTTCGATATTGCCGTTTTCGATATAATCGATCAGCTCCTTTGCCGCCATGAGAGCACAGTTATCCTCGGATTCGGGGGTAGAAGCACCAAGGTGCGGAATGGCTACCACACCTTCAACGCCCAGCATTTCTTCGCTCGGGAAGTCGGTCACATAGGAAGCAATTTTGCCGGAAGCAAGCGCGTTTAACATTGCTTCGCTGTTCACAAGTCCGCCTCTTGAGAAGTTCAGAATGCGCACGCCGTCTTTCATCAGTGCAATGGATTCGGTATTTATCAAATCCTTGGTGGAATCCAGCAGCGGTACATGCACCGTAATATAATCGCAATTTCGGAAAATATCCTTTAAATCGGGAATATAGTTGATGCTGTGGTTCAGATTCAGCGCAGATTTAACAGAAAGATAGGGGTCGTAGCCGTATACCTTCATACCAAGATCGCTTGCGGTATTGGCAACCATGGCACCGATGGCGCCAAGACCGATCACACCAAGGGTCTTCCCTTTGATCTCGGGACCCGCAAAGGCTCCCTTGCCTTTTTCTACCGCTTTTTCAACACCTTCGGTTCCCTTTAGGGTCTTTGCCCACTCAATACCCGAAACGATCTTACGGGAGGCTAAAAACAGTCCTGCGATGACCAGTTCTTTCACAGCATTTGCGTTGGCGCCGGGCGTGTTAAATACAACAATACCCTCTTCGGAACAACGGTCGATGGGAATATTGTTCGTACCCGCTCCTGCTCTGGCAATGCCGAGCAAGGTCTTTGGAAATACTTCTTCATGCAGCGCGGCTGAACGTACGATCGCGCCGTCGGCATTTTCCACTTCATTCCCTACCGTATACTTATCATCAAAAACCTGCAAACCGCTTTTTGAAATCTTATTGTATGTTTTGATTCTGTACATGATCACATATTCTCCTCTTCAAATTTCTGCATGAAGGCAACCAGCTTTTCCACGCCTTCAATGGGCATTGCATTGTAAATGGATGCACGCATTCCGCCCACCGAGCGGTGACCTTTCAGATTGATAAAGCCTGCCTCCTTTGCTTCGGCAACGAACTTCTTATCCAGTTCTTCATTACCGGTCACAAACGGAACGTTCATGAGCGAACGGTCCTCAGGCACAACGGTACCTTTGAACATCTTGCTGTTATCAAGGAAATTATACAGAATTGCCGCTTTCTTTTCATTCAGTTCCTTCATAGCGGTCAGTCCGCCCATTTTTTTGATCCACTTCAGCACAAGCCCTGCCATATAAATGGTGTAGGTGGGAGGAGTATTGAACATGGAACCGTTTTCGCTGTGGGTGACGTAATTGAGCATAGTGGGGGTAATATCCATGGCATTACCCAAAAGATCCTTGCGCACGATGACAATGGTTACACCCGCGGGAGCCAGATTCTTCTGTGCGCCCGCATACAGCATACCAAATTTCGAAACATCTATCGGCTCGGAAAGAATACAGCTGGAAATATCGGCAATCAGCGGTACACTTCCCGTTTCGGGAAGATTCTTGTACAAAGTGCCGTAAATGGTATTGTTCATGCAGATATGCACATAATCTGCCTCGGGATCAAAATCGGCGGCGGTGGTTTTGGGAATATAGGAATAGGTCTTATCGGCTGAGGATGCCACAGCACGGGCTGAACCGTATCTTGCCGCTTCCTTGTATGCTTTGTTCGCCCACTGACCTGTGATCACAAAATCAGCCTTATTATTCTTGTTCATTAAATTGAGCGGGATCATGGCAAACTGCGTAGAAGCGCCTCCCTGCAGGAAAAGAACCTCATAATTGTCGGGAATAGACATGATTTCTCTTAGATCAGCCTCTGTCTGATGGATGATTGCCTCATATTCCTTGGTACGGTGTGACATCTCCATCACCGACTGCCCGGAACTGCCGTATTCTAAAAGCTCGCTTGCGGCGATCTGCAAAACCTCTTCAGGGAGCATGGAAGGACCTGCACTGAAATTATAAACTCTTGACATATATATTACCTCCAATTGGAAAAATTATGCTGAATTGTATACACTATTTTTAGCATTTTGCGATTGAATTTACAAAATTCTAAAAAATGATTGTTAATATTGTACACCATATACCAAGGGTTGTCAATAGGTTACTACAAAAAATAGTTCGTTAATTGTAAGACAATCTATGCATATAAACCAAAAAGGATGCCGCCAAAACAGCACCCTTTGGGATCAAATATCGTATTTTGCCAGTATTTCACTGGGGGTCTTCCGAAGCAGAAGTGTGATGGGAAGTGTACCGCAAAACAGGCATAGTGCATACAAAATAACAAGAACGGCAAGAGCGAGCCACAAGGGATAGAAGAAAACAGTTTCCACCATTGGCGAAAGTGCCAAACAAGCCGCCATAAAGGCACTGGTTGCCAAATATCCGATGAATACGGTCAAGGTTGTCAAGACAAGCGCTTCCACAATGAACTTAAATACAAGATTCTTTTTGGAAACGCCAATCGCGCGGTAAATGCCGATCTCTTTGATGCGGCTCATCAGTGAAGAACGCATAATAAAGTACATACATATACTCATCACGGTCAAAATAACCGCCATTGTGATAAAGCTGCTTAGGATAACGACCTTGTTATTTGCCATGATATCTTCATACAGGTGATCGGGCGTAACAACAGCAGGCAGATATTCAGTGGGGGATTCGTGATCTTTTAAATTTTCGGCGATCCACTTCTCTGTCAATTCCGGATTCACGGAATGGATCATTGTATAGCATCTTTCATCGACAGAACTATAGTAGAGCGGAATTGCGGAATTGTCCGTTATTCCCACACGGCGTGACATTGTGATAAAATCGCGCTCGTTCATCAGATATGCATGTTCACCGTAGTAACCGTAGGATTGCGAATTATAATATTCTTCCTCGTACATTTTATAGTAACGGTTCATGGTGTCATTCAATTCGGGAAGGCTTGGGGCAAGCTGTTTCATTTCTGTACGCGAGGGATATTTTCCGTACATTTCCTTATATTTGAATGCTTTGTAGTAATCCTCGTGTTCTGTAAAATTGAACTTTGCATCCACCAAACCTTTTTCAACCGCCAGCCATGCCTCCATACTGCCTCCCTCCATGATATGGTATTCCAGCAGATAGGTATCCAGTTCCGAATAGTAATAATCAAGATACTCATAGTATCTTTCATTGACCATTTTATCGACTTCATGCAAAAATTCATCGGAATCGGGAGATAGCTGCGGTTTTTCCTCTTTTAGGATTTGGGAAAAATACGCATTCTCATCCTTTGGTTTATTTATTTTATTACCCGCCAACCATTCGGGATAGGAATTATATATAGATATGATCTTGGAGATCTGAATATCCATTCCGTGGATCTGAATGGTGTCGCCTTCTTTGGGCAGTTTTGCCCCGCCGCTATACGTTCTGAACAGCATCACTGCTGTTCCCGTAGCAACCTGCATATTCGAAGGGGCAAGCTGACACAAAATCGGATTCATTTCGTTAATATGCTTCGCCAGGGCAAGCTCGCTCAGGTAAATAGCGGGCTCATCTGCCTGCACGATCCCCACAACACGCAGTGAGTTACCGTCTATATAAAGAGAACTTGTGAGCAGTCCGATCAGATCTTTATACTTACTGATATGTCCCAGACCGGATTTTTCAAGAAGCGCATCCGCCACAGCTGTGGTGATCAGTATTTCATAGTCGGAGTTTAACTCCTTACTGCCGGTTACGACCGAAAGATCCTTTGCGGCGGTTACATCCATAAACACAGCATTGGTTGAAAAATCATACTCATAGGAATTGACTTGAAATGATTCAAAATTACCCATATAGAAGGAAATGTATTGATTCCCGCTTTGATAATAATAATCGTAAAATAAACGCAGATAGTCAATACCGCTTTCCGATTTGCCGAGCGCATCATTCAATTTATCCGAGGTTTCTGCGTCCCCCGTATAAATGTAAAACACATTGTGATTATACGACTTTTTGGCATCTATGATCGTGGCAAAGGAGGTTCCGAATATGGCACTCATGAGCACAATGACCGACGCAAACAACCCCATGCACCGCTTGAGAACCTTTTTGCTCTTCTTTCTTTTTTGAAAGTTTTCCGCATATCCGCTTTTGAGGGACGAAACAAAGGTAAAAAGATTGCCGAACTTATTTCCCTTGATCGGCGGGAGCTTAGACATATCAAAGCTGTTTGACATTTCTTGGTTCTTAATCTCTTCGTATACGCCTTCGCGCAAGCGTATTTCGCTGGAATCATCCAAAACCTGAACTTTAGGCGTGTTGATCTTTATATACAGTTTTCCGTTTGTGTGAATCACCTGCAGGTGCACAGGCTCGTCGCATGGTTCACCATAGTATTCCACCACAGCTTCCCTGCTTTGCACACTGTTCTTTGACAGCTCGCCTAAATAAATATCATTCTTATTTTTGGAAGCAAAACCGTTTGCATCGGTATTGGTTTTGATATTTACCACTTTGCCATCGGACAGCTCAATCACGGTATCGCAGTAATAATCCACCAAATTGGCTTCGTGGGTAACCAAAAGCACCAGATGTTCCTTGGAAATGGCTTTTAAAAGATCCATGATCATAACAGTATTGGCTTCATCCAGGTTTCCTGTGGGTTCGTCTGCCAAAATGATCCTTGGATTTTTAACAATGGCGCGGGCAATGGCAATGCGCTGCTGCTGACCGCCGGACAGTGTATCGGGAAGGCGCTTGCCGTACTTTTCCATGTCAACGTTTTGCAGTGCCGCTGTCACTCTTTCTTCGATCTGCTCTTTATTTGTCATGCCGCAAAGGCGCAGGGCGTTTGCCACGTTGTCAAAACAGCTTTCCTGTTTATTCAAATTATAGTTTTGAAAGATATAGCCAATATAGCGATTGCGGATCACGTCGGTATCTTGACGGATATCCTGCCCGTCAAGGGTAAGCGACCCTGCGGCAAAGGCGTCAAGACCGCCGATCACGTTCAAAAGCGTGGTTTTGCCGCATCCGCTTTTACCGAAGATGGCAACCATTCCTTTTTCGGGCAGTTCCAGATTGATATCATTGATCACATGGATCTCATTTTGCCGTCCTTTGTGAAAGAACTTATGCAATCCTTTGATGCTGATCATGCGGCACTACCTCCTTTCAGCGCTTTCTTTACACTTTCGCCAAACAGTCGGCGGATCTGTTTATGGGTTATGCGCACCGTCAAATACAGCATTCCCAGTATAATGACGGCATACTGCCAGGGATACAGGTATACGAAATAGGCATTAAACGTAGGCGTTGTAAAGATCAAAAACGCAGTGACAATCAGCATAATAAAGGCGGGCACCAACGAAAACAGCATACGGACATACATTCCGATGCGAATCGTCTTCACGGAAATACCCATGGAACGCATGATCGCCATATCTCCTTTGAATGCATCCAGTGTTCTTGCCGAACAGAGATTGATAAAGAATGCCAAGAATACAATTCCCATGAGCCAGACCAGCGCCAGCATCAAAGAAGCAAGAATGCTCGCAATAGCGGTCACAGCATCGGGCGAATAGGTGGTATCGGCAGGCACTGCCACATAGGAAAGAGTGCTGATTTTCTCTGCAGCAGCATGGGCGGCTTCGTTATCGGCAAAGAACAAAGATGCCTGCTTATAAGCTCTGCCAAGGACCTCTTCGGTAAAATCCAACAGCATCATCGGGTGAATCATCACATTTTTGTTTATATAAAACTGGCTGTCGTCCACATTTGGAGCGGTTTTGGTCAAATCTTCATCGGTAAAGGTTTGGGAGAAGAGATAGGTTTTGACCGAATCCGCATAGTTGTAATTGTAGTTCATGTAAGTGGATGTAAAATAAATTTCGGTTTTATTATTGTCTTTGGCATACGCTTGATACTCTTTAGAACCTAAATAGATCTTCCCTTCCTCCACGGCAAAGCTGGGAGTAAATTCGTAAAACTGCATCGCGTTTACGGTATTCCCCGCATCGTTTTTCAATTGCACATCAATATTCAGATTTCCGCGGTTCAAAAGATAATAGATCGCGGTAGCTACACGGAAACCGTCCTCTGTAAACAAGCATCTGGCAGTTTGATTGTTATCGTAATAGTATTGAACACCGCTTACCTGCCAGGTTGTGGAATTGATATTGATTTCCTTGATCTTTACGGTGTCTTTGCCGAAAGTTGGCTGATAGGAAATGGGTAAATACAAAAACACTTCATTTACTTCTTTGGGATAGGTACCCACAATATCTTTTCCAAAATCTTCGTTATAGGTAAATTGGCAATTGATATATTCATACAGGTCTTTAGCGGCATTGTAATATCCCAGTGCGATACCGTAACTTTCATCCAAAAGAATATCGTAGTGCAAAACATTTTGCGCTTGGCAGGTTTTCGCCAATTCCTGCAGTTCTTCTTCGGTGATCACCTCGCCGTTTTGCTTGGTTATAACCACTCTTCCGTCAATGGGCTCAAACATATAGTTCTTTTTGAAAAGCATCGCGGCATCTCCGCAAAGGGTAGTCACCATGAAAATGCCGAGCGTACCGATGATCATCAGTAAGCAGAGGAAAAAGGACAGCTTGGGTTTAGCTGTAAAAATGGTGCGCCCCAGCGTAAAGCCTTTGGAAAAACCTGCTTTGTTTTTCTTGACTGTTTTTTCAGTCGCTTTATTCACACTTTCCCCTTCGGTCTTTGCGGGAATGAGTACGTGATCCGATTCCACCGCACCGTCAAATATGCGGATATGACGGGTGGCGCAGGCGGCAAGCTGTTCGAAATTGTGGGTGACTACGATCACAAGCTTATCCT
>SVRY01000060.1 GCA_015064585.1 Oscillospiraceae bacterium
TGCACCTTCCTTTCCTTTGGTGCTTTAAGTGTACTATAAAGACAGAAAATCTGCAAATGTGCAAAAAAGAAAAATACGAGAAACACCGAAATGTTCTCGTATCTTTCTTCGCCTCCGCAATGCTCGTAGTTCTTAATTCTCAGAAACTGTCCTTAAGAACGAGCAGCAGAAGTCTGTGTTTTTTTATTTTCCATGGGTGTTTTCCCAAACGATCTTACCGTTTATAAGAGTAAAGCAAACCGAGGAGGCAATTTCCAGCGGATCGCCGTCCCAAATGGCAAGATCGGCGTCCTTGCCCACACGTAAACTGCCTAAGCGGTGATCTACGCGGCAGATCTTGGCGGCATCCAGTGTGATGGCTTTTAGGGCATTTTGTTTTCCCAGTCCTTCTTTGGCGGCAAGGGCAGCGCAAAGCGGCAGATACTGAATACGGCTGACCGGATGATCGGTGGTCAGTGCCACCCGAACACCCGCTTTTTGGAGAATACCCGCAGTTTTAAAATCGCAAGCGCTCACTTCCTGTTTGTTGCGGGCGGCAAGGGAGGGGCCGACAATGGCGGGATAGGGGCTTTGGGCAATTTCTTCCGCAATCAAATGCCCTTCGGTGCAGTGATCCAGGGTTAGATCCAGATCGAATTCCGCGGCAATGCGCATGGCTGTTAAAATGTCATCCGCCCGATGAACATGGGCTTTGAGGGGGATCTTTTTTTCGAAAAGATCCCGATAGCATTCCATGCCGAATTCTGCACTGCCGCCACCCTCAAAATACTGTCTTGCCAGCGTCAATTCTTCGCGGATCAGCGAGGCAATGCCCATGCGGGTGGAAGGGATATTGCCGTTTTGACCGTAGCAGGACATGGGATTTTCGCCAAATGCGATTTTAATGGCGGCGGGGGCAAGCACTGTCATGCGGTCAATGCATCTGCCGTCGGTTTTGATGAAAGCAAATTGACCGCCGATGACGTTGGCACTGCCGGGGCCTGCCATAACCCCCGTGATCCCTGCGGCAACAGCGTTATGAAAAGCGCTGTCCATGGGATTGATGGCATCAATGGCACGCATGCATGGGGTGATGGGATTGGTGTTTTCGTTGCTTGCGTCGGTTTGTACCGTTGTTTTTTCTTCGGCAATACCGATATGGCTGTGGGCATCAATAAAGCCGGGAAAGACCTGCAGTCCGTCGGCGTTGATGGTTTGCATGCGTTCGGTGGGTGAAATGGCAGGGGCAATTTGCACGATCTTTCCCTGCTTGATCAAAAGGTCGCCTTTGAGCGGTTGGTTGGTTTCCATGGTGTGTAACAGTCCGTTTTGAATTAAAATCATAATCTTCTCCTTCCCCTTTGGAAAAATATTGAAACACAATATGCGCTTTCTGTGAATAGTTTGCCGTCTATGAGGTAAACTATTCTTGAACCCAGTAAGGAGGGATAAAAATGAACATTTTTGAAAACAACCAAAACAACCAGAATAACCAGAATAACCGCAACAATCAGAATAACCAGAACAATCAAAATAACCGCAACAATCAGAACAGCCAGAATAACCAGAATAGCCAGAACAATCAAAACAACCGTAACAATCAGAACAATCGCAACGAACAGGACAACAGAAACGAAGAGAACCGATAACTGCCGCAGAGGGGGGATCGCGTGTGCGGTACCCCCCTTTGTTTTCATAATGGTATTATCACCAAAAAACAGGAGCGGGATCGGCGCGGGAAGGGGAGATGATTGTATATTTTGCCCAAATTTTTAAGGATGAATTGGTAATTTTCAAAAGCACTTGACAGATTTTTGGAAGTGTGATATAATCATCCTTAATAAAAAGATAATGAGTTTTGCTCAATCGGAGGACATGTTGGATCATAGTTTCTTGGATGAAATCAAGGCGAACCTTACATATTTCAGCCATGTGGAGCATCTGATTGCCGAAGCCGTTTTGAAAGATCCCCTGCGTTTTACCCAGTATAGCCTAAGTGAGCTGTCCGAGGCGGCGGGTGTGTCGCAGGGCAGTATTGTGAATTTTGCCAATAAGTATGCAGGCGGGGGATTTACCGTTTTAAAACTGCGGGTGGCGGCTTGCTTATCTGAGTATACCAAAGAAGAGCCCTTTAACATTGTGGATCAATCGGACAGTGTAAAAACGGTTTTGCAAAAGAACAACGGAAATCTGATGCTGTCACTGCGCAATACCGAAATGCTCAACGAAGAAGCGGCACTTTCTTCGGTAGCGGAAAAGATCCTAAAAGCCAAAAAGGTGGAAATATACGGTGTGTTCCGCTCGGCGCTGGTGGCAACCGACCTTTGCTATCAGCTTTTGCAGCTGGGTATTGCCGCGTCCTTTGTCAGCGATGTGTTGACCTGTGCCATGTCGGCGGCAATGCTGTCTTCCGACAGTCTTGTCATTGCCATTTCTTCCTCGGGACAGACCAAGGATATTTTGGATGCAGTCAAGCTTGCCAAGGAAAACGGCGTTTCCATTGTCTGCATGACCGGCAACAAAAATTCCCCTCTTTCCAAGCTTTCGGATGATGTGCTGATTGCAGGCTGCAGCGGCAATACCATCAGCGGCAAGCAGAGCGAGATTCGATATTCCCAGCTGGCGCTTGCCGATGCACTTTGTGCTTATTTGCAGAATATTTTGGATGCAAACGGTAAAAAGCGTTATTTCAAATTGGATACCATCCTCAATTCCCACAGTGTGGATGACTGAACCTGTGAATAACACGGAAAAACCGTGATTTATTAAAATTTAAAGGAGAAAAACCATGAAAAACACAAGAAGAATTCTTGCTGCGGTATTGACCCTGGTGATGATCATGAGCTGCTTTGCGGCTTTCACCGTTGTTTCTGCTGCAGAAGAAACCGAGGTTAACCTTGGTAAGAAGTATGCACAATCTATGATGATTGTTGGCAGAGATATTGACGGTAAAGACCTGTTTACCGACGGTAACTGCGATGATTATTGGACGTTGAACGGCCGCTGGACCGAGGATGATGTTTTCGATGAAAACGATATGCAGTGCGGCACTCCTAAGCCTGTGGAAGAAAATCCCTGCTATGTGGAAGCGGATTTGGGTGCAGCGTACGAAATTACCGCTATCAGCGCTGCGTTCATTCTGAATCGTGTTTACAAGTGGGAAGCGTATGTATCCAACGACAACACTCTTCCCATTGGCGAATGGACCAAGGTGGCTGAAAAGACCACAAATGAAGTTGCTGACGGAAACGGCTATAAGGATACGCTGGAAACTCCTGTGAACGCTCGTTATGTTCGTTTGTACGGTACTTATAACAGCTCTAACCGCTCTATCCATTTGTGCGAATTCGGCATTTGGGGTATTGATCCCAACGCTGATGAAACTCCCGACGTGCTGTATCCCGAGAAGTGGGTTGCTCCCGAAAACGGTATCAATATTATTGCCGGTAATGAAACCTGCGTAATTAAGGCTGACAGAGGCGATCTGCCCGAAATGACCGACGGTATTTGCGGAGATATGGCAAGTGACAACTACTGGACTGCAGGATCCGGTGGCGCGGACGTTCCCGGTTCCGATCCTATCGCTAATAATAGCGGTGCTTGGTTCCAGGTAAACTTGGATGAAGTATCCGAGATTGATGCTATCCGTATTGCTACTTTGGTTAATGAGCAAGCAATCTATCACTGGGAAATTTATGCAACAAACGATGCAGAAGCTGCTTTGGAAGACTGGACCTTTGTTGGCGAAAAGAAAACCGACGAAGTATCTACCGAAGACGGCTATGCTATCTACTTGGATAAGCCCATCGAAGCGCAGTATATCCGTATTTACGGTACATACTGCAACCTTACCGGCGGCAATAACCGTTTCCGCGTGACCGAAATCGAACTGTGGGATATCCAGGGTGCCGGTCAGACCGGTGATGCGGCTGTATACGCTACCATTGCTGTTGCTATTTCCGCAGTGGCTCTGGTTGTTGTAGCAAAGAAGAGAACCACCATCTGATATACGTAATATGCCTGCGGGCATCGAAACGGGTTCGATGCCCGTGTATCTTTCCATGAAACGAGGAGTTTTTATGAAAAAGAATTTTAAAATGATGATGCGCATTGTTTGTTGCCTGCTGTCCGTATGCTTTGTGGCATCGGCATTTGCCGCTTGCGGTAAAAAGAACAGCAACAATAACAAACCCGATGACGAGAATCCCTCGGCATCTAAGCCCGGCGATCCTACCCCCGGCGATCCTACTTCCCAAGATCCCGTGGATCCTTCCGTGGATGAAGATCCCGCCCCCATTACCTTGAATATCGGTACTTATAACATTGCCAACGGTAGACAGGTTAATCATAAGATGATCATGCTTGCCAAGGATATCGTTGACCAAAATCTGGATGTTGTAGGTCTGCAGGAGGTTGACCAGTTCTGCGACCGCTCCGGCAATATGGATACCATGAAAACCCTTTCCGAGCTGACCGGTATGAAGTACTATACCTTCTTTAAGGCTATCAATTTGGGCAGCGGCGAATACGGTGTCGGCGTGCTCAGCAGATATCCTATCGTTGAGCAGGAGCGCATCGCGCTGTATTCCACCGGTGAACAAAGAGTACTGGGCCGCACCAAGATCGATGTAAACGGCACCCAGATCAACTTCTTTACCACTCACTTAGAATGGTCTCCCGATGCTACCCGTAACAAGGAAATGCTGCAGTTGAACGACTATATGGCTCAGTACGACAATTTCGTATTTGTAGGTGACTTTAACGTTCACGATCTGAGCGAATACCGCGCACTGGACTATAAGGGCATGGTCAACACCGAAGAAAAACCCATTCTGACCTATTCCTCCACCGACGGAGATTGGTATCTCGACAACATTATCTATTCTCCCGAAGACTGGACCTTCACCGAAGGTAAGACGCTTCCCAACGGTCACTCTGACCACTTCTTGCTGTGGAGCACCGGTACCTTTCTTCCCACGGGCAGAGAAACCGTAAAGGACAGCAGCGGCAAGGAGCTTCCCACCCTCACCGACGGCAAGAAAGCCACCGCTGAAAACATCGGTAAGTGGGCAGAAGGCACCAAGGGTGCTTATGTTGAGATCGACCTGGGAGCGGAAAACTGTATTTCTGCTGTAAAGGTGATCAATGCCAAGACCTGTGACAGCGTTTATAAGTGGGCTGTTTACGGTACAGAAGATGCTACGCTTCCCATTGAAAAATGGACAAAGCTTGCTGAAAAGGCAACCGATGAAAAGGCAACCGGTGCAGGATATACCGCAACTGTTTCGAAAGAAAATGCTAAGCTTCCCTTCCGCTATGTGCGTATCTACGCTACCTATCACAGCGGCGATGAAAACTATCAGATTGCTGAAGTTTCTCTGGAAACCGTACTGTACAAGGACGGCAGTGCAAACTTGCTGGGCAACAGCACTACGATTAAGACCGATGAAGGCAAGACCTTGAATTCTCTGAAGGACGGCGTAACCGATAAGTACGTTCCCATGGGTGAATGGGGAAAGAATTGTTATCTCGACATTGACCTTGGCAGAGTCGCATATTTGACCTCTGTTAAGATGTATAATCCCATCGGTGACGGAAACAATGTCTACAAGTGGACTGCGTATGCCACTAACGATGCAACGCTCCCCATCGAGAAGTGGACAAAGCTGGGCGAAAAGGCAGGCGAACAGGTTGCTGACAGCCAGGGCTACACAATTAAGCTTAGCGCCGATGCTAAGAAGGCGGAATTCCGTTACGTTCGTATCTACGGTACTTACTCCAGCGATAACAAGAAATTCAATGTTTGCGAAGTGCTCGTAAACGGTAAGTTTGCTCCCGATCTTTCCAACCTGGCGCTGACCGCTACCGCTATTGCAGGTAAAGGCGGCGAATGTGAGATCGTAAACGACGGCGATACCAGCAAATATTTTGACCTTGGTTATTGGTGTGACAGCGACGAAAACGAAGCTGCAGGCATTCCCGTGGGTACTGCAGGTACTTGTTACATCGAACTCGACTTGCAGGCGCTGTACAAGTTGGAATCGATCCAAGTAATTAACTTGATCAACTCTACCCGCGTTTACAAGTGGACTGCTTTTGCTACTGACGATAATGTCAAGCCCATTGATCAGTGGACCGAGCTTGGCGGCAAGACCAACAACGATACTGCTGCCGCTGAAGGTTATACTCTGACCCTTTCCGCAGATCATCAGAAGCTTCCCTTCCGCTACATCCGTATTTACGGTATGTATCATAACACCAACTGGGGTTATCATATCAACGAAGTCTTTGTGAAAGGCATTGCAAAGGCATAATATGCAAATAATAAAAGTGACTGTTTCGCACGCGAAACAGTCACTTTATTGCTTATTGAAGAGATGCGATGGCGGTGCGGATGGAAAAATCGTTTTTCTCCAGCAGTTTTTCCGCGTTTTCATAGGAAAGGCCCGTAATATCGCAGGTAATTCGTATCATACGGTCGCGCAGTTTGATGTTGGAGGGCTCTAAATTGACCATCAGATTTTCGTATACATGTCCCAGCTTGATCATGACGGCGGTGGAGATCATGTTTAAGATCATTTTATGGGCACTGCCCGCCTTCATGCGGGTGGATCCTGTGACAACCTCTGCCCCGGTGTCGGGGTGAATGCCTAAGTCGGCAATTTGTTCGATGGGGCATCCCTCGTTACAGCTCAGCGCCACGGTCAGTGCGCCAACCTTCTTGGCACTTTCCAGCGCGCCGATAACATACGCTGCCCCGCCCGACACCGAAATGCCCACCACAGAGTCATTTTTTGTGATGTGATAGGCGTTCAGATCGCGTTGCCCGTCTTCATAGCTGTCCTCGTCGGCTTCTCCCGCGCGGGAAAGGGCAGCCTCACCGCCTGCCATAATGCCGATGACGGTATCGTAGGATACGCCGTAGGTGGGAGGGCATTCCGAGGCATCCAGCACGCCAAGGCGTCCCGAGGTGCCGCATCCTACGTAAAACAGTCTACCCCCTTTTTGCATACGTTCCGTGATGGCATCTACTACCGCCGAAATACGGGAAAGCTCTTTTTCGATGGCAGCGGCGGCGTTCATATTTTCATTTTGAATGACCCGCATCATATCGGCGGTGGACATTTTATCAATGTGTGTTGTGTGGGGATTTCTTTGTTCTGTGTTTAGCATAGTCATTTTCCTTTCAAGTATTTATGTTGGCATGCCCGCCAGGCACAGGGCGCCCCACACGGGGGGGTGTTGACATATTTTGATTTGATATTGCTTGGTGTCTTCTTGCAAAAGAAAGCTTAATTGCGGCAAGATCATATTCTGTGCTGCAGTGAGTCCGCCGCACAAAACCACCGTTACAGAATCTTTGTCCAGCTTTTTAGCCCCCGCCAAAATCAGCTTTGCGATCTCTTTTAGGTGTTTTTGGATGATCTCTTGGGCAACGGTATCGCCTTTGGCATATGCCTTGAACGCAAGAGGTGCGTATTTTGCGATCTCTTTTTTGCCTTCTCTGTAAAAATGATCGATAGATCCAAGAACAGTTTCGCCGCCGCAGGCATCCTTCACGTAGCCGTGAAGCAGGGTTTCCTTGCCGCTTCCGTCCTCATACTGCAAAGCGGCAAGAATAGCATCCCTGCCGATGGCAAAGCCGCTGCCCATGTCGCCGAAGAGATAGCCGTAACCGCCGATACGGTGCAGATCTGAGCCGTTTTTGGCGTAGGCAATGGAGCCTGTGCCCATGATGACGGTAATGCCGTCGTCTTTTCCCAGTGCCGCCGCCACGGCATTCCACGCATCGTTGTGGTTGTTCGTTTTGGCAAATCCGAATTCCGAGAGAAATGCGCGTATTTTGGGCAAATTTTCCTCGGACGAACAGCCTGCCAGCCCGGCAAACACAGAGATTTGGTCAAGGGGATAGTCTTCGCAGACGGTCTTGATTCCCTTTGTTAAAACCGAAAATGCTTTTTCAAAGCCCACATCGTTGGGGTTGGTGGCGCCAAGGGTGATGCGCCGCAGGATCACGGCGTTTTGATCGGCAAGGGCGAAATCGGTTTTGGTACCGCCGCCGTCAATGCCGAGATAGTACTGTATGTTTGACATGGAGTCACTCCCAATTGTTTGTATATATAGATTTTATCATAGTTTTCGGCAGATTGCAAGGGGAGATTTGGAGAAGGTTTTGTTATAAGCCGTATAAATAAAAAGCGGTCCCGGAGCGCCCGGCATGAGAGTGATCTCGCGATGCTTTCCTTCGAAGCTGTTTTGGCTGCCAAACACGAAATTATACGGGGAAAGAAAAAAGCAATAAACCGTAAAGACAGTTTCTTGCTTTTTTGTTTTGGTGCAGTGAGTGATGATAAATCCGAACCAAATGCCTCTTCGATTTCGGCAAAGGTGACCCGTTTTGTGCCTTCCTTATAGTTGAATGTAATGACCAAGTAGTCGTCGAACAGATAGATCGCGTTGACAAAGCTATCGATCAGACGGCGGCGGTGGTCAAGCTGTTTCATGTTGAGCTTGCGGTACTTGATAAGATATGCAAGGATATCGTCTTTTGTAACCGCAGGCTTAGCAATTTCTTCTTTGAGAATCTGTACCGAGATCTCGCTCTTTTCGGCTTCAAGCTGCTCAAGACGCTGCTTGGTGGATGCGGTGAGAATTCCCGCTTGAATGGCGTTGACGAGATTGTCGATGCCTTTTTCTATTTCATCAAGTTGCTTGCGAAGAATTGGCAATGTTCTACTCTCGGCATTGAGCTTGGCGATCAGCATATCTGCAAGTCTGTCGAGAAACTCATCGTCAAAGATAAACTTCTGAATGAGCAGGATCACCACTTCCTCAATCCATTTCTTCTTGATGGTTTTCTTCTTACACGTTCCGCCCTTGCGTGTGCCTCGGCACTTGTAATAGCGGTGGACTTCTTGTGTATGGCTCGTTCCGCTTTCACCCGTGATCAGACACTTACAATAACCGCAAAACAGTTTTGTTGTCAGAAGATATTCGTCCTCGG
>SVRY01000061.1 GCA_015064585.1 Oscillospiraceae bacterium
GCTTTACAGCAGAGTTTTCAACCGAAAGCTCCGCAGCCAAATTGAAGGATAAAAGCGGAAACGAGCTTTCTTGGCATTATGAACTGATCGGCAGCGATGATGAAAAAGCGGTTATGAAGCTGCAAAAAGAAAATGCTAAGCTGCAAAATAAAACCGTGAAAACGGCTGTGGGAAAAGCGGTAAGCGATCTTTCTGCCTTTGAAATGCCAAACGCCAAAGGAGAACTTCGTTTTGATTCTGCTTTTGCTGCCTACCGGGCGGACGTGCGTTATACGGTCAGCAGCGAAAAGATCAAGGAAGACGTGATATTGCACGAAAAAGGAAAAGTGTATGCCCTAAAAATGGTGGTGGAAAACTGCGCCTACAAAGCTGGTATGAATGGTGATTTTTGACTGACGCAAAGCGTCAGAATGGAGATGAATATGAAAAAACAGTTTATACACCTATCAATTCTATTTATGCTTTTGGTATCAGTTTTATTGTCTTTATGTGTATATGCCAATACAAATGATGATCCCAAAATGGATATTGTAGAATTGCAGGAAGAAATAGTGCGTTTTGATGATGCTTATCTTGCCACATACACACGTACCGAAAGTGAATCGCTGTCAATTAAACAAAAATTGCAGTATCCAAAGTTGGCACGAACAATATATGCATCATGGATGCAATTAGCCCAATTTTCGCCCGACGCATATTTTCCTCAATATGATTGGCGATGGAATCAGACATATCACGAACAAAACATTGATCGATTGTTGGAAGATACATCGATAACTGCACTTGTGGTGAGTGTTTACGATACAAGAGAAGCTATACAATATGTGAGTACAGACGAAGAATATGGAATGACATTTACGCCGGTGCAAATCAAAAATGTTTTGCGTAATTCGGATAATGATCCAAACCTAATCGAAGGTAATACTATTTATTTAAAAGAATCCTTCTTTGTTTCAACCAAAGACAATAGCGATCCTGTTTTGATGTGTGACTACGGTGCGCAGCAACAGCCTTTGGGAGCAGAAGGCAATAATTATCTCATTTTTTTGCGAAACTTGTATGATTACAAAACATCAGACCCGTTTCCCCAAAATGCATATACATTTTATGAGCGTTACTACTGGGATTGTATGTATGACGGCTCCAAGGCATACAGAAACAGTATAAACGGTTTATTGGAATACGGACTCTACGCAGATTACCGTGAAATCCAATATGAATACCACTATAAAGTAATGTCCCATTTCAACCTACATGAAGAAGAAACGCCGTCCTCTGCTAAGCCTTCCACCGAAGGCCCCAATTGGCTGATGGTTTTCGCAAGCATCGCCGCCCTTTCGGGCATCGGCGCCCTTGCCTATACGGTGAATGGGACTGTAAAAAAGAACAACTCAACCGATTCAAAATAAAATCCCCGCCCCGGACGGGGACAAAGTCCAATTCATTTTGAAATGGGGGATATAAATGAGAATTAATAAATCGCTTGCGATTGTAGTATGCATCTACTGCTTGTTTTTTGCATTCTCTGTCGGTGGAATGGCAAAAGAAGAATACAGTGCCGCCTATTTTGGGCTGTCTGAAACTATTTACACAACTCCGGAAATTCCTCCGCCAATCGAAGAACGGTTGTGGCTTCCTAAAAAGTCAATAAATTGTGATTGTGCAATGGGTTTCTATTTACCTTTAAACCAAACCCTTAAAGAACGACTGCAAGAACTGTTGCAAAACACAGAACGAGCAATTGTTGTCAAAATTGACGATACTGCTGTACAGTTTTCCAGTAAAGATTATCAAGAGAAGGTAGTGACCCTTACACAAGCAACAATTATGAAAGTATGCAAAAATACTGAAAATGATACGTCGTTGAAGCCGGGACAACGGATATGGCTGAAGGAGCAATACGGCGTTGTGCATGAAAACGGCATTGATATGCTGTATGCCGGTGCCGGCTGTGAGCAAAACCCTTTAATTCCGGGACATGAATACCTGATATTTCCATATTTGATTGAAAACTCAAATTCGGTATATACGTATAGTTGGTGTTTGGTGGATTTGAGCCGTGATTTTTACCAAGATATACACTACAATGAAACATTACTGTACAGCCATAAACTAGATGAATACACCGATATGATCCTTTCCCATTTCAACCTACATGAAGAAGAAACGCCGCCCTCTGCTGCTAATCCTTCCGCCGAAGGCCCCAATTGGCTTGCTGTTTTCGCAAGCATCGTTGTACTGGGCGGTATCGGTGCTCTTGCCTATACGGTGAATGAGACTGTAAAAAAGAACAAGTCAAAGGATTTCAAATAAAATCCCTTCCCCGGGCGGGGATAAAGTCCAATATATTTTGAAATGGGGGATATAAATGAAAAAATTTATTATTAGACTTTCTGTTATTCTCGTAGTTGTTCTGATAGCGGCTTTGATCATTGGCTTTACTTTGCCAACCGTAGCGGCATATATGTATCATGAATTTATGGAAACAGAGGCGGATAGGGAAATACGGGAATTAAACAGTTGGGCATGGGAAGAACTTGAAAAGCGCCCCGCATTAACGCCTTCCTATCGAAACATCAAGGAACTTTCCGATTATTCCGTTATTTCAGAAAAAGCAGAAATGTATCAAAAAGATGGAGAATTTAAGATCTCCTTTATAAATTCCAAACCGTTCCCCACATTTTATACGGTAAGGGGAGATTCGCCGAACGATTGGTATATACGGCAGCAGGAGTTTACCGAAGATGAAATGTTCTCTCGGGCGTGCTTACTGCATGCAACGGTTATGCATTTCTTTGAAACCTTTGCAGAAAAAACAGCTGATATGAGCGTGGAAGAAAAAGCCGTATATACCGAAACATATTGGCAGTGTATTTACACTCTTTGCGACACTGTTAACCAAATAGGCGAGGAAACTTCAAAAGACGCTGAACTTTATTTTACTCCGCTTTGTATTTCGGTGGGCGAATATTTGATGAAAAACTATACGACATATTGCTGCTATGACCTGCTGTTCCGCCATGCGGTAGAAGCCGCACCGATGAAATCGGAAGTGGCTTCAGCTACGACGAAGATGCGCAGAACCCGCTTCGAAACGGCTTTTGAAAGCTATGATCGGTATGTTTCCGGCGCTTCGGCAAAGGAAGCCTTGGATATTTTGGAAAAAGACTACGATTGGAAAGCACTTTCTTTTTTAAAGTACATTTAAACAAATCTCTCTTAGGAGGTGAAAATATTTTATGATATTCGGAATGAACAGTTATACAATTGTGAAGCTTTTGGGTATTCTCTTGCTTCTTATGCCGTTTACTATGCTGATTGTTTTGGTATCTGCCGACTTTCTATTCCCCAAGATAGCCCCCAAACGGTGGATTCTCGCCATTGTATTGTTTTTGATCTGCGCAGTTTTTGTGTTCGGTTATTTGTCGGATATTACAGCACTCCTTCCGCTTATTCCGCTCATGCTTTCCCTTTATATAACACCTTTTTGCGCGGCGGTATTGGGAGCGACCCTCTTTCTCAAAAAAGAAAAACTTCGTGTGGCAATGGGTATTCTGCTTTCTCTGTCTCTCATGCTTAATATCATTTTTATAAAGGAGTATACCGATTATTTTAAGGGGTTTATGCTGTTTCTTGCGCTTTGTGCATGGAATGCCTTATTCTATTTCGGCAGTGCAGGAATTGCCTGCGGTGTTAGGAAGTTAATTAGAAAAAGAAGATAAAGGCTAAGTAGCAAAGAGAATACTGTCTTTCGGGGGCTGCGGAAAAGCAGGCCCCGGAAAGGATCACCGAAGCATAAATTGAAAAATAAAGCAAAAAAGGGCTGTAAAAAAAGTCCCTGAAAAAAAGACTATGTGTTCAAAAAATGAGCACATAGTCTTTTTCTGCGGTAAAATTAATCTGCAAAAAATGAAACCACAAAAGCATTGTAACACACATCAACTGAAATTACCGGTAGATATTGAAAGAATGATCGAAAAGCTGCGCAAAACAGATATTCGATTCATGTGGCTTCTCAACTTTACCTCAAGAAGCACAAGACCCATCCATACGGATGCGCCTTGTGCTTCTTGAGGTGCTTTTTTTACAGCGCCTTTTTGTTTTATTAAATAATTATTTTGATTGACGTATAATATTTTGAGAATCGGGTATAGTATCCTTAAAGATAATAAAAGAGGGAAATATGATAGAACAGGATACTGTAAAATTGCTAAGAGAATGCGACGCGGGTGTAAAAATGGGTGTAAAATCCATAGAAGATGTTTTAGAGTATGTCAAATCGGATGATTTTAAGACGCGCTTAGAAGCGTGTAAACAGGAACATCAAAAATTGGAGCAGGAAATCAGAGAAGAACTGTCACGGTTTCAGGATGGAGGAAAGGATCCGAGCACCATTGCCAAAAGTATGTCGCATATGAAAACAGGAATGAAATTGGCAATGGATATGTCGGATGAAACCATTGCGGACTTGATGACTGACGGATGCAATATGGGGGTTAAGTCCTTAAATAGGTACCTCAATCAGTACAAAGCCGCAGATGAGTTTTCCAAAGATATAGCTAAGCGTTTGATTCATTTGGAGGAACAGCTGGCCATCGATATTCGCACTTATCTTTGAGATGCGGTAAAGTACAGTGCAAATTGTATGTGCTGCGATGACAGTCAAAATTAGTAATTTCGTACGAAAAAGAAAAGCAAGGGAGCGATTTAGCTCCCTTGTTTTTGTGCAAAAGGTGAAATTTTGGATTTGAAATGCCCTTTTGGTAAAGGGTTATTGACAATTTTAAGAAAAAGGTTTATACTTTAGATAGTATGTCGGTAGTTGCTTCTACTTGACAAAAAAATAACAAGGAGAAGGTTATGAAAAATCGTGTTTTGAAGTGCTTGGTTGCATTGGCGCTCATTCTGTCCATGACGGCAGGTTATGCGCTTTGTATCTCGGCAGAAGGTGAAATGGCGTATAATATCTATTCGGAACCCGTATTCGAAGGCGAAGAGGCGTTTACGACATATTCAATCGATATGCGTGCCGATCAGGTTCCGGATGCTACTTATTGGTCGCTTGCCAACTTCCATATGCATATTTCCGATTTGACCAAACAGGAATATCGTGATATTGAAGCAGGCGGTGCGTATGCAGGTATTCAGCATGCCGGCAATCAAAAGAAGGCTATTATGGCATTCTGGGAATGGCATTATTGGCCTGAAGGCAAAAAAACCGGTGTTGAAGAAACGAACTTGGTTGCTGACCGTATTTATCCTCCCGGAAAGAACGATTTCGGCGGTGAAGGCGAAGGCGTAAACTATATCGGCAGATACAACTGGAAGGATAGCCAGTGGTACCGTATGGTATTGCACACTTGGGAAAACCCCACCACAGGAACTACCTACTGCGGTCAGTGGATGCAGGATCTGACCACGGGTAAGTATACGCTGATCTCTTATTTTGACACCAAAATGAGACAGTCTTACCTGGAAGGTAATATGCATTTCTTTATGGAAAACTTCTACGGATATAATTTGGATCAAGAACGCGATGTGAAAATGAAGAACATTTACGCAAAGCAGAAAAAGGTTTCCGAAACCGGAGAAGTTACTTGGGAATGGACATCTGTGAATTCCACAGCCCTCAGCCACTGCAATAACTGGGCAAATAATAAGATCGGTGCGCATAGCTTTGGTGCAACCGAAGAGTACTTCTGGGGGCGTGCAGGCGGCACTGACCTGGGTGGACAGACACAGAAAGAGCATGATGCCGCGTGGCCTAAACAGGTATTTACCATCAATCAGCCCGATCAGCCCGATTTTGGTACTGTTCAATTTGAGAAGATCTTGCTTCGCAAAAGAGGCGATGAATGGACTGCTACCTGGTCAATGGCAGACGGCAGTACCCCGCAGCTTTCCTATTCTTTGAAGATCAAGGATGATAAAGGAAATGTATTGGTGTCTGAAACTGCAATGAAACCCGAAGTGTTCTATAAAGTTTTGGATACCGTGAAGACCGATGTGTTTGTATGCGAAATGTCCATTACCGACATTTTCGGAAACACTGCGTCCTTCGCGGAGGCAACCGAACAGTACAAGGCACTTTACGGCGAGCCCGTAATCGGTGATGATGCGCCTGCGGCAAAAAACAATTCGTTTGATCTTGGCATGATCATTGGCATTGCTGCTGCGGCTGCAGTGGTTGTAATTGGCGGCGCAGTAGTGGTTACAGTCGTTGTCAAGAAGAAAAAAACAAATGCTTAATAATCAAAATATGGTGTGAATATTTGTTGGATTTGCACTAAAAAACAAACAGGAGAGCGGAAATGTTCTCCTGTTTTTTGTGCAAAAGGAGAAATTTATTGCACAAAAAGTTCTTTGGGAGAATGGTTATTGACAATTAACCGGTTTTGTTTTATACTAAGTACAGAAGATCTTAGCCCATCGGCAGATCAATCAATACTAAGGAGAGAATTATGAAAAAGAGAGTTTTTAAATGCCTTTTGGCGCTGACTTTGGTGCTGTCTATGGTGGCTGCTTATTCACTGAATGTTTCAGCGGCTGATATGGCATACAATATTTATGCTGACCATCAGACAAACGGTGAAACCTTGTTTGATACATTTTCAATTGATTTTCTTTCCAATGAGACCCCATATTATACGTACTGGGCATTGGCAAATTTCCATTTGTATACCTCTTCGCAGTCGTTGTCTAAATACAAAGGTTTGTCGGAAGGCGGCGGATATGCAGGTCTTCAGGATAGAGGTCCCAGAGAGGGTTACGGTCACTCTGCCATTATGTCTTTCTGGGAAAGAACATATAAAGACGGTACCAAAACCGAAATTTTGCGAGCTTCCCGTGTTTACCCCGAAGGCGATGAAAGCGAATTCGGCGGCGAAGGCGAAGGCACCAACTGGATCACTCCCTATGACTGGAAAGAAGGTCAGTGGTACCGCATGATCATTCATACATGGAATGACCTGGAAAGAGGAACAACCTTTGCAGGTCAGTGGTTCCAGGATTTGACTACCGGTGAATATACCTTGATTTCCTATTTTGATACAAAATTGATCAATTCCTGTTGGCAGGGCAGCTTTTCCTTCTTCATGGAAAACTATGTTGGTTCGACATCTGATCAGCAACGCGATATGCAGCTGAAAAATATTTATATGAAGAAGCATTCTGACAGAACTTGGATGTCTATTACGTCTTCGGTGCTCAGCCACTGTAACAATGGTGCCAAAAACAAGATTGGTGCGCATAGCTTTGGTTCTACCCAAGAATATTTCTGGGGTAAATCGGGCACTTATGTTGAAGATCAGGCGGCATATGATAAGGCAAATCCTATAAAGGGTACATTTTCGATCACACAGCCCAATGCGCCCACCTTTGGTTCTCCCACATTGAATTCAATCACTCTTACCAAGAGTGAAGATGGCGTTTGGAGTGCCAATTGGGAAATGGAGCGCACCGGCACACCGCAGTTGACATACTTTATTGATGTAAAGGATGTGGAAGGCAATCGTATTTTCACTAAAAATGCATCCCGTCCCGAAGTTGTTTCGGAAGTGCTTGAAGGCGTTACTACCGATGCATTTTCTTGCAGAATTGTTGTAACCGACGTTTTCGGTGAAACTACTACTTTGACAGAAACGACCGATTTGTATAAGGAACTGGTTCCCGAGGATCCGGAAACTCCTGAAGAACCTGATGTTCCCGAAGAACCCGATGTTCAAGAAGCGCCCAAGGCGGAAAAGAAAGATAATGCTATTGTGATTGGCGTTATTGCTGTTGCCGCTGTTGTTGTGATCGGCGGAGTAGGCGCAGGTGTTGTTCTTGCGAAGAAAAAGAAGAATTAAGATTTGATATAGCAAAAAGCTGCTGTTAAGACGGCAGCTTTTTGTTTTGGCGGTTCCCGATGCGATGTTGCCGTTGGAACAGTCAGGTTTTGACTATGCAGTTACTATGGTCTGTATTGCTGTGGTGATACTTGTGATATTTGGCGCTTTCAGTGTACTTGTTGTTACCAAACGAAAATAATCATTGCCGCCCAGGTCTAGGTCTGCTCGGGCGGTTTTGTAATTGTAAAAATGGCGAGGATATTGATAATTCAGAAATGAAAAAGAGGCAGAATTATTTGCTTTAGGTATTGACAATAGGGGGACAAAAGAGTATAATTTATCGTATGTAATTATGTCAAAACATAAAAAACTACTATGAATAATGTCAAAATAGTATATTTTTCATGTTCGGGAGGTCCCAATGGTTCTGGATTATTCAATTTTGATCTTATATGCGATCGGCATGGTTGCTATTGCTATGTATACACGAAATCGTTCCAAATCGGTAAATGACTTTTTGTTGGCGGGTAAGGAAGGGCTCAACGGTTGGATGACCGCATTTGCATACGGCACGACCTATTTTTCCGCAGTGATTTTTATCGGTTATGCCGGCACATTCGGCCGTGCTTACGGTCTTGCATCTGTCTGGATCGGAATCGGAAATGCGATTATCGGAACAACGATTGCTTGGCTGGTACTTGCAAAGCGCACCAAAAATATGACGCAACGGTTGCGGGCAAAAACTATGCCAGAGTTCTTTGAAAAACGGTATGACAGCAAAAACTTGAAGCTTGTTTCGGCAGTTATTATTTTTATTTTTCTCAT
>SVRY01000062.1 GCA_015064585.1 Oscillospiraceae bacterium
TCTCTGGTAGACTACCAGGTGATAGGTCGGAGGTGTAAGCACAGTAATGTGTTCAGCTGACCGATACTAATAGACCGAGGGCTTGAACTTCCTTCAGAAGTTCACTTGAGTTTCCTTTCTTTCAGACTTTATTCAGTTTTTTATGATCATTGCGACAAGGATTTTGAAATATTGCGGTCAATATTTCAAAAACAATCGGGTTTATCCCGTTTATATAGAATGTCATCCTTTTGGATGGCTTTTTTCTTTTTATGAATAGGAATGGTAGAATTGTCTCAACGAATAGTAGACTAATTTTTTACTGTTTTTTATTGACAAAACTTCAATTGTATGATATAGTTAATACAACATTTGAAAAAGGAGAATTGAATATGAAAAAACTGATTTCCTGTGTCATGGCAGTATGCATGCTGCTTTCCTTCTCGGCTTGCGGGCTGATCGATGTTTATGCCGCAAAAGAAAAGACCTTTACCAAGGAAGGGATGAGTATTACACTGACCTCCGCATTCAGCGATGAGGATTATGAGGGTTACACTGCCTGTTATGATTCCATTCAGGTTGCTGTGTTTACTTTGAGAGAGCCCTTTGCGGATTTTGAAGGATTGGGCATTGATACCGTTAAGCAGTACGGTGAGCTGGTACGCATTGCCAATGCCGACAGCGAGCCCGGCGCGCTGATCGAAGAGGACGGACTTTTGTACTTTGAGTACACCGCCGAGGGCGAGGAAGAGGGCTTGATTCACGGTTACATGACCTTCCTGTTCAAGGGTCCCGATGCTTTCTGGATCGTGCAGTTCTGCTGTGAGGAAGACGATTTTGCCGACAGAAAGGCAGACTTTAAAAAGAGTGCAAAGACAGTTACCTTTGCGGAATAATTTTTCATATAGTTTTAGCGGCAGCTGTCTCACTGTAAGACGGCTGCTGCTTTTGCACGTATTGAAGGGGGCAGAGCATCTTTGGCTTTGCTTCTATCTATTTTTGTTTGGTAAGTTTGTTATTTTAGTATTGCATTTTACAAAAAACATGATATAATCATAAAAGCATAGTATGTGCGAAAAAATGAATGGAGACTATTATGAAAAGATTAATTGGCATTATATTGGCGGCTGCCATGCTGATGGCGCTTGCGGTATCATTTACTGCCTGCGGCGAAAAGGTGAAGGAACCTTATAACAGCGGCAGCGGTCAGGTGGATACTAAGCCCGGCGGCAGCGGTAGCGGCGGCAGCGGAGGCAATGGCGGCGGAGGCGGTAATAACGGCTGGGATGATGATTTCACTTTTGATGAAATTGACTTTTATAAGCCCGAAAATACCCATACCGGCATTGAGTATTCCACTCTTTGGGGCGAGCCTGTCATTGTGACCTACGACGAATTCGGCAACCGTATGCTGGAAAAATACCGTGACGGTGTTGTTGAATATTTTTATGATCATGACCGTGTACTGCTCGGTCTTATCTACAATGTGTTCGGTTGGCATTATGAGCTTCATTGCTCTTATGACGAAAACGGCCGTCCCGTGCGCGCAGAGGTGGCGGGCGATGAGGATGACAAGGTTATTTTCTTCTTATTCGAATGCGACGAGCAGTCGGGCAAGATCCTTTCCATGACCCATGGCAGCTATGATGGGGATGAAAGGGAGGAAGTACTCGGCGAGACCTACCGCTACAATGAATACGGCGTGACACAGCGCATTGACAATCCCAACGAAACCTGCTTCGTTTTGGAGTATAGCGGCGCGAATATCTATAGTGTACGGTACGAAATATCCGGAGAGCTTTATACGGTTTTGGAATACAAATATACAAATGACGGCAAGATCGCGTATATCGGCGATTACAGTGTGCCAAATGCGACTACACTCGTTTTAGACCGCGAAAAGATCTTTACCTACAACGATGAAGGCTGTTTATATGAGCATTACGACTATGTATATTCCGAGCATAAAGAGCGTCTTTTGCTGGACCGTATCCAGTATTCGTCTTTCTGGGAAGAGCTTACCTATGAGATAAACATTTACCGTATGGGACCAGAGCTTGTGCAAAGAGAGATCCGCACAGCCGATTCCTTTATCCTGGAAGAGTATTTGACAGACGATGACGGAAAGAGTTATCTTTCCGAGCGCACTACCGAAACGCTGGATGCGCACGGATATCCCATCGCTTCGCAGGAGGAGATCTACAGCTCCAGAGGGTACATAATGGCAAAGAATTTGCGCTTTGTGGATACCGACGGCTGGGAGATCAATGAGTATTATGAGACCATGACGGCGGGAGGCGAGCTGGTTTTGATCGGCAAAGACCGCTATATGTACGATACAGATACCGACAGCACGATTTTCGAATATTACTCCTATGACGATGCCACCGGAAAGCTGTATTTGTCCCGTGTTATTGTGGGCAAGGACGGCGAAGAAACCGTTACCGAGTACGATCCCGACGGGAATATAATATAAATTGAATGAAGAGATGGCTTTCCGCTTGCGGAAAGCTATCTTTTTGTAAATAGGAAAGGGGCTAACTTGATAAATCAGCTCCATTTTTATTTTATGAATAAATATTATAATCAAAAAAAATTAAAGTTTATAAAAAATTAACAAATTTGCACTTGAACATCGTCGGTATGTAGGCTATAATGAAAGTAAAAGATGCTTACTGCTTTGAAACAGGAGAATTGACGATGGTTATTAAGATCAAAAAAACAACCGCCTTATTTCTTCTCATTGCTGTTTTGCTGGGATGCACGGTCGTGTTTTTCAGCTGTTGGGTCGGCAAAGCAAGAAGGCACGAGAAGGAAACGATTGAACCGCCTGTTGACAGCGGCACGGTGACTGTGGATCCCACGCCGGTCGGCGAAGACTCCGCTGATCCCCGGATCGTCGGAGGAGAGAGACAGGAAATCTCTTGGAGGGATTTTCAAGAAAGGCTTTCGGATGCGTATTTTAAAGATGAGACCGTTCGCTTTTTGGTGTGCAGTAATGATTATTTCGATTCTCTTTGCGCCCGTTCGATCGCGCCCGAGGATGATACTTCGTTTAGCGTAAACAATGCCGTGCTGGAGCGCAATAAAATACTTGCCAGCACCCTCGGCGTGAAGGTTGCCATGGATGTCAAGAGTACAGAGGATTTTGGCAGCGAGATGCTTACAGTGAAGACCACAGGGATCCATCATTACGACGTGGTATCAAATAATTCCTCAAGTAATTTTTCCGCGGCTTTTTTGGGTGATTGTAAGGGAAGCTTGCTGGATCTTAACAGTATCGATCCTGCGGAAAACTATTTGGATCTTGATGCGCCCTATTGGGACAAGGCGCTTTACGATGCCGCTTCCTATAACGGACACGCCTACTGGATCACGGGAGAGCTTTCTCAGTCCTATATCGGCGGAATGCATGCCTTCTTTGTCAATAAGACCCTTTGGGATGAAAACGAAGAATTGATCGCCGCTTTGCCGTCGGCAAAGGGAGAGTCCAATTTGTACGCACTGTACAATAAGGGGCTTTGGACCCTGGATCTTGTCTGCGAGATCTCAAATGCTATCTATTTGGATGCAGACAATGACGGAAAGCTGTCCTATGAGGACAGATATGGCTATGCCGATTATGGGTACGGTACCGATGTGCTGGCGGCAGGAGCCGGAGTGCGCAGTTTGGAAAAGAAGGGCGAAACCCTTTATGAAAGCAGCTTTAATAGCAACCGAAGCCGCTTCTTTGCCGCCAAATTGATAAAGCTGTACACCGATTCCCGTGCGCTGAACCTAAACTTTAATTCCGGTATGGAGGAGGTCATCGATCGCTTTTCGAAGGGAAATGTTTTGATGATCGGCCATACACTGTCAGAGGCGGAAGGCTATTTGAATATCATGGAAGATGGATATGTTATTATGCCCCCGCCCATGCTGTCCCCAAACGACCCTACGGGCTATGTTACCGGTTTATGGAATAATTTTTCCATGTACGCTATTGCTGCAACTGCCAAGACCGAGGGTAGAGTACAGCTCATTACCGCAACCCTTGAATATATGGCGTGCTTGTCCTATTTGAATGTAACCCCTGTCTACTTCGAGGAGCTGATGCTTGGGATCAATCAGAATGCAACGAGCAAAGCAAAAGACAATCAAGTACGCATACTCAATGCCTTGGTCGATCATTGCCAGCCGGACAGCGGAATGCTGTGGTACCAACACTTGAATGATCCCATGCGCTTATTCAGAACGGTTTCGACTTCCCGAAAT
The DNA here is from genome assembly GCA_015064585.1 of Oscillospiraceae bacterium. GTDB lineage: Bacteria > Bacillota > Clostridia > Oscillospirales > CAG-272 > SIG655. The sequence continues at coordinate 4,234 of SVRY01000062.1, forward strand.
TTGCCGGAGCTCATGGCCGAAGCGGATAATGAACTGCGCGCATGCCTGCAAACGCTTTTGGAAGAGCTTTCAAATGCGGAGAAACTGTTGGATGATGTGTGATTCTAAACTGAAACAATAAACGAATTGTAAATATTTTCTTGCATTTTATGAAAAAGAGTGCTATAATTGAATGTACAAATTTTATGTTTGATTTTTAGAAAGGAGTACATCATGAAAAAAATAGTTTCCCTTTGTTTGATCGCAGCCATGCTGCTTGGATGCTGCTTCCTGTTTGGCGCCTGCGGCGAAAAAGAAACTGTCAAGGATCCCGATGACATGCTAAATGATAAGGATCCTACAAATAACGAAACGGTCGAGATCCCTCCTATGGATCCTACTCCGGATGATCCCACACCCGACGATCCTACCCCGGATGATCCTACTCCGGATGATCCTACTCCGGTTGATCCTACCCCCGATCCCGACCCCGATCCCGATCCCGACCCCGATCCCGACCCCAAGCCTGTGACTCATGTTGGTATGGAATTTTCCGCACTCGTCATGGGTCCCGCCCTTGTGACCTGCGACAGCACGGGTAAACGCCTTTCGGAGCGTTTCAATCAGGGCAGTGTGGAATACATTTACGGCCAAGACGGTTTGCTGTGCGAGATCGACTTCCAAATGGCAGGCCGAAAGATGGCATTTGTTTGTACCGAATACGATGCCTACAAAATGCCCTCCCGCTTTGATGTTTCGCAGGGGGACGATACCTTTATTCTCACCTCCTATGAAAACGGCAAGCTGATCCAAATGGTGTTTGCAGAGGGAGAGGGCGAGGATGCCGATGTTGCCTTCATTTACAATTTTGCGCAAGACGGCAGTTTGATGGACATCGAAATTGAAGGCAATCTTTACAGAATGACCTACCAAGACGGCTACATCTCCAAGGTGACCGTGACCGAAGGCATGACCAAAACGCTGGGAGAGATCCGCTATCTCTACAGTGAAAACAAGGATATGCTGAAAGAGGAATACTACAACGCAGAGGAAAACGGCAGTTTGACGCTGGTTCGTAAGAGCGAAATTACCCACAGCGACAAAGGACATGAGGTTTTGCGCAGCGAATTGATCGCACAGAGCTTTAAGATCACCGCAAAAATTGTCTACAGCGCAAAGTGGGAGGCTCTTTCCGCCGAGCAGTATACCTACAGCGACGACGGTGAACTGATCGAAAAAGAAGTACAGTTTATGGATGAAGAGGGTCAGATCATCACCGAAAACTATGTGTTTGACGAGCTTGTAGGCGGTCTTTCGATCAGCAATCGCATTATTGTACGCAAAAACGAGCTGGGTGAAAGCGTTTACATGGAATGGCAGACCTATTTTGACGGCGGGCTTTTGTATGAAAAGACTCTCATTTATACCGACGATCAGGGCAGAGAAGTGTATGAATCCTATGAATACTTCTCCGAAAGCGAAGGACTGATCCTGCGCTACCGCTCTATCACAGCTTACGACGAAAACGGCGAAGAGATCGCTTACGAGACCTATGAATACAATGTGGAATTGGGCGAGCTGGTGCCCGGCTCCCAATGGGAGATCGTTGACGGTGTCGAGATCTACACAATGTATGAACCCGACGGCAGTGTTTTTCAGATCTCCAAAACGTATATCGACCAAAACGGAAATACCGTGGACGATCTTTACTACCCCTCTGAATCGGGCGAAGGCTTTTACCATGCCTACCACGATGTGTACGACCAAAACAATAATCCCGTCGAAGGCTATGAACTGGATGAGTTCGGTACTCTTTGGATGACCTATAGCCGCAGCGAACGCGAAGGCGGCGGCTTCTATGTGGATTATTATTACCTCAATGAAGATACCGGCGAATTGGAATACTTCTACAGCGACGAGTACGACGAAAACGGCGATATCATTTGGAATGATAAAGATTGGCTTTGATACCCCGAAAAGACAGCTTGCTTTGACAGGCTGTCTTTTTATTATTGTTATTAGTAGTATATTTGGGGTTTCACCCCAAGCTCCTAAGTTTATGATATTGGGGTTTCACCCCAAGCCCCACCAAAAAACTTTTTGTAAAAAGTTTTTTGGAATTTCAAAAACTTTGGGAAATGGAATTGTGCTTTTCGGCTGAGATTTTAGTTTACCGCTTTGACAAAAGCGGAAAAGCCTTTTGATTTTAAAAGGGTAACATGAGTTGCGGCATCTGCCTTTTCATAAAAGCCGCCCGAGAGTACCTTATGATAAGCATCTTCTTTCAGAATACAGCCTTCAAAGCCCGCGCGCTGCAGTTTGGTGACCATATTCTTTGCGTTGTTTTCCAGGGTGTAAGCCCCCACCTGTGCGCGGTAGCGCACAGGCTGTTCGGGGGGCTTTTTTTCGATCTTCTTGTCACAGCCGAAGAACGCCGCTATCACCTGGGCTTCGGCTTTGGCAAGCTTATCGAGGTTGCATTCCTCAAGGAGCCATTTCGCCGCGCGGCGGTTGGTATGGAAGGAATGCTCTATGATCAAAGCGGGAGTTTCTGCCATGCGCGCGCCATGCAGGATCCCGTAGTGATTGTCGTTTTTGATCCCGTCGCCGTCACGGTCGGTGCTTGACAGCACGCCGTCAACGCGGGGTGTTTTTTGTGTTACCCCCATCACTTCGGTGATCACGGGGGCTAATTGTTCGGCAAGGGATGCGCCGATATTGTCAATGTCGGTACGGCTGTCATTTACCTGATGCAGGATGGTGATATAGTCCACAGGCTCTGTGCTTGCTGCATTGGAATGCATGGAAAGCAGCAGATCACATCCCTTTGCTGCCATACCGCGGTCAAAAAGGGGTAGGTCTTTGTCTTTGCATGCCCTGGTGGTGACCACGGTAAAACCGCAGTTTTCAAGCGCTGCTTTGAGCTTCCGGTGCAGCTTCCAGTTCATGTCGGATTCGTAATATTCGGGAACAACAGGGCTTTGGTTGTACTTGCCGTAATGCCCTGCGTCCAAACAGATCTTAATTGCCATTTTAGATCCTCCTTACTGTTTTTTCTCGTGTTGTGTGCCGAAATAGAAAGCGATAACTGATGTTACGATGGTCATAACGATATCGGGCGATATGGCGCCGCGAAGCGCCAGAACGGCGAACACGGCAATGACCGTGAGTGTTACCAGGCTTTTGATCTTGCACAGATCAATCAGCCGCTTTAGTAATTCTTGCATAAATAACTTCCTCTTTATCAGTATTTGTGGGCTTCTTCATTTAAGTGCTTGTCCAGTTTTTCTTTTGCCAAAGGAACAGTGTGGTTCGCCCCCAGCTGCTGCAGACCGTCAAGACAGGCGGAGAGGGCAAAGCAGATGAGCGTATTTTCCTCTCTTACGCGCTTGAGATCTTTTTCATGATGCTTTTTTAGTTCTTCCAGTGTTTTGTTTTGCAGTTCCTGCCGCAGGATCCAGCCATGTATTTTCAGAAGCGCTCCGACAATGGCAAGCACTGCCGAAAAGACAGCGCCTGCCGTTATAATGGTTTGCCAAGTGATAAACATACCCCACCTCACACAATCTCCTCATTGACCGTCACAATGGAAGCATCGGTAATGCCGCCGCTTGCTGTGCAGAAACGCAGAAAGGCTACGGTGCTAAGGTTGGTGTTATTATCTTGTGACGGAATGGTAAACTGTATGATGTTTCCGCTCGAATCAAATACCAAATTGTAATACGGACCAGCTGCCGATGTTGCCGAACCAAGACCCGAAGAAGAGCAGTTCAGCGTTCGCAAATGCGTCTTAGACGAATTGTAGAACGAGAAACGGTGGTTGTTTGTGTCGGAATCCGATGCGTTCAGTCCCGTTACATTCGCAATGCGAATGGTATCTCCTGCTTTGCAAGGGATGTATTTTGTACGCCTATAGCTGCTGGATGCGCTGTCGGCACCTGTACTGCCAAGACGGCCGCTCTCGTATCCAACTTCTTTCAATATGTTGGTATACGCAGGCTTTTGCTCCACCGCCACCGCTGTGATCACAATATCCCCTGTCACCGATGCAATGCTGATAGCAGAACCGCTAACGGCTGTGGATGTAATATCCGTGCCGCCCATTGTGACCTTGATAGAAGATAAATCATATCCGCTATTAGCTGTGATGGTTGCAGAATATGCCGTGCCGTATACCACGCTTGACAGCGTATTGCTATTCACGCAGTATGTCAGATTGTTAGTCACGTTCTTCATATTTGCCCCTGCCGCATAACTGATAGTACGGTCGGGACCCACACCAAATGCGTGGGAATAAATAACCTTATTCTCACGGTCAATGGTATTGATGCAGAAGGATGTACCATCTTCCGTATTGGGTGTTTTAGTCCAATCTTTGG
>SVRY01000063.1 GCA_015064585.1 Oscillospiraceae bacterium
AGTGGGATTTGTATGATATAGTTTTTTCGTATGTAAACTATTATGATTCGACTTTTACGGGAAGTAATTCGTATTTGGTAAATTATATTTCGGATGCAAATGAATTTGCCAATACAGTATTTACACGGTGCTTTGGTGTTAGTTTTCGAATGGATGGATCGGCTCAACAAAACAATAGTATTATAGCAGATAGTGAGTGTAGTCAAGGCTTGAACTCACCGTGTACCACCGATGCTTGCGGTGATGATTGTAGTACTGAACACCATAAAAATGGATTTGTAATTTCTAATGCGATATATAATGCTCCCAGAGAAAACAACCATGTGTATGTTATGTGGACACATCGTCCGCGAAACACGTATTGTGATGAGGATAATGGAATACATAATTTGGTGAACAGCTGGATTGCGGTTGTGTATCAAAAGCGTCCGGTTATACATTTTATGAATATATATAGTTATTCTTCGAATTCTCAAGAAGTGCTTGAGCAACAACAAGCGTGTATGACGCTTATTCTTGCACACGAAACAGCACACACTTTTGGTATGAATGATGTTTATGATAATGCAGGGCATGATGTGAGCGGTGCATATGTTTGTATCATGGAGAAATTTGATGCCAATTGTGCATACGATTATTACATTGATATTAAAGATGGATATGAGGAACCATTTTGCGCATCTTGTCTTGCAACTATGCAAGAATTGGTACCACAAAAATTACACCATCATAATTAAGGAGGAACATTATGAAAAAATATATGAGTATATGGATTTTGGTACTGATTGTTTTCGTTCTGTGTGCTTGTGCCAAAAACGATCATATACAGGATGATGCCGAAAAGGGCGGCATCATTACCGATACAAATGCAGGCTATGAGATCGAAATGATCAATGGCGAGTATTACGTTGTTTTTGAGGAAGAAAAATACAAGAATAATGTAAATGCATCGCAAGTAGAACCGTATTTGACGTTTTCTTCCGTATCTGAAATGAAAGATAAAGTTTTAAACGGAAAACTGACTGAAGAAGAAATTAAGACGATGAGTACATTCAGCAAGGACGAGACGGGCAGGGTTAAGGTTTGTAATTTTGAAAAATTGTATATTCCGTCACTTCCGGAGGATGTGGTTTTTACGGGACAAATAGTTTGGGCGGGAGAAACGTATTATCCATCGCTTAAATCAGATAGTTGTGGTGTGCATACATTTGCTGTTCAAACAAAGGAACTCTACGATTATAAACTAAAAGATACAATAGACAAAATTCATAACAACAAATTAGTAACGATTACTGAGACAATTCAAACGGAAGAACGTAATGCAATGGTTTATCTGCATACAACCAGTGCAGGCGAATTTAAACGTGTTGAGTATAAGATTACTACGGATAAAGGAGCAATATTTGTTGCAGAAAATTATCGTTTGGAAACAATTTATACGACAGAACAAATATCGGAAACAATACCATATAGGGTAGAATTGCATGGCAATTTGGGGGATCATTATTTTTATTGTTCTATTTCGAATCCTACAGAACGCCCCTCTGTAGAATGGCTGTCTTCTTTTGGACTTGTAGAAGTCAAATGATATATCATCGGAATTACCATCCACGCCGCAAAGCGAGGACACTCACAATGACCCACCCGGAGTAATTTCAGTAGAAGACGGTCTATCCGATCTTAGAAAGATGCGCGAAATGCTGTCTTATGCCGATGAAAAGGAGTTGGAGGCGTATATATCAACTGTAAGAGGCGCGCTCGATCGCCGAGATTTGGAACAGTTTTTGGAAGTATTGGATAAATTATCGTACATTCCTTTGGTTGAAGGGGATATCACTGAAATATGGTGGAATTGCGAGAATCCGAAGCAGAATGTTCCGATGCTGGTAACCATGGTCGGAGATGACGAGTGGTTTCGTTTGGAATATCAGGTGAATGCGTATCAATCGGGAGTGCCCATTGAAGAGCAGATAAAAGAGCGTTTTTCGTCGTATACTCTTTTGGAAGAGCCTGTTCACAGTAAGGATGGGAGAATAACCGTGTATGCTGAGTGCCTGAGAACGTATACAAATGGAGGCCAAAGTATGTGTTGGGTTGCCGATATAGACGGTGTTTTTACGCACATTGTGTATCATGCAGAAAATTATGATTCCATCGATACCGAAGAGATGTTTTTGGATCTTACCCCTGTGACGCTGAAATCGCTGACGGGCGGTTGATATAACTCACTGTATTTTATTTTCGCATATAAACACACCGGGTCCGCAGCCTTTTGGGGCTGCGGACTCGGTATTTTAATGGTTAGAAATAAGAGGTATTATTCTTTGTTGGCAGACAGCCATTTGTAGGCAAATGCGGCAAGGGCACCGCCGATCAGAGGAGCAACCAGGAATACCCACACATATTTCAGCGCGTCTCCGCCTGCGAACATGGCAGGACCGAAGCTTCTTGCGGGGTTAACCGATGTGCCGGTGAAGTAGATGCCGAGAATATGCACAAGGGTCAGAGAAAGACCGATCACAAGACCTGTGGTGGGTGCGTTTTCCTTTTTGGCAGTGACTCCCATGATGGTAAATACGAATACAAAGGTCAGTACGATCTCGATGATGAGACTTTTCAGAATATCACTGTCGTAAAGCCCGTTGGCACCGAAATTGCCTTTGGTGCCGATGAAATAGTAAAGAAGTGCCGAACCGGCAATGCCGCCAAGGAATTGGGCAATCAGATAGCCGATGAAATCCGCGATCTGCAGAGAGCCGTTAATGAACATGGCGAGCGAAACTGCAGGATTGATATGACAGCCTGAAATGTTTCCGATGCTATACGCCATGGCAACGATCACAAGACCAAATGCGAGAGAGGTGACTAAGTAGCCGGGAAATGTGGTCTGACATCCCACAACACAGGCGGTGCCGCATCCGAAAATGACAAGGATAGCAGTGCCGAGAAATTCGGCAATGTACTTTTTTACATTTTGCATAACAGAATTCTCCTTTAAATGTATTGAAAGATTCCGATGGAATCGATCTATGGTTATTGTAGCATAATTTATTTCACAATGCAAGGAAAAGTTTATCAATTGACAACATTTTCGGTTAATTTGAAAAAGCGTTCGATGGCTAAGGATAAATGAATATGCTTGGGAGAGCAAAGCGAGGGATCGCTTTCCAAAAGGGCTTTTGCTTCTTTGGCAGCATTTTCGGCAAGCGAAGCATCATTTGCAAGCCCCGCATAGCGGAAACTGAATTCGCCGCTTTGGCGCGCTTCTTCGCCTGTGGGGAAGAAATCACCCGGACCGCGCAGCTGCAGATCGAAGGTGGCAATTTCATAACCGTTGCGGCTTTTACAAAGCATATTCAATCTTGCTTCGGCATCCGATCCTTTTTTTGCCTCGGATACCATGACGCAATAGGATTTTGCACTGCCGCGCCCCACGCGTCCGCGCAACTGATGCAGTTGGGCAAGACCGAAACGGTCGGCGTTTTCAATGACCATCAAGGTGGCGTTGGGTACGTTTACGCCCACCTCAATGACGGTGGTGGAAACAAGGATCTGGATCTTTCCCGCAACAAAGTCTGCCATGACAGTATCTTTGTCTTTGGCTTTCATTTTTCCGTGCAGGATACCGATGGCAAGATCGGGGAAAACTTCATTTTGCAGTGCTTTGGCATAATCCACCGCCGCCTGCATGGGAATGGCAGGTGAGACTTCTTTTCCCGGTCGGTAATCCAGCGAAATGGTTTCTCCGTTTTCCGCAAGATCCTCTTCGGCTTGTTCCACTGCGGGGCAAACGATATAGACTTGATGTCCCTTTTCGACCTGCTTTCGGATAAATCCGTTGAGTCTTGCGCGGTAACTTTCATTGACTGCAAATGTGTCCACCACCTGCCTGCCGGGGGGGAGGGTGTCAATGGTGGAGACGTCCAGATCTCCGTAAAGTATATGGGCGAGCGTGCGGGGAATGGGGGTGGCGGTCATGACCAGCGTGTGAATACGCTTGCCCTTTTCTGCCAGTGCTTGCCGCTGTGCCACACCAAAGCGATGCTGTTCGTCTGTGATGACCAGTCCCAGCTTAGAAAAGGTGGTGGCATCGGTGATCAGTGCATGGGTTCCAATCACAAGGTCTGCCTTTCCTGAGGCAGCATCCAAGCGAACTTTTCTTTTTTCGGCGGCGGAAAGGGAACCTGTGAGCAGTTTGACTGAAAAACCAAGATTTTTGAATAAGGGTTCTAAGTCATGATAATGTTGATTTGCCAAAATTTCGGTGGGGACCATCAAGGCGCATTGATACCCATTTTTGAGTGCGATGGCACATGCGGCGGCGGCGCAAATGGTTTTTCCGCTGCCTACATCGCCCGATACCAGACGTGCCATGGGTGTTTCTTTGCGTGTCATATCGATGTATATATCATTGACCGTCTTTTTTTGTGCATCGGTGAGTGCAAAGGGAATTTGAGAGAAGAAATCGGTCAGATCGGTTTTTCCGAATTGCAGATCGCAGGGCAGACGGCGGCGTTTGCCGAGCATACCCATGCCAAGGGAGTACAGAAAGAGTTCTTCAAAGGCAAAACGAGAGCGGGCGGTATCCAGTTCCGCATAGTTGCTCGGCATATGGATGGCGCCAAAGGCGGCGGATAGCTCGGGCAGAGAATATTTTTTTCGAATGTCTTCGGGAATGGGGTCGGTCACGCTGTCGGGGGTTAGACGCATAAGCAGTGTGCCGATGATGTTTTGCAGATTTTTTTGAGTAAGACCTGCGGTGAGCGGATAAATGGGATAAAATTCAGGCGGCTGTACGGTTTCGCTCCAAGGCTCAAAGGCAGGAGCGGTCATGGCAAAGCTTCGTCCTTTGCGTTCTATCTTTCCGTAGAAACGGAAGGTGCTCCCCTGAATAAAAACATCTCTTAAATAGTTTTGGTTGAAGAAACTGATGATGCACTTGCCGGTATTGTCAAAGGCGCTGAAACGAAAAAGGGTTCTTCCGCCGCTGAGCCGAACTGCCGATACCGTGCTGCCCACTGTCAAAACAGTGGCGCATACCTGTCCTGTCATGGCGCCTTCTGCCAAGGAGAGTATTTTTCCGCGGTTTTGGTAGGCGCGGGGAAAATGATAGAGAAGATCTGCCACACTCTCAATGCCGAGTTTTAATAATTGTTCTGCCCGCTTGGTGCCCACTCCCGGTAAGCTTTGCACAGGCTTTTGCAGTTCTGACATGTTTCCCTCACACCTCTCTCTGTGTAAAATTTCCTATATATTGTATCACAACTGATCGATTTTTGCAAGTACCGCCGAAAATGTTCCTCCCCTCTCGACAAAAGAAAAAAAGTGTGATATACTGTCAAAAAATGTATGATTTTTGAGGTGCTCGATGAACGAAAATAAAAAAAGCTTTTCGCCCATTCGCTTTGTGCTGGGTGTTTTACAGGGCATGCTGATCGGACTTGGCGCTGTTCTGCCCGGGATTTCAGGGGGCGTTCTTTGCGTGGTGTTCGGTGTATATAAACCCATTATGGAGTTGCTTTCCAATCCTTTTAAGACCTGGCGCAAGCATTTGGGAAGACTTTTGCCCATTATTGTCGGCGTGGTGCTCGGCTTTTTGGGTATTGCCAAGCTGCTTGGCTTCCTGTTGGATAAATACCCCAATCCTTCCATCTGTCTGTTTGTCGGTTTGATCGTAGGGCTGATGCCTTCTTTATTCCGCGAAGCGGGTGAAAAGGGAAGAAGCAAGGGATCTTTTATTGCCCTAGCCATCGCGTTTGTATTTATTATGGCGCTGTTGCTGGGCTATGCACAATTGAAATTGACGCTCACGCCTAATTTCGCATGGTTTTTGTTCTGCGGATTTTGTATTGCCCTTTCCATTATCGCTCCCGGTATGAGCTTTTCCACTTTGACAATGCCCCTTGGATTGTATCAGCCGCTGGTGGACGGCATTGGCAATCTGCAAATGAATGTACTGATCCCTTGCGGCATTGGCGCGGTTTTGACTGTTGTGCTGTTTGCTAAAGGTGTGAATTATCTGTTTGAACGCCATCATTCGGTTTCTTTCCATGCCATTGTGGGAGTGGTGATTGCCGCAACCATTATGACAGTGGTAAATGAGGTAAGTTTTGATCAAAGTATTGGCGGCTACGTTGTATGTGCAATCTGTTTTGTGATAGGAGCTGTGGGTGCGTATTTGCTGGATTGCTTCAACTGCAGTGTACGTGCAAAAGAAGAATAACCAAGAAAACCTCGCTTTTGGGCGAGGTTTTCTCAGTTGCCGAAATAGTTAAGAATGCCGTTATAGATCCCCGCGGCAAACAGTCCCGGATCGGTTTCCATTAAGTATGCTTCGGCTGGATTGGTGATAAATCCGATCTCCAAAAGCAAAGCGGGCATTTGGGTACGCCGTAAAACGTACAAAGTGGGACGGCTGTAGACCCCTCTTGGGGGAAATCCCGTGGCGTATTCCAGCCCGTCAAGAATGCTTTCTGCCAAGGGTATGGCAGGGCTGTTGCTGTTGTAAACAAAGGCTTCACTGCCCATTGCAGAGGGAAATTCGGAGGCATTGGTGTGAATGCTGATGAAATAATCGGCACCGAAGGCGTTGGCTGCCCGTACCCGCCTTGCCAAGCTATCGGCATTACTGGTTCCCAAAATTTCACTAGGACTGTTGCGGGAAAGCTCTGTCTCATAATTTCCGTTTTCATTTAGCAGTCTTGCCAGTTCTACCCCCACGGCATAGGTTACGTCCTGCTCTCTGAGCCCATTGCCCTCCGCGCCTGCGTTTGGGTTTTGGGGATTGTGTCCCTGATCAATGAATATTCGGATCGCCATAGTTCCTCCCGAAGTGTTTTGGTTTTATTATATGCGATCGGGAAAAATCTGTGCAGGGGCTTGATTGACCGATGAAAATGTTGTATAATTATGAGGATAAAGGATATTCGGAGGATAGCGTGAAGGATTGCCAATCGGTGTATTACACTTGTTAATTCACGCTCCGACTTTTCTAAAAATGGGTCCCGTCCCATTTTTGCTTCCCGGTAGGGAAGCACGAAAATTCAATTGAATTATTTTTGCTGACGCTATGCGTCAGAATGGAGATTAATATGGAATTTCAGCGCATTCGCAGACTGCTCAGCTGTACCCGCAGGGCAGTGGATGATTACAATATGATTGAAGAGGGCGATCGGATCGCGGTGGGCGTTTCGGGCGGAAAGGATAGCTTGGCGCTGCTTTGTGCACTGTATGATCTGAAACGTTTTTACCCTAAAAACTTTTCGCTGGTGGCAGTGACTGTCAATGCAGGTTTTCCCGATATGGATTTTACCCCTGTCAAGCAATTTTGCAATGAAATGGAAATTCCCTATGTTATCAAGGAAAGCGGTATTGCCGATGTGGTATTTAACATCCGCCAGGAGAGTAATCCTTGCTCGCTTTGCGCAAAAATGCGAAGAGGTTCCCTGCATGATGCCGCCAAGGAGGCGGGATGCAACAAAGTGGCGCTGGGGCATCATTTTGACGATGTGGTGACCACTTTTATGCTGAATTTATTTCATGAAGGACGCATTGGCTGTTTTTCTCCCGTGACCTATCTTTCCCGCAAGGATCTGACCATGATCCGCCCTCTCATTTATGCGGACGAGGATGATGTGCGCTATTTTGTCAGAGGAAATGATCTGCCCCTTGTGAAAAACACTTGTCCCGAGGACAAAAATACCGAGAGAGAAAGCATGAAACAGTTTATTGACGATCTTGACCGCAAGGACAAGGGACTGAAACACCGTATTTTCAAAGCCATCCAAAAGGGAAATGTGGACGGCTTTCATTTGCCTTGAATATAAACTGCAAGCCGATGGCACAATAAATGCCATCGGTTTGCAGTTTATGTACTGTCTTTGCGGATGATCTATTTGATGCTAACAAAGATTCAAGTTAATGCAAATTTATGGTTGACAAAACGAAAAAAGTATGCTATACTGCTTTTGTTATTGGGGTGTCGCCAAGCGGTAAGGCACAGGACTTTGACTCCTGCATTGCGATGGTTCGAATCCATCCACTCCAGCCAGAAAAAAGCACGCGCAAGCGTGCTTTTTTCAGTTATATTCGCCTGCGGCGAGTTCTATTGCTTCGCAGTGATATTCGGCTTACGCCGAGTGATATTCGCTTCGCGAGTTTTGGAGGCGAATATAA
>SVRY01000064.1 GCA_015064585.1 Oscillospiraceae bacterium
TAGACACATAACCATACCGGATAGCGTTACCTATATTGGCGAAAACGTTTTTGCTGATTGTTATATGTTGGTGATTACTGCCTACGAACACAGCTACGCAGCTGGTTATGCACTTGAACATGGTATGGTAATTGTACCATACAATTATTATAGTATCAACCGTGAGACAAAAGTGGGACATATGCAAAACAGCGAGGTGAAATTCACCTCGCTTTATATCTCTCCACCACACTATGTATCGCCAAACAAAACTTGTCGAAAGGTGATAATGAATAATTCTTGACATTTTGGGGAACAATTATTATAATAAATTTATAAAAAAGTTCCCTAAAAGGAGTTTCGGTATGAACAATTACCCTGAAATCCAAGAATTATTAGAGCAGCGAGCCGATTTGTATGCCCGACTTACCTTGTCGATACCAACGACCAAGTTTACACATCGCCATTGCAGAGCCAAGTTCAGCAGCTTTTTCATAATACTCAATTGCTTTTTCGTCACTCGGCTCAACAAGACCCCAACCTGTAGGATGCCAATAGAAGTCACCGATAAAATATGTCGCATCAGCCTGACCTTTTTCGGCAGCTTTGCTAAACCATTCGAAAGCCTCGTCTATATAGTCGCTTTCCCAATTCAGTTTGCCCAGTAAGTACATTGCATCAATATTACCGTTGTTCGCTTCTTCCAGAAGATAGTCCTCTTTCATGCAAAAGCTATTTGCCTGCATACCCTCTATCAATTCTTCGTACATAATATTTGCTCCTTTCTGATATTTTTTGTTTTCTTGTTTTAATAACTATACCACAATTAAATTATATAAGCAAGTATCGGGCAAAAATGGGACATAACAAAACAGCGAGGTGAAAAATCACCTCGCTTTTGCTATGTATCGGTCAAAATGTGCTGTTTTTCGTCAAAAATTTTTCTTAAAAAATCGCCCGAAACCCCAGTATTTATAAGGATTTATCGCACTTTTGTGTTATTATAACACGAGCCTCTATTCTACGAACTATACCTGTTGATTTCCTATATCCATTTCTCCTTAAATTACAAATTGCGGTGTTAGTATCTGTAATTGTTCAAATCAGACGGTGTCGCTTTACTTTTAGAGGCGGGCGTTGTATAATGGAAACACCTATTTGTAAAACGATGATCGGGTTTTGATAACATTTTCGGATTGAGGGGACGCCTATGGAAAACAAGTTGATATACGCATCCGAAGCGACCTGCTTTGAAGAGGCGTTGCCGCTGGGAAACGGCTCGCTGGGTACTACCGTCTACGGCAAATGTGACAAGGAGAAAATTGCGCTGAATCACGACACGTTATGGTCGGGAAAACCGCGTCTTGTGAAAAACGATAAGGCCAAAGAGGCTTTTTCCGAAAGCCGTCGGCTTGCGCTTGACGGCCGCCTGCGCGAGGCGACGGATCTGCTGGAACGGGATTTTACGTCAATCTGGAGCAATTCGTATATGCCCCTGGGCAATCTGTACGCGCAGTTCCCCCAAGGTGAGGTGCGCGACTATTACCGCGAGTTGGATATGCAGCGAGGTGTTGTCCTCGTCCGCTATCGGCAAAACGACATCCGCTTTGAGCGGGAATACTTTGTGTCCCATCCCGACAACTGCTTGGTTATGCACATCACATCGAGCCGCCCTGCGGACGTTGCCTTTTCCGCCGACAGTCCGCTGAAAAGCACATCCTACGCGGCGGAGCGCACCCTCTATCTCACGGGCGAGTGCCCCTCATCCGTCGCTCCGCGCTACGCAAAAGATTCCGTGCCCACCGTGTACGACGGCGAGGGGGTAAAATTTGCCGCCGTCGCGCGTGTCGTCACCGACGGCGACTGCGATTTTGACCAAGGTACTCTACGGGTTTTCGGCGCCACGGACACCACCGTTGTTTTGTGTGTGGAAACCAGTTACATCGATTTCGACACGCTCCCTGCCAAACCATACCTCGCCCCCTGCGAGGAAGCCCTACAAGAAACGGCCGAAAAGCCGTACCCGCTCCTTTTGGCCGACCACATAGCGGATCATTCCGCCCTCTACACCCGTGTAGAACTGGATCTGGGCTTTGAAACGCCCCGTAAGACCACCGACCAACGCATACGAGGAGCCGATTCCGACCTTGGCATGGTGGAACTGATCTATAATTTCGGGCGCTATCTGGTGATCGCCGCCTCCCGAGAAGGCTCAGAGGCAACCAACCTGCAGGGTATATGGAATGAGCACTTTTATGCGCCGTGGTCATCCAACTATACGGTAAACATCAACACCGAAATGAACTACTGGCCTGTGCTTATGAACAATCTGACGGGTCTGGACATGCCGATCTGCGATCTGCTGCGAAAAATAAGCGTCACAGGGGCCGCCGCCGCCAAAGAATTCTACGGTGCCAAGGGCTACTGCGCCCACCACAACGTGGATCTGTGGGGACACGCCACACCTGTGGGCAACCACAGGTGTGGATGTATCGGCTACGCCTTTTGGAATATGTCGGCAGGGTGGCTGTGCCGTCACCTGTGGGAGCATTACGAGTACACTCTCGACAGAGATTTCCTGCGGGATACCGCCTATCCGCTGATGGAAGGCGCCGCGAAGTTTTATCTGGACATTATGGTACGGGACGGCGACAGGTATATTATAACCCCCACCACCTCCCCCGAAAACGGGTACAAGCATCCCGTGGAGGGCGATCTGGCGCTGGCAAAAAGTTGTACCATGACGCAGGCCATACTGATGGACCTGTTCTCAAACATCTTAAAGGCCGCCGCCGTTCTTCACGTGGAGGATGATTTCATCAACCGCGTGCGTGACGTTTTACCCCATCTGGATCCCTACGCCATCGGGAGTGAGGGGCAATTGCTGGAATACAACGACGACTTTGAGGAGCAAGATGTGCATCATCGTCACATTTCCCACCTGTACGGTCTGTACCCGGGCGAGAGCATCACCACCCAGTCAACACCCGCCCTGGCCGACGCCTGCCGCGTGACCCTGGAGCGGCGCGGCGATATCAGCACCGGCTGGGCAATGGGGTGGCGTGTTTGCCTGTGGGCAAAACTCAAAGACGGCGACCGTGTGCTGAGTCTCATAAAGAACCAGTTGACCTTTGTGGATCCCCACGCCGCGATAAACTACGGTTGCGGAGGCACCTATCCCAATCTGCTGGATGCCCATCCTCCCTTCCAGATAGACGGCAACTACGGCGTTTGCGCGGGGATCACGCTGATGCTTTTACAGTGCGAGGACGAGAAGATCCGTCTTTTGCCCGCCCTCCCGTCGGAACTGAAAAACGGATCGGTCAAGGGGCTGAAAGCCAAAGGCGACATCACCGTCGATATGGTGTGGCGTGACGGAAACCTGACACAGTACAGCCTGTTGTCCCCTGTGGACTGCACCGTGACGGTGGCAACCGCCGCAGGCGATACCGCGGTAACTCTGTACGCCGGTGTTCGGAAAACATGTATAGGATAACTTACGCAAACAGCGGGGTGAACCGATCGGTTCACCCCGCTGTTTGCGTAAATCCATTTGTTGCACTATGTATCCCAAGGAAAAACCTGTCGAAAAATACCAATGTTGTATTTGGCGGATTTCTTTGAGGATAACCACACGCCCAAATCGTCTATTCTTCGAACTATTCCTGTTGCTTTCATATATAAGAACCTCACCCATTTGCAAAATCAAAGATTTTGAATGGGGACCCGAGAACCTTGCCACGCAAAGCGTGTAACATTTCTCCTTAAAATACAAATTGTGATGTTGGTATTTGTGATTCAAGGGAATTTATACTCTATACATTTACTTTTTAGACTCGATTTGATACAATTACAATGAATTCAATTACTGGGAGGCATTGTACATGGAAATTAAAAAAATAGGGCAAATAACCCGGGGTCAAGATGGCGCCATATATAACGGGTACCTGTTCCGCTTTGATGCGCGAGGGAATGGCACCGTCTACCGAACGAAGGAAGCATCCGACGATTCCGTTCCGGTTGCTCAATTTACATTGGATAAAGCCGCGCTCCTTGTCCCTCACAGCAATTCCGTTGCGTTCGGCAGCGCGCGGTATGACAAGGACGACGAGTTTCCGCTCCTTTACAGCAACCTCTATAACAACTATGCAAAATCCGACAACAAAATGAAAGGCGTTACCTGCGTATATCGCTTGCAGAGAAATGAAAACACCTTTACAACGACCCTTGTGCAGCTCATCGAGATCGGGTTTGTGGAGGACGCGCTCTGGAGATCCGAAAACGGCAACGATGTGCGCCCTTACGGCAACTTTGTGGTTGACAGGGAAAACGCCCTTCTCTATGCTTTTACCATGCGCGATGAGAAAAAAACCACCCGCTATTTTTCCTTTCGCCTCCCCGATGTTCATAGCGGCGAATACGATAGTGCCTTTGCCGTAAAACGGGTAACCTTAAACAAAGAGGACATTATTGACTACTTTGATTGCGACTATCACCGCTATATCCAAGGCGCTTGCCTGCATAACGGAATCCTCTATTCCCTTGAGGGGTTCACGGATGATAAAAACAACCCGCCCGCACTACGGCTGATCGATGTTAAGGGAAAAAAGCAGAAAAAAGTATACTATTTTTCGGATTTTGATTTAACAATCGAGCCTGAATTCATCGATTTTGAAAATGATAACTGCTATTATGCAGATAATCACGGGAATTTATACCGATTAGATTTTTAGCATAAAAGCGAGGGGATTTTCCCCTCGCTTTTGCTATGTATATCCTTGGTGTTTTAATAACACTAGCCTCGATACGGCGTACAATTCCTGTTGCTTTCATATATACATTTCTCCTTTTGTTTACAAATTTGTACTGAAAGCACACGTAAAACAAGGAGATTTATACTTTTATTTCTTTTTGTAATTTGATTTTAAACGGTTAATACGACCTTACCGATATTCTGGCCTTTATAAAGAATATCGTGTGCGGCTTCAGCTTCTTGAATAGGCAAAACCTTATAAATAGTTGGTTTGACCTCACCGGTTTCAACCTTTGGCCAAACATTTTGAACTAAATCCGCTAAAATTTGCGCCTTAACTTCAGGTGTACGCGAACGCAAGGTTGAACCTATAATTCTTACATTCCGAACATAGATATTTTTAAGATCAATCTCTGTTTTTGTACCTGCCAATGCTGCAATCATTATCCAACGCGCGCCGTGGCGCAAATAATGTATGCATTTTCCCATGATCTCTCCGCCAAGACAGTCGATTGCAACATCAATCGGATGACCGTTTTCAAGTTCTTCTTTTAATACTTCTGCTATATCCTCTTTGGTGGTAACAACCACTCTGTCTGCATTCAAATGTTTAATATTATTTGCGATTTCTTCGGTTAAAACGGTAGTTATGACCCTGATACCAAAGGCTTTAGCCATAGGGATAATAACCGAAGCCAAGCCCGATGCCCCTGCATTCATAAGCAAGGTGTCGCCCTCTTTAATATTGCCTTCAACAAATAAATTAAGGTATGCAGTTGCAAAGGCTTCGGGGATAGCCGCCGCCTCTATCATTGAGCAGTTTTTCGGTACGGGCATAAGCATATCATATTTGACGTTGGCGTATTCTGCATATCCTCCGCCACCAAGCAAAGCGCAAACTTTATCGCCTATTTTCCAATTGGATTTTGCTTTTGCTTCTTCTCCGATTTCCACAATTGTTCCTGCAATTTCAAGTCCCATCCATTCCGGACAGCCTGCCGGAGGCGGATAGTCACCTTCTCTTTGCATAAGGTCTGCGCGGTTAAGCGCTGCAGCCGCAATTTTTACAAGGCAATCATCATTACCCAAAATCGGGTCGGGAACGTTGTCCCATCGCAAAGATTTATCCTCATTTACAAGTATCGCTTTCATTTTTATCTCCTTTCAAAAATAGTATTATCTCTTGCCGATTTCATAGTGTTTAAAAGCGGTTGTGCTGCAGAGAAAAGTGTGTCGTGCTTATACGCGCAAAGCGCCATGAAATTACTAAACTTCAACCTTACTTTTTGTGATTCCCCCAACAAAACTGAACGATGGGGAAGGTCTTGTCCTGTGCGAGTCTGTGGTAGACCGCGGGGGTTTCTTCAGGAGAATGGGTTTCTTCGATCATGGAGGAAAGGCGCAATCTTCCGCTTTTTGTCAAACGGATCAGAGCTTCCATATCGTCCTTTTGTGTCCACCAGCCACTGTAAGAATCCTGCTGTGGTCTGGCGTGGGTGTGGGCGCCGATGAGGGTAATGCCGGGACCGTGTACCTTTCGGTAATAATCGATGGTGAAATCCGCATTTCTGGTGCAGCCGAGAAGCGCCACTCTGCCGCCCCGTGCCATACAGTCCAAAATGCCTTCCAAGCCTTTTCCTATACCGGTCACCTCAATGCCTACCTTTGCACCGCCGCCCGTCAATTCCTTTGCTTTTTGCGCAAACAGAGGATCAAAGGGGTCGAGAGCATAGTCGGCTCCGTGGGAAAGGGCCTTCTCCCTTTTGGTCGGGTCGGGGTCTACGGCGATGATGGGGCACGCGCCCGCGGCGCGCAGGAGGGGAAGGGACATAAGTCCAAGAATGCCCATTCCCATAACGATGGCGCTCTCCCCCAGTTCAAGGTGACATTTTCGCATCGCGGCCAAGGGGAAGGTGGCAATATGGAACAAAGCGCCGTCTTCAAAGGATACGCCATCCAATAAGTACACATTTTCCCGGGAGATATTGACGATTTCGCTGTGGGTCGTCCAGAACATAGCCACCCGGTCGCCCACCTGCAGATCGGTGACATCCTCTCCGAGAGCTGTCACCACACCCGAAGAACTGTATCCTCCCTCGCGCGGAAAAATCGCAGTCTCAGCTTCGGGGTTGGTCCACCCGCAGGAGCGGCTCCCTGTAAGTTTTGCCCGTTCCGTACCTGAACTGACGGTAGAAAAAGCAAGACGCACCTGCACCTGGCCGTAACCCGGTTCAGGAAGTTCTTTTTCTACAAGTTTTGCCACAAAAGGCTCAGTAAATAGAATCCGTCTGATCTTCATAATTCTTCCTCCTTATAGGGAAATGCTTTCCTTGAAATCGCAAGGAATGCCGCAGGAAGCCAAAAGAATCCGATGGACTCTTGCTTCCCGCAAAAGTTCTTCTTCCGTCGAGGGGCGATCTTCCAGAATACGTCGGGCGAAATCAGCAAACATAGCCTCATACCGGTGATAAGGGGCACAAGTCTCGATTGTTCCCTTGTCGTCCCAGTTCAAAGGAATATCTTTTTGTGCGCGGAAGGCGGAGATGCTTTGAGAGATGCAGTGGTATTCCTTTTCTTTCCAATGCTCCTCCAGCGGGCGAATCTCCACCGTTCCTAAAGAGCCGCATACGACCAGTTGTCTCCGCATAAAGCCACCGGGCTCTGCGGCGCTGACCTTGAAGAAGCTCATACCATCGGGATAGCGGAATGCTGCCATACCCAGATCGTCCGCTTTGTGCTTTTCGGGGGTGGTGCAAGCGTTCAGCACCGTGATCTCCTCCGGAGTGCCCATAAATAAATGGATCAGATCGATCAGGTGGCAGCCCAGGAAAAAGGTCATTCCGCCGTGGAACTTCTCCAGCCAGCGGCGCTTTTCGTCCTTGTCGTCCCGGCTCATATGGGCCTCCACGGAGTAGAGTTTGCCCAGTTTGCCCTCCTTTACCTGCGAAAGGGTTTTCTGTATCAGAGGATGAAAACGGTAAACATAGCCAATTCCGAAAACTTTTTGATTTTTCAGAATGACCGACAGCATCTCTTCAAAATCTTCAGTGCTTTGGCTGCCTGGCTTGTCCATAAACACATGAAGCCCCTTTTCGGCAGCCATACGGGCATAAAGGACTAAATTCGGATCTTCCGTTTCGATCAATAATGAATACATTTACCCATTATTTCACCACCTAAGCAGTCAATCGCAACGTCCACAGGGTGACCGTTTTCAAGTTCTTCTTTTAATACTTCTGCTATATCCTCTTTGGTGGTAACAACCACTCTGTCTACATTCAAATGTTTAATATTATTTGCGATTTCTTCGGTTAAAACGGTAGTTATGACCCTGATACCAAAGGCTTTAGCCATAGGGATAATAACCGAAGCCAAGCCCGATGCCCCTGCATTCATAAGCAA
>SVRY01000065.1 GCA_015064585.1 Oscillospiraceae bacterium
AACTCTTTCCCAATCTTGAAATGCATTGTTATCCATAGTATTTGCCAACACCTTTCCTGCTCTCCATGAACAACTTTCTGCATAATTGCGTACTTTGCACCACAATTCGTCTGATGATGTAATCGCTTTATAGTTCATATTTACCTCGTCAAATTGGAATTTTATAGTTCACAAATCATTTTTACTTTTAATGGTTTCTTTGTTAAGAATTCCGCATTTTCGTCCATTGTTGTTCTTGGATGCTGATATATATCTACTCCTACTGTAATGGGTTCATCAATTATATACAAATATCCTTTTTCGGTTCCGTTATGACTAATCACACCATCGTCATCATATCCCAACCCACTTGGTTGATGTGAAAATGCTTCTGCAAGTTCTTTCCACTGTGTAATAGTGCTATTTGTTCTTAATTGTGAGAAGATTTTATTAGAACCATGATACCAGATTCCGTCTTGCTGTATCTCTATCTTCATAAAATTACCTCGCTAAATTCCTATTTATCGTCCTGTTTTATAGCGCTGGTTTCGCATTTGTAATACAAATGCTTCGGGCAAAGCCCATACCCCTTATTCTTCTGTGTATAATTCGTCGTAGTGCCAACGGAGTGGGTTTTCATAGATATATCGCAAATGTTCTTCGTAGTCCTCTCGGTTTCGGATGATGTGATCGTGGAATGTTTTTTGCCAAATGCTTCCCCCGGCTTGTTTTGTAACAATGCCTTTCAGTTGTTTTATCACCCGCGATATTGTAGGGGCGACCAGTGGTCGCCCGTATTCGTCGGCGCAAACTCTTACCAAAAGGTGAATATGATTCGGCATGATCACATAACTTTCAAGTGACAGCGCAGGATAGGCAGAAGGAATGCTTTGTATGGCGTTATCGACCATCTTACCGTACGGCGATAATTCAACGTCTTGCGGGCGATCAATGATCGCCCCTACATTTTTCCAAAAACAATTTCGCCTTTCCAATGTACACACTGTGATAAAATATGCACCTGGGGAACTGTAATCATAATTCTTGAGCCGTATATCTTTTCTTTTCGGCAAATCCTTTTTGTTATCCATCTTCATCACCCACCCCATTATAACACAAATCGGCAGAGAAAACAAGTTCTCTGCCGAAATTTTGTGCCTGCAAATTCTCCGTTAAGAACAACAGAGAAATCATATCAGCTCTGTTTTTTGATAATACGCTTAAATATAACCCTTTTCGCAAAGAAGCTCTGCGATAAGAACTGCGCCGCCTGCCGCACCGCGAAGTGTGTTATGCGAAAGTCCTACGAACTTATAATCGAACACGCTGTCTTCACGAAGACGTCCGACTGTCACGCCCATTCCGCCGTAAATATCTCTGTCAAGTCTTGCCTGAGGACGGTCGGGCTCTTCAAAATATGTTACGAACTGCTCGGGTGCGCTCGGAAGTCCTGCTACGGGCGAACCGAAATCTACCCAGGCCTGCTTGATATCTTCAAGTGTAGGCTTTTCTTCGAAGTTTACGAAAACTGCCGCTGTGTGTCCGTCTGTTACGGGAACTCTGATACACTGTGTTGTGATCTTGGGAGAAGCCGCGCTGACGATCTCACCGTTTTCAACCTCACCCCAAATGCGGAGAGGCTCTTTTTCGCTCTTTTCTTCTTCACCGCCGATATAGGGGATAACGTTGTCGATCATTTCGGGCCATTCGTTGAAGGTCTTTCCTGCGCCCGAGATAGCCTGATAAGTTGTAGCAACCACGAGAGTAGGCTTAAACTTGAGAAGGGGTGTAAGTGCGGGAACGTAGCTCTGGATAGAGCAGTTGGGCTTAACTGCGATAAAGCCCTTCTTTGTTCCGAAACGAGCTCTCTGTGCCTCGATAACTTCGAGGTGAGAAGCGTTGATTTCGGGAATAACCATCGGAACATCGGGAGTCCAGCGGTTAGCCGAGTTGTTGGAAACCACGGGAATCTCAGCCTTTGCATAAGCTTCTTCAAGAGCCTTGATCTCGTCCTTTTTCATATTTACCGCGCAGAACACGAAGTCAACGAGTCCTTTTACGCTCTCGATGTCTTCGGCGTCCATAACGACCATATCCTTATATTTTTCGGGCATCGGAGCAGCGAGCTTCCAGCGGGAGCCGACAGCGTCAACGTATTTCTGTCCTGCAGAGCGTGCGCTTGCAACAAGTGCTGTAACCTCAAACCAAGGGTGATTTTCAAGAAGTGTAAGGAATCTCTGACCTACCATACCGGTAGCGCCGATAACACCAACCTTATATTTTTTATGTTGATTTTGCATAAAAAGTTCCTTTCTGCCCTAAATTCACGGGCACTTTCTTTTCTTTGAAATAAAATTACTATATATTATATAATTTTTTTACAAACTTGTCAAGTATATCAAAAATTTTCTCTATCTTAGCAAAGTAAAAGCCGCTCTGTGGCGGCTTTTATGTGAATTTTAACGTATTACGACTCGGGAATGAGCGCTTTTATTCTGTCTAGCATAGCGATAGTATCATCTTCGTTTTCAAATGCTTTAGCAAACTCTTTTTGTTTTTCGGTATTCGCAAACTCGAATTGACCAACTCTAAAGCAGTAATCATTGATAATAAAACCTATCTCGTCAAATTTGCCTTCATAATATCTACGCACGATTTTCGTTCCCGATATCTCACACAAAAACTTTCCCGTGGTTTCGTTTGTCACCGTGATATCATCGAAACTGTCATATGACTCATTGTTCAAAAAAGACGAGCCGTATATTTTTTCGATGGTAGTGCCTTTTTCCATTCTTCTGACTGCTATATAAAGGTTTCCTTCCGCTTCGGAGGAATACAGAAACGTGTAGAAATCTTCTACGTCACCATTTACCTGCGAAACTACGTGAGCAACTTCAGAATTAGGGATTATTGAATCAAAATTAATAATTTTTTTCAGAACATTTTTCCGCGAGTATTCTTAGTGGACTGGAAAATGCCGAAAAAGCCTTTAAATACCGCGTAAAACGGGCTTTTTCGCAAAAACAAACACTCGATAAAAAAATCATTATTTTAACCCTAAAATACGGCGTATCGGGGGCTCATAAGGGAAAATTTAAGGGAAAATGTGATTTTAACAAAAACCAACTTTTTATGGACGTGCAGGCGAACTGTGTGATGTACAAAATCCCACCCTCAAACCGTGTGTTTGAAGGTGGGATTTTTTGTGTTTCTATTCAAATAATTGGCGTAATTGCTGGCTATTTTGCGTCAGATCAAAGACATCAACGCAGATGCCGTAATTCTCTCTGGCATCCTCTTTTTTATCCTTATAAACCCATACAGAGCTTCCCTTAAAATCGGCGATTTTTGCGTAAAAATCACGCTCATCTTCGGGTGAAAAAGGATGGAATTCGCTTTTTTTCGCAATACAAAGTGCCGTTTGGGCCCACGAAATTGCTTCCCCGAGGTTTGCCGTAACAAAAAGATGGTTGATATTTCCGGCATCATTGTAGAGTGCGGTTGAATTTTCCTCACGGCAGACAAACACTCTTTGCGGTGTCTCCATTGCTCTAAGTGCTTTCTGCTGCAGTTCGATCTGTGTTTCCTGATTCGCTGCTATCTGCTTCAAGGTTCGAATGATTGTCGGTACTTGCCCTTGAAAAAAGTCTCGGGCATATTGGGTGCTCGCAAAATCCATAGTTGGTTTCTCCTTTTTATTATGCTGATACTTTAGTGGTAGGAAGATCGGCGTCTTCATTCTGTTTCTTTTCTCCTTCTGTTTTTGACAGAGACATCATGCTCTCCAAGAATCTCACCGTGCGGAATGTTTCTTCCTGCGTATACATCGGCGAGAGCCAAACGCTATCGGTCTCCATATCACTGCCTACAAATGGATCCGTCAAGGAATTACCGATCTTCACAATAGCTTTACATCCAAGCAGTGAAAGCTGAATGTAACACATAAGTCCTGCAACGTAGTCAATATCCTGTGCAACGAACAGCACCCTGCTTTGAAAATTGATATGTGCTTTCATTGCTTCATTTGCAAATGCGATCAGAAGACATCCGGCACCGCAACAGCAATCACTGACCGTAATGAGTTGCTTATCCTTCAACTGATCCTTAGCAGGTTCAATGTTCACCGCTGCCATAAAGGAACCTACGTGATACGGTGTAAAGAATTGTCCCTTCCATTCATTATGGAGTCCCAAAGCAGAAAAAGCTTCACCGAGAAAATCTTGATTTGGCTTCTCTGTCAGAGACATAACAACGAGTGCAAACATCTCGGCCATCTTCTCCGCTTCTTCTTTCGTATAACGCTTTACGGCATCCATATACAGTTTCTCGCGCTCATCATAAAAACGCTTGTCAACGGAATTAGAAATTGCGCAGGCACTCATTGTAATAAAATCACGCCACACCTCTTCCCTGCCGTGTCGCTCAACAAGCGAGAAAAAGGCATCGCTGAACTCCTTCCTGTAAGGGGCATTCAAATTTCGAATCGATCTCTTGCTCATGACGCCACCTCACACAAACGCTTGATGACCTCAGGGCGGTATACTGTCTCCTCGCAGACCTCGTAATTTTCTATAAGGCCGGCTACCATAGCCAGGATATCGTCGCAGAGCTTATCGAAATCACAAACCACTTTGACACGCTCACGCAGCTGATACATTTCCCAATCCTCAAAGTCTTCACCCATGTCTGTATTACGCCCGGGATAGCATCCGATCTCAAGAGGAGGTGCTGTGTAATCGATTCGGGCATTCGCCCCACATCGACCGCACTTGCAATTCCCGGATTCACCTACTGACTTATAGTTTCGCTGCCCACATTCGGTACAGACGGATTTGTATCCGGAAGGCTTGGCATATCCCTGATAAAGAACAAGATATCCGCTGTTTCTTCCGTTAAAACCGACTTGCCAAACATAGCGGTGACGTACCGCAAAATCATTTAAGAGATCTCGGATGTACTCATAGAACTCATCCGTTTCGATCATTTCATACAGCTTATGTTCTTGCTCTCTCGCAAAGCCAAGATTGTGCACCTTTACGTTATGAGCGTATGAGGTAGATTGGTTCCAGGAGTTCATTGTGTTATATCGGAAATGCGCGGCCAGAAAATCGATCATCCCCTGTCTGCTTCGCAGATCCACTTTCTTTGAAAATGTTCTCATAGCAACCTCCTACATCATGCTTTTATAAAAGGTAAAGATGAAACCATCATTCGGATCAATCTTTTCGACGAACTGGAATGCGGAGCTTTCGCCGCCGCACTTTTCGTAAGCCTTCTGTCTTGCTTCATCTTCACTCTCAGCCTGCACGACACAGCAGGTCTTCCCGATGACTCTACCGGTTCTGTGCTCGTGTTGGGTAAACACGCAAAAATAGATATTCATATGCATACCTCCAAAAAATGAGCGACGCCAACCCATAAATGAGTTGACGTCGCAAAACTGTTATGCCGATTTCTTTTGCTCCGGCGGCTTGACGATATAAATGAGATCATAGTTCTCAAAGAGCTTACCGTCTTTCATCTTCTCACGAACCTTAACGATGCACACAACAAATTTGCCCTTGAGGCCCATCGTCATTTCGCGAAGATCTGCGCCGGTCTGTCCCTCAGACAGTGCCCAGGCCGCTACTGCAACAAGCTTGGATGACGGATCGTGGGTGTCCTTCTTGAACAGCACCATATTGGCATCACCACGATCCTTCACATCAATTACGAATCCTTGGATCACGGCATATTTCTTTCCCTCTGTCAACTTATATGGGTTGATCATAAATCAAATCTCTCCTTCTTAAATCAATAAATACGTGTTATGACGTAGTCCTCATCTTCGGCATCGTATGAACAGATCGGATGAAAACCGTAAAGTGTCTTTCCCTGCCGCGAACTGATCGCATCACTTGTTACATCCAGGTTCCACCAAGAACCCTCGTAAT
The DNA here is from genome assembly GCA_015064585.1 of Oscillospiraceae bacterium. Lineage (GTDB taxonomy): Bacteria > Bacillota > Clostridia > Oscillospirales > CAG-272 > SIG655. The sequence continues at coordinate 5,913 of SVRY01000065.1, forward strand.
ATACTCGGTTCCAGGTATGCCTGTCCAATGAATCGTAGCGATTATAGCCGTCTACCACATAACAAGGAATACCCTGGCTCCGGCAAAATGCAGCGAAAAGATTTGCATAGTCGTAACAAAGCCCTTTTCGGGTGTTTAAGGTCTTTTCTGCATCGAAGTACTGAAAGAATTCATTATACCCATATTCGTACTCGATATTATCGATAAGCCAGTAGTAGAACGAATCTATCTTTTCCTTGTCGGTATTACACTCGGCAGAGATTGTTTCAGCAAGATATTCTACCTCTTCATTCCATCGGGTAGCCGTGCCGTTTCCAAGACCTGTTTTTGCATTTTGATAGCACAGAAAAACGCAGGCGACAGCAAGGGCGGTAAAGGTGCAACTAAGGATTACTGTCAATACCTTTTTCATATCAGGCTATCTTCTCCAGAACAAGGTTTGTGAAATAATCGGTCCTGCCGTCTTTGCGAATACGTTTACTCTTTTCTACTTTGTATTCGACCGCCACACACTGTCCCTTTTCAAAGCGTTTCTCAAGGGTATCGCCCAATACGCCGTAAACAACGAAATTGAAGTGCTGTTTTTTATATCGTGCGGAATCCTCAAAAAGAATACACACATTATAGATTCCGTCTGCAGATTCCACCTTAGTGGTTCCGAGATACTTCCCGTGGACAACACCATGGTTCATATACCCCGGTCTGCCGGATTCGGTTTTAGGTCGAACGTACACTTCATCCACAACACGATCCAAAACAAATTTCGTCAGACCGTTGCCGGGATTAACGTTAACACGCTCCTCGAGATGATAGGACACAAAAACGATGTCCTTATCCTTAACGGAATTCTTGATCAGCTTCGCTGTTTCGTCCTTAGCAACGAAATTCAGAATCTGCATCTCACGCTTTTTCGTTTTGGGATTCTTCCTCTCGTTTTTGACTCGGATGTCAAACATTACGACGTCGGGGTGAGGTGAATACACCTGCCCCCTTACCACACCCTGACAAAAGCCAAGGTTTACGTTCTTTTTGGTACTTACCATACTGTGATTTTCCTTTCCTTTTTTTATTGGGAAAATTCGGGTTATGATACTCATGCCGCATCACACTTACTGTGATCCAAATTGATCACACGGGAAACCGTCTTCATAAGCGAATCCTTGTAGTTTTCACCGGTTCCCGTAGACTCAGGTAGATCCCACAAAATCTCAATAACATCCCAGACCGTAAGATTCGAACGGATCATGCTAAGTCCCTCCACGGAGGAAATAAACGTCTTGACGGTTTTTGCGGGAATCTGCATTCCGGACATTTTCTTGGCAAGCTTGTTCAGTTCTTCACAAACATTCTTGGCATATGCGCCGGGATTCTGAAGCGTGACGCTGATGGTATCAAGAAGCTTCTGTGCATTGTCATCGAGAACATTATGAACCACCTCCACTGCCTGCGAAATACCTTCTTCGGTCAGAGCCATGTGCTTGCTGTACCAGGCATCGTCAAAAAGCATCGCGTTCTTTTTTCGTCCTGAGAACAGGCAGGGCTGCAGAACGGCGCCGCTGTGGCCGGTCTGACTGTCAATGGCAGAAATACCGAGTTCAACCTTTCTCTTGGAATTACCCGTTGAATATTCACCGATATACCAGGTTGCTCTGGACCATTTGTGCGAAATGTAACCACGGCGGAGAGAAACCACGTTACCGAATCGCTCTCCGATTCTCTGATCGATCTTTTCGAAAAACTCATCGTGACCGATGGGAGAATAGACCTTAGTCATAATGGCTTGCGCTTTGCCGTACACGGTAATGATCTGAACGCTTTCCTTAGAGGTTTCGCGCTGCAGCATATCCTCGTATACTCTCGCCAGAGCGATCTTATTGATGGGCATTGTCCAATCACCGGTAAAGGTAAGCTTGGCACGGTTTCCGAGGGAAAGCTTGCACATCTGCGAAAGCGGTACGACGATCACACCTCCGGCATTATCGGGGAATCTCACAAAAAGACCGATTGCCTGCGTTTCGCTGCTTGTCCACAGGGCGGTTTCATTTGCGGGTATCGGGTACGGGAAGGATTCAATGTTATTTCCGTTGATGCGCTCCAACAAGATATCGTTTCCTTCCAGTTTGCCGGCGAAGAATGTGATCTCGTCGGGCTTTGCTTCATAGCGCTTGGTTTCT
>SVRY01000015.1 GCA_015064585.1 Oscillospiraceae bacterium
TACGGGCAACGATCCCCAAACAGCGCCCTTAACGTCCTGCCGTTTGGGTAAAACTGCGTTTCAGAATAGGAATGAAAATAACACCAAAGCAACATTTTTTCACGATCACGGAAATACCTCCTTTTCTATAATGAAACGGAAGTATCTCCCATTTCATTATAGCACATATCTTTTACCATTTGTTAAGATTTTGTAAAGAAACAAAAATTTTCACAAGGGCACACTTTTCCCCTTCACCTATATAAGACAACAAAACTTAAAAAACCTAACATCATTTTTCAAAAAATTTTCAATATTTTTCAAAAACAGCGTTTTGTACAAATCCTAAGAGCTCTCTTTGTGAAAAACAGAGACAAAACAGCGTAACCTTTCTATATCACAAAAAAACCGCTAATTTCTGCCTGCCTTTCCCCTCTACCTATATAAGACAACAAAACTTAAAAAACCTAACATCATTTTTCAAAAAATTTTCAATATTTTTCAAAAACAGCGTTTTGCACAAATCCAAAGAGCTCTCTTTGTGAAAAACAGAGAGAAAACAGCGTAACCTTTCTATATCACAAAAAAACCGCTAATTTCTGCCTGCCTTTCCCCTCTACCTATATAAGACAACAAAACTTAAAAAACCTAACATCATTTTTCAAAAAATTTTCAATATTTTTCAAAAACAGCGTTTTACACAAATCCAAAGAGCTCTCTTTGTGAAAAACAGAGAGAAAACAGCGTAACCTTTCTATATCACAAAAAACCGCTAATTTCTGCCTGCCTTTCCCCTCTACCTATATAAGACAACAAAACTTAAAAAACCTAACATCATTTTTCAAAAATTTTTAAAAGATTTTCAATGAATTTTTCCATTAATTTGAAGAGTTTTTTGCGAAAAACAAAAAACATCCTCAATCTCCGTTACCTGGAAATTGAGGATGTTTTTACAGCGTTTTATACTTTAAATTACCGTTCAAAAAGCCTTATACTATACCAAAAATTCCTCGTCAAGCGAAGCTTTCACGATAGCTTGCACATCATATAGCGTAAAGGTGCCGCCATTCTCACTTAGGCGAAGCTGAGAACCGTGGGAGAGAATATCCACTTCGGTCACATCCGAAAACAGCTTGACCGACAGCTCGTCTCTTTCGGTGGAATACCACGTCATGTGAGGAATTGCGGCGGCATTTTCAATTTTCAGTACACCTTCGGGTGTGAGAACGATCTCAAAGGAAGCGAAAATGCCCACCAGATTTTTGATGGGATGCTGGGTGGAAAGGAAATTGCCAAGCGAAAAATAGCAAAGCATACGGTGTCCGTCTTGTCCCTCAACCCATTCCACGGGCTGTATCGTGTGGCTGTGGTGACCCAAAACCACATCCACGCCAAGAGAGGCGAGGTATTCTGCATAATCTCTTTGAGAATCCGAAACCGAAGAGCTGTTTTCATTTCCCCAGTGCATAGAGACCATCACCAGGTCAGCAACCTCCTTTGCCGACGCTACATGAGCCGCCATTACCGCTTTGTCTGCATAAGGAATTACAAGGTCGGGACTGTCCGGGTGCAGTGTACAACCGTTGTTGATCAGTGTGGTATAGGAAAGAAAGGCAATTTTAATACCGTTTTTTTCGATCACACGCACAGTATTGTAATCATCTTGATTTAAATATCCGCCGATCTGGAAAATATTTTTTTCGTTCCAATACCGAATGGTATTATATAGCCCTGTTCCCTTCTTGTCCATATCCAGCATATGGTTGTTCGCCAGATTTACAATGTCAAACCCTACCTCAATAAGTGCATCACCGATGGCTTCGGGGGCATTGAAAAGAGGATATCCGGTAATGCCGAAATCATCCCCCGCCACAGGCGTTTCATGATTCACAAAGGCAAGGTCAGCCGCCGCAATCAGTGGGGCAACCCCTTTGTACATTCCCTGAAAATAGTATTTTCCGCTGTAACTGCCGCCGGATACCAAAATATTTGCCTGTTGCATAGCATCGGTAAATACCGCTTCATGGATAATGTTATCCCCTGCCGCCAAAAATGTCAGCCTTTTTTCGCTGGGTTCAGGCGGAATATCGGGCGTAGGATCATCGGGTGTGGGATCATCCGGAGTGGGATCGTCCGGAGTGGGATCATCGGGAGTGGGATCATCGGGCGTGGGTACGCTCGGAGTGTCGGGATCGGTCACCGGCTTATCTGACGGAAGGGTGGGCGTTGGCTCTCCTTCCATGGGTATAAAGCTGCTTGATGGTGCACCGCAGGCGATCAGCGAAAGCGAAATCAGCACCGCAATGCACATAAAAACAAATCTCTTCATTTATAATTCCTCTAGCTTTTGCAGTTTGGGACGGGGACGGGGATGGCGCTTAAGCGGATCAAAGGCATATTTCCGACAGACAAAGCCTGCGGAAACCACCCCTTTTTTGGTGCACACCATCGTCTCGCCGTCGCGAATGGACGCTGCATTTTCACAGTAGCGGCAGGAAGGTGTAATATCATATTCCTTTTCTTTCATAATCTATATACCTCAAAATGTTTTTTCCTATTCTTCTTTTCAGTATATCCTATTTTACGACATTTTGCAATACTTATTATGAGATTATTCTAAAAAGCAAATACATGATAGCTGTTCCCAAAGGAAGTGTCAAAAAGCGCACCGTCAGATAGGGCATCATGGAGATCTTTTCTTCTCCCTGCCCCTGGAGCACGGCATAAATTTGAAAAAACACAGAAAGACCGCTCCAAAGCAAGATCGCAGTTCCCGGTACAAGGGATGCACTGCACTTTGCCAAACGGTTCATCCCCCCCGACATTTCAAAAAAGCCGTACACAAGCGCTTGCATATAAGAAGGAATACAGGCAAAAAGCGGTTCAAGCGCCGATAGCAGTACGGCAAAAAAGGTGACATAGGCGCAAATGGAAAGCGTTGTCACCGCCGAGGAAGTAACCGATTCGGTAAAAGAAACCGTAAAACCCCTGCCCTTTACTGTCGGTAAATACGCCTCGCTTTGCCCCCCTTTTCCTCTGCCCAAAATCATACCGGCAATCAGCGAAAGCACCGTTTGAATGACAAAAACAGCCAATCCCAGCCGTATATCCGAAAGAATACCCGCCCCAAAAACCGCTAAAATATAGGGAGGACCGCAAAAATCCGAAAAGGCGGTCAGCCGGGCTGCCTGCTCTTTGTTGATACTGCCTCTGCGGTAAAGCATGCCTGCCATGCGTGCCCCCACGGGAAACCCGCAAAGGATGCCCAGAATAATCGCACCGCCGCAGCAGCCGGGCAGTCCAAACAGTCCCTTGGTCAGCCGCTGCATTCGTCCTGCCAGGCGGTCGGCAAGTCCCGTTTGAATAAACATGCCCGAAAGAACCAAATAAGGGAAAACTGCGGGAATGACGGTTTTGACCGAAAGCGACAGTCCCGCAAGGGTCGCCGCCGATGCTTTTTGCGGAAAGAATACCAAATACACAACCGCCAACAAAAGGAGCCCTCCCTCAACGGCAATGCGCCTGCTCTTGCTTTTTCTTCCCATGGCATTTTTCCTCCCGACGCTTCATAACATATAACATTCTATGGAATATGCGGAGGTTTTAGAAGATGACCGAACGAATCAAAAGTAGGTTTAAGCGACTGCTGTCCCCCGAGGGCTACAGCGACCGACTGCAGCTGCCCCCCGGATATGGCGGTCCCTCCCAAATCATAATAACAGGCAGAGAAATGGTACAAGTGGACGGCTGTGAAGGTCTTGTCAGCTATGCCGACGATCATATCACCCTTTCGCTTACCGACCGCACAGTTACTATCTACGGAAACGAGCTTTCCATGAAAACCTTTTGCCAAGGCCAGGTGGCAATTTGCGGAAAGATCCTCGGGGTAATGGAAGGAGACTGCAAAGAGGAGGACGAAAATGCGCATCATTGATTTTATATTCGGAAGGATCACCTTTTCATTTGCGGAAGAAACCAAATTCGATCTGTTTGATGTTTTGCGCCATAGCGGCGCCAACTATGAAAGTATCAAGCGCAAGGACGGTCAAATGCGCATATCCTGTCCAAAACGGGACGGTGAGCGGCTGAAAATACTATTTAAAAAGTATACTATTCCCTTTACCGTACAAAAAGAGCAAGGCATGTTCTTACTGTTTCGCCGCACAAAAAAGCGCCCCGGGCTGTATCTGGGTCTTATCCTCTTCTTTGCCCTGTTAATGCTCTCCACCCAATTTGTATTCGATATCCGCATCGAAGGAAATGAAATACTAACCGATGGCGAGATTCTCTCTGAGCTTGCCGCCCAAGGATTCACAAGCGGCAGCTATCTGCCTCCCATCGACATGGAAGTACTTTGCAATCGGGTGGTACTGCATTCCGAAAAAATCTCCTGGATCTCCGTAAATATGCTGGGAACAGTCGCCTGCGTGCAGGTCAAGGAACGCAGTGAAAAAACCGAGCTCCCGCCAAAGGAAGGTCTTTCCTGCCTTGTGGCAAGCCGCGACGGTGTGATCGTGGGATTTGACTGCACCACAGGGACAGCGGCGGTAAACGTAGGGCAAACAGTACGAAAGGGACAGATGCTGGTAAGCGGCGTGACCGATACCGAACTCGGTTCCTATTATGGCAGCTCCGCAGGTGCGGTGCGGGCACGCACCGAGCGTGCTTTTTCGATAACCATACCCAAAACAGAAGAGCTTACTGTGGGATATGACCGCCGTGTTATGCAAAAATCAATAATTTTTTTTGGAAAAACCATAAAACTTTTTACAAAGGGTGGAAATTTACCCTCCACTTGTGATACAATAAAGACAGAAAGCAAACAAGCATCCCTCAGCCCGTCCCTGCTGCTTCCTATTTTTGTTAGAACCGTTTATTCGGAAACGCCTATATACGAGCAAGTCACCCATTCGGAAGAGGAGGCCCGCCGCCTTGCCATGGAAAAGCTGAGCGGGGAAATCGAAGCTCTCTCCCAGTGCCGTATTCTGTCAACAAGCAGCAACTGGCAGGAAAGCGAAGGGGGCTATACCCTTACTGTGAAGATGACCTGCATTGAAAACATCGCAGAAAAAGTAACGATAGAAATAAATTAAGGAATATCAATCATATGGCTGAAAAAATCATTGCAACCGACTCTCTTGATCAAACAACGCGCATTTACGGCGCATACGACCGCAATATCCGCCTTGTGGAAGACGCCTTTTCGGTGCGCGTCAAAAACCGAGACAGTCTGAGCGCAGGCGGAAGTCACCTTGTGATCTCCGGCGAAGGCGATCTGTCGGGCGCGGTAAAAACAATCGAATATTTAAAAAAGCTGTCCCGTCTGGAAGACGAGATCACCGAGGACACCGTTTCTTATGTTATCAACATGATGCATGGCGGGAAAGGCGATGAACTAAAGGAGCTGGATGACGACTGCATTTGCGTCACCGCCAAAGGAAAGCCCATCAAAGCCAAGACAGTGGGCCAAAAACGCTATATTGAACAAATCAAAAAGAATACCATTGTCCTTGGCGTAGGCCCTGCCGGTACGGGCAAGACCTATCTGGCAGTTGCCATGGCAGTCACGGCACTGCGCAACAAGCAGTGCTCCCGCATTATTCTCACCCGCCCTGCCGTGGAAGCGGGCGAAAAGCTGGGCTATCTGCCGGGGGACCTGCAAAATAAGATCGACCCCTATTTAAGACCTCTGCACGATGCCCTGCATGAAATGCTGGGGGCTGAAAGCTGTGCCCGATACACCGAAAAGGGGATCATTGAGATCGCACCGCTGGCATATATGCGCGGACGCACCCTGGACGATTCCTTCATCATTCTGGACGAAGCGCAAAATACCACCCCTGAGCAAATGAAAATGTTCTTGACCCGCCTCGGCTTTAATTCCAAAGCCATTGTCACAGGTGACATCACCCAAACCGACCTGCCAAGAGGTCAAAAAAGCGGGCTTTCCGAGGCGGTACGGGTGCTGGAGGACATCCATGATATCGGCATCCAATATCTGACCGAACGGGATGTGGTGCGTCACAAATTGGTGCAGCGCATCATTGAGGCATACGACCGCTACGACAAAGAAAAGTCTTCCAAAAAATATCAGTTCAAGAAAGGCAAAGACCAATGAGAAACCGCATCTATTTTTCCAATCAACAATCGGATATAAAAATTACGCCCGCACTGCGGGGGCTTATTACCAGAGCCGTCAACGCCGCTCTGAAGGCAGAAGAATTTGACAGAGGAGCCGAGGTATCGGTAACCATGGTCAGCAAAGAGGAGATCCATGCACTCAATTTGGAACAGCGCGGTGTAGACCGCCCCACCGACGTGCTGTCCTTCCCCATGTTCGATGAGGATTTTGATAACGACGAGCTGGCAGTACTGGGAGACATCGTGCTCTGCCCCGAAAAGGCAAAGGAGCAAAGCGAAGAATTCGGACATTCTTTTGAAAGAGAGATTGCCTTTCTCACCGTTCATTCCACTCTGCACCTTTTGGGCTATGATCACGAAACAAGCGAAGAAGATGACCGCATTATGCGCCAAAAACAAACAAATATTGTGAACAATATGGGCTTATCCATTTAACAAGGAGGTAGAAGAATATGAAAAGAACAGGTTTTATTGCCATTGTCGGACGGGCAAATGTGGGAAAATCCACTTTGCTCAACGCCTTGACAGGAGAAAAAATTGCTATCGTATCGAAAAAACCGCAGACCACCCGAAACCGTATTACCGGTATTTTGACAAAGGGTGAAGATCAATTTGTGTTCATGGATACTCCCGGTATGCTCAAGAGCCGCAACAAATTGGGTGATTTTATGGTAAGAACCGTCAATTCCACCATCGGCGGCGTGGATGCCGCCATTCTGGTGGTAGACGCAGACTACGCCCCCGGTGACATTGAGCGCGGCATCATCCGCAAATTGGAGCAGAACAAACTGCCCACCCTGCTCTGCATCAATAAAATTGACCGCTCCAGCCCCGAAAAAGTGGCAAACTGCATCAAAGAATACGCCGCTTTGTTTGATTTTGCCTCGGTGATCCCCGCAAGTGCCCTCAAGGAAGACGGTGTTTCCATCATTCTGGAGGAAGCCTCCAAGCTTCTGCACGAAGGCGACTGGTTCTTCTCGGAAGACGCACTGACAGACCAGCCCGAAAAGAATATTGCCGCCGAGATCATCCGTGAAAAAATCCTAAGGCTGCTTGACAACGAAATTCCCCACGGCACCGCCGTTGTGATCGAAGAGTTTAAGGAAACCAAAGATCTGCTTTCCATCCGCGCCGAGATCTTCTGCGAACGGGAAGCGCACAAGCGCATTCTCATCGGCAAGAAGGGCGAGATGCTGAAAAAGATCGGAAGCTACGCAAGAGAGGACATGGAAAAGTTCTTCGATGCCCATGTTTACATCAATCTTTGGGTCAAAGTAAAGGAAAACTGGCGCGATAACGACTTCCTCATTCAGAACTTTGGATTTAACAAGGATGATCTTACCTGACAATGAAAGATTTTTCACTGCCTGTTTTGGTCATCCGTGAAGTTGCCATCGGAGAACAGGACAAGCTTTTGACCCTACTCAGTGCCGAAAAAGGAAAATTTACTGCCCTTGCCCGCGGATCCAAAAACATACGCAGCCATAAGCTCTCTGCCTGCGCTCTCTTTTCCTATTCGGACATGACATTTCGGGAAAGCAAAGATAAACTGCAGATCAGAGAAGCAACACTCATTGAGGATTTTTTTGACATCCGCAAAGATCTTGACCTTCTGTCTCTGGCAAGTTATGTGGCACAAGTGCTTTATACGGTGACAACTGAAGAGAACGGCGAAGCAGATATGCTGTCTCTTGGGCTGAATACGCTGTATGCCCTTGCCAAAACCGACAAAGATCCCCGCCTTATCAAATCTGTATTTGAACTGCGCGCCATGCTGCATCTCGGTTTTGCGCCTTCCCTTGGCGGCTGCGAAGCCTGCGGCAAAAGCGGCTGTTGTCTATATTACTTTGATTCCCGGGAAGGAACTCTGCTTTGCCCCGAATGCAGACAATTGCAAACAGCCCCTTCCGCCAAGCTCTCGCTTGGCGCCGAAACGCTTGCCGCCATGCAGTATATTCTCTGCGCTTTGCCCAAACGGATCTTTTCCTTTTCGCTTTCCGAAACGGCAATGAATGAATTGTCCATAATAACCGAACGCTTTCTTGTCACGCAGACCGATACCCATTACAAAACCTTGCAGTTTTACCATGGGTTAAAAAACAACATATAAAAAGCAACCGTAAAGCAAACTTTAGAACTACACGGAGATTCATATGAATTTTGATCGCGCTATATCCATTCTCGAATTTGATAAAATCAGGCAAATGCTATCGGAAGTAGCGCTTTGTGAAAGTGCCGCCGATATGGCAATGCGCCTGTCTCCAGACGATGATATCCATCATATACGCCGCAGACTGCGGGAAACCAGCGATGCCAAAACCTTGGCAGGCAGTAAGGGAGCCCCCTCCTTTTGGGGCGTCAAAGACATCACAGGCAGCCTTGACCGCGCAGAAAAAAGCGCAGTGCTTACCACAAGAGAGCTATTGGACATTGCGGCAGTGGAAGCATGCGTGGAAGCACTGATCAGTTACCACGGCGAAAACGAATCCATCACAGGCAGCGTGGATGTATATTTTGAACGTCTGATCCCCCTGCGCTCTCTGCGGCAAAAAATCGTATTCGCCATTTTGGGCGAAGAAACCATCGCCGATGAAGCAAGCCCGACTCTTGCCGCCATCCGCCGGCGCATGCGCATTGCCTCCAACCGCATCAAAGAAACACTGCAAAAATATATCACGGGGAACACCTATTCCAAATATCTGCAGGAAAATATCATCACCAGCCGCAACGGCCGTTACGTAATCCCCGTCAAAGCGGAATGCCGCAATGACATCAAGGGGCTGGTACACGATACATCCTCCTCGGGAGCAACTCTTTTCATCGAGCCTGCCGCCGTGGTGGAAAGCAATAATGAACTGCGCATTCTGGAAAAGGAAGAGGAAAAAGAAATTGAGCGCATTTTGGCAGAGCTGTCTGCCATGGCGGCAGACAATGCCTCTTCCCTGCGCCTTGACTACTACAATATTACCGAGCTTGCCTTCATTTTTGCCAGAGCCGAGCTGTCTTTCCGCATGAATGCCGCAGAGCCTGTCATATCCGAAAAGGGAGGCATTGAGCTCTTCAAAGCAAGGCATCCCTTGCTGGACCGCAAAACCGCCGTTCCCATCGACATCCGTTTGGGAGATGATTTCACCACCCTTGTGATCACAGGTCCCAACACGGGCGGTAAAACAGTTTCGCTGAAAACACTGGGACTGCTCACCTTAATGGCGCAGGCAGGACTGCATATTCCCTGTGCCGATCATTCCAAAATACGTATTTTTCATTCGGTTCTTGCCGACATCGGTGACGAACAAAGCATTGAGCAATCGCTGTCCACCTTTTCCGCTCATATGAAAAACATTGTAGGCATTCTGGAAGATGCAAATGAGCATTCACTGGTTCTGTTTGACGAATTGGGTTCAGGAACTGACCCTGTGGAAGGTGCCGCGCTTGCCATGGCTATCTTGGAAACGGTCAAAGACCGCGGCTGCTGCTGTGCCGCCACCACCCACTATGCCGAGCTGAAAGCTTATGCGCTGGATACCGACGGCGTTTGCAACGCAAGCTGTGAATTTGATATCGAGACCCTGCGACCGACCTACCGTTTGATCATCGGTACGCCCGGCCGCTCCAACGCCTTTGCCATTTCCCGTAAACTGGGACTGGATCCCGCCATTATCGACCGTGCCAATGCCCTTGTGGCTTCGGATAACCGCAGATTTGAAACGGTGGTGGAAAAATTGGAAAATGCCAGAGTGGAAGCCGAGCGTTACCGCGAGCAAATGGCAAAAGAGCGTGCGGAATACGAGCAGTTCAAGCGCGAAGCGGAAGCTACACTCAAAAAGCGGCTGGCTAACGTGGATAAAGACGTGGAAAAAGCCAAAGAAGAAGCAAACCGCATCATCATGGGCGCCAAGATCACCAGCAACTATGTTTTCGGGCAATTGGAAGAGCTGAAAAAGAAAAAAGACAGCGAAGACTTTGCCAAAGAATATGACCGCGTGCGAAAAGAACTGCGCGGACAGCTGGACGAAGCGAGCGACAAGATCGACCCCGTGATTGAAGACAAAAACGAGGACTATGTTCTTCCACGCGCACTGCGCCGCGGCGACAGTGTGGAAATCGTTAATATCGGCAAACAAGGTTTTTTGGAGACCGATCCCGACAAAAACGGTACTGTCACTGTACGTGTGGGCATTATGACCACCAAAACCAACATCAAAAATCTGCGTCTGGTGGAGGAAGCCGTCACCATCACCGACAGTTCGGGCAAAAAGACGGGCACCTCCTCCTTTGTACCCACGCTGACCAAAACCTTCAGCCCGGAGCTTGACATTCGTGGCGAAACCGGAGACGACGGTTGGTTTATCTTAGATAAGTACCTCGACGATGCTTTGATGCTGAAGGTGGCAAGCGTGCGCATCATTCACGGAAAAGGCACCGGGCTTCTTCGCAAACACATCTGGAATATGCTGAAAAAAGACCGCCGTGTGGCATCCTACCGCATGGGAACCTACGGCGAAGGCGATTCGGGCGTGACGATCGTAGAATTAAAAATCAAATAAATATATCCCTGTTGCATTCAACAGGGATATATTTATTGCAATATAAGAGTAAATTACCCAAATTCCGCCTCGCTGATATGAAAGATTCCCTTTCCCATATGGGAATCAAATTCCACACGCAGGGGCGTACCGTTTGATTTTTTAGTGTATACTTTCATGCTCCCGTCGCTTCCGATGGGCAGTGTATATACGATCATCTCAATACCGTTTGCCTTTTCCTCGCTTTGGGTCACAGAGCTTACATCGGGAGACAACAGTGAAAACAGCGTTCCTGCCCCGCCGGGAAGCGTATTTGCCTTCAAGGGAACGCGCAAATCATCATAACTGAGATAATACCCCTCTTCTGTTTTTTCAAACGTATACCCCTGCATACGCTCGGGCGATTCAAAGCGAACCGTCCCTGTTTTCCCGTCGGTGGATCTAAGCGTAATTCCGAATTCATTTTCTCCCACCGCCAGAACACCGCTTAACGTGATAGGGCCTTTCAAAATCTCCAAAGGATTCTCTTTGCTTTCACCGCCGGTCACGCTTTGGCAAGCACACAGCCCCAGCATCCACAACATCAAAAAAACAGATAGCATTTGCCGAAAGTTTTTCATTTTCGCTCTCCTTACCGCATATTTGTACTACTATATGCGCCATGAGATAAAAACATGAAATTTATTCCAAGCGATTGGTGGTTATATAATCCACCCCAAGCTCGATCAGCCGTTTTGCTTCCTTGCTATCGTCCACCGTCCAGCAGTTAACGGGTATGTTTTCCCTTTTCAGCATTTCCATGGTCCGTGCATTCAGTCGGTCATGGCGCACGTCAAGACCCAGATTGTCTTTTTTCAGTTTTTCCACCAGATCCATCGTAATTTCCCCGGAGAAAAGGTACTGCACAGCAGAAGACGGCAGAAGCCGGCGCACCGTTTGCACATTGAAATAAGAAAAGGAAATAAAGATCGTGCGATCAAGATGTCCCGTATTGCGTACAAGCTCTGTGATCTGGCAAATCTGCTCCGTGGTAAATTGGTTTTTCAGTTCAAATACCGCTGTTTTTTCATACTTTTTGCAAATGGAGAAATACTCCTCGGGAGTGGGCAAAATAAGATCTTTTCGTTTTTTTCCGTCCATATCCCGCAAAGTCAGCCCTCGCAGCGTGTCAAAACTGCTTTTCTCCACATTCAGATTCACATCCCCCGTTACGCGGGCGGTGGTATCATCATGAATGAGAATATATCTGCCGTCTGCGGTTCGGTGCACATCAGTCTCAATACCGAAATAACTGCGATTGCCCGCCGCCACAAAAGCCGCGGCGGTATTTTCCCGTTCTATAGAAGAAAGCCCTCTGTGGGCAATGAATTGGGTGTTGGGATGTTCTATTTTAATGGTATCCATATTCTGCCTCCTTTATCTCACCAACTGTATACTCACTCAGTATATCATCTTTCCCTTTGATTGTCAATTTTCCTTTCGGATCCGTCATGAAATTTTTGCTTGCATTTTCTTTGAAAATATGATATACTGAGAAAAGAAAAAGTAGTCATTTTTCTTTTACATGTAACTTATCCCCCATATTTGGTATTAACATTATGAAAGGAACGCAAAGTCATGGAAGATTTTGAAGTAATATACACAGAATACTACCAGCGCATCTATGCATTCCTTTTCAAGATGTGCCAAGACCGAGATCTCAGTGAGGAATTGACCCAAGAAAGCTTTTATCAAGCTCTGAAGAGCTTCCACCGGTACGACGGAAGTTGTTCCCTTTTCACTTGGCTTGCCGCCATCGCCAAAAACACTTATTTCAAGCATTTGCGCAAAGCATCCCACAGACAGTCCGAGCTGTATCCCATCGACGATCTCTCCCCTGCCACAGGTGAGGAAGACGATCCTGCCATTCTTTTGCAAAAGCGCGCCGAGCTGGAAGCTCTGCGCCGCATTGTCGACCGTCTGCCCGAAAAATATCGCGACGTGGTGATCCTGCGCATCTATGGTGATCTTCCCTTTACGGAAATTGCCAGATCCTTGAAAATCAGTGAAAATTCAGCCAAGGTTCTGTTTTACAGAGCTAAAAATCAGATCAGAGAGGAGCTTTCTTATGACAATTACCTGTGAACTGGTGCGCGATCTGTTACCGCTTTATGACGACAGCGTGATCAGCACCGACGGCAAAAAGATCGTCACTGTCCACCTTTCCCGCTGTGCTGCCTGCCGTGCTTACCATAAGCAGGTCAAAGAAGGCAATCTTGCCGATACCGAATTCTTAAAAAAGGAAGCCTCGGTCCCTTCGGGCGAAAAAGACTTCCGTCCTCTTGCCCGCCGCTACAAGAGAAAGCGCTTTATCTACTGGGGCGCTGCCGCCGCAGTTTCTGCTGTCTATGCGGGCACCCTCATTTACTGCATTTCCAAGCTTGCCGATAACGGGGAGAATAAGAAATAACTTTTACGGTTCCAAAAAACTATGTGTCCCGACAAAGGGTAAACACATAGTTTTTTATTTCATTATTATTTTTATGTGCTTATTACTATTGCATATCTTTTATATATGTGCTATAATGTATTTGTATAGATTTTCATATACCAATCATATCAAATAAACAATAATAAATACAAACAAGGAGGAGTATTATGAAAAAATTAACTGCTGTGTTGTTGACGCTGGCAATCGTATTTGCGCTTGTTCCAATAACAGCCATAGCCCAAAATGACGATCCGGTATTGCTGGTGATCAACAGCGATGCCGCCGCATCCGGTGACGGATGGGACTGGAATAACAACATACTGACCATTTCAAAGAACGGTATTTTAGATGCAGTGCGCATTGAAAGTACCGTCACCTCAGCAAAAATCGTTATCACACAAAATATTACGCTAAACAGCCAAAATCTTTCCCAAACCTCCGCCCTGTATGCTGCCTGCGATCTGGAGATCGATACAGGGGAATATTCTCTCTCCCTTTATGCAGATGAAGCAATCGTACTGCACGCGGCGGCGGGGCTGATCATTTCGGGCGGCAGTGTATATACCCAGTGCGGCAGTTTTAAATACCGCGATGTCACTGTTTCCGAAGGAAATCTGAAAATTCAAAACGCCATGCTGGTCTCGCGCGTGGGCGGTATTTATGTAAACGGCGCTCTGACTGCCGCAAATGCTCACCTGTCTGCCATAAGCAATGATTACAACGGCATATCGGCACGCTCCGTTTCTTTGGTCGACAGCACCGTATTTGCCGAATCCATTACCGCCTACGGTATCGATTGCAGCTCGATCACAGTGGACAATTGCAATATAGAAGTCAGCGGGGATGCCGGTGTTATCCGTGCTGACTACCACTATGGCAAATACACCAATACAAACAGCATCCGCTTTACCAATTTAGAAATGGAATATCCCTATGAATACACCGCCACCGCCATTTCGGAAGAAAATGAAAATGGAGACATCTACTCTTGGACAGAGCTCTTCGAAGACGGCTACGGAAAAATATACTACCTGATTGCATGCAAAAATACATACGCGGAACAAACCGGTAAAGTACTGGAATTGTATGTTGGCGGAGTGAATGCCCTGCTCCATCCCGATGGGGACGGCTGGCACTTTGATGCCGAAAACGGCATACTGACCCTTGATAACTGTACGCTTACCCAGAGCCATGTTTCCTATTACGATACATCCAATACAGATGCGTTGATCTATTTCCAAGGGCAGCTGGTTCTTGAGCTTATCGGCGAAAACCATTTGGAACGCACCATCAGTGTTCCCCCCTCCTACTATACAAGCTATTCTGCCATTTGCGGCGATATTTATATGGAAGGAACCATGGACCTCTCAAGTTCGTTGTATATTCAAGGAAGCGGCAATCTGACCGCCGGCGTTGTATATCCCGAAGAAGCCCTCGATTGGGAGCTTGAATGGTGCTACGGCATTCACTGTGAAACATCCCTCAGCGGTCTGAGAGATGGTGGTTGGGCAGATATTTACTGCGGTGTTACCAACCATCCTCGCGCCGCTGCATTCCGTGCGTTTTGGTGCTCTCCATCCTGGTCAGACAACTCCATTGTTGTTGCCTACAGCGACGTGGAAGGAACGCTTGAAAACGAATACGGCTACAATTGGAACAACAACGACGGTTGGAGAATGAAATTTATCACCGATTCTTCCTTCTTACACAACAACGGACTGCTCACCATCAACAACAGCTCCGATTCCTCGGGAGAAGGCTGGAATTGGCATGACAATGTTCTCACCCTCTCGTCCGATACCGAGGTCAAAGCGGTGGAATTTACCCGCAATCTGACCCATGCCAAGCTCAACTTTACAGGTGATGTAACCTTAGACAGCACCGAAATGTCGAGTGCTTCCCCCATTTCTGCCAGCTGCGATCTGGAAATCAATACCAATGGCCACAGTCTGACATTACAAAGTAATTATACCGCTGTCAATATTACAATAGGAGATCTGCTCATCTCGGGCGGCGAACTGAATATTCAAAACGAATATGACTATGCGATCTGTGTAAACGGAGGAAATCTGACCATTCGCAATACTTCTGTTACTACAGAAAAAGACTTTTACACCACCTCTGCCTATGATGAATTCAATGATTGGACTGAAGTACCCGGCGGCACCATTGCGATTGAAAATTCTACTATCACCGCCGGTGCAATGAATTCTTATGCAGATATAAACATTGTTTCTTCCAATGTATCTCTGAACGGAGAATGGTATACCCTGAGTGCTCAGGAAAACACCACGCTGAAAAACAGTACCGTCAACGCCATCCTTCACAGCCAAAACGGAAGCAATGTTTATGCCTACGAGAAGATCACCATAGACAATTGCAATATAACAATCAGCGGCGGAGCTCAGGCTTTTGAAGCCGGCTATACCTATAACGAAGCCGACCTTGGCAATTTAATCTTCATCAATGTAAGCGTAATACAGCCCACCTCCTATCAAATCGCTTCTCTTTCTACCTCCTATGGCAGCAATTATGTCACTGTTCTGGACGAAAACGGAAATGCCGCCGTTACCTTCACCGCGCAGGCAGATCTGGCATTGGAAGAGCATATCTGTATTTGGGGCGCTTGGACGGCAGATACGGAAGCAAATACGTATACACGCACCTGTACCGATCCCGCATGCGGCAAAACCGAAACATTTACCCTCCCAACCGATAAGCCCCTTAATTCCACCTCCGGCTCCAATGCGGCAAATACCGATCTGATTGGTTCTGATATTGATCTGATCGATCAAATTCTGACCGACGAAGAGCTATCTGAAATGGCATCGGGAAAAGATGTAACGATCTATCTCACTGCCGAAGATATTTCAGGTACGGTTTCAACCGAAGAAAAGCAGATCATCCAAGCAACTGCCCCCAACAGTTACATCGGTATGTATTTAGATATTGATCTGTACAAAAAAATAGCCGACTCCAATATTCAAGTCAATCGCACCTTCGGACCCATCACCATCACAATCCGCATTCCCGACAGCTTGATCAACCGCAATGACTTTGCGGCAAGAAGCTATTCGATCATTCGTGTCCACGATGAAGGAAACGGAAATTTGACCGCAAGCTTGCTCGAAGGCGTATTTGATGCCAATACGCAGACCTTTACCTTCCAAACCGATTGTTTCTCCACATATGCGCTGGCATATTATGATGTCCCTGCCGACACACCCACGCAAAAAGGCGATGTCAATTTGGACGGAAATGTAAACATGGACGACGTAACTGCCTTGATGCGCCATGTACTCAAGGCTCAGATCCTCACCGATGAAACCTCCTTATCCATGGGCGAAGTGACCGGTGATAATACCCTTAACATGGACGACGTTACCAAGCTCATGCGTTATGTGCTCAAAGCCACCGATTCATTGGATTGATGTGTCCATAGCTTATTCTGAATACACATAAAAAGCCAATCGGCAGGATCAAACGATCCTGCCGACACTTATTTTGTCAATTCTTCCATTTCTTCATACAGCGCCATAAGCCGCTCTTCCAATCCCTCTTTTTCTTCGGAAAGAGCCATGAGCTTTACATGATCGGTGGCGCACGCCGCTTCCTCTTCTTCAATTTCGGTTAAGCGCGCCTCGATCTTTTCGGTTTCCTCGGCATTTAACTTAATGCGCCGCTCCAGCTTTTTTGCCTCGGAGCGTTGACGTTTGCTCTCCAAATACTGCTCCTTGCCCGACTGTACGGGCGCGGGAGCATTTTCTTTTTCCCCTGTCGACAAAAGGTGATTCTTGCAGTAGCCAAGACACTCTTCATAGCTTCCCATAAAATCAAGGGGAGCGCCGTTTTTCGGATAATGAAAATCCAAAATACGGGTAGCCAGCTTTTTCACGAGATAACGGTCATGTGAAACCACGATCATAGTGCCGTCATACTTTTCAAGTGCATCCTCCAACACTTCTCTTGTGGGAATATCCAGGTGGTTGGTGGGCTCGTCAAGAATCAGCAGATTGCATTCCGAAAGCGACAGACGGCAAAGGGTCAGTCTTGCCCGTTCCCCGCCCGAAAGCACCGAAACAGTCTTGCCCACATCATCTCCCGAAAACCCGAACACTGCAAGGGCTGTGCGGATCTCGGTCATGGTCATATGGGAATAGGTGTCCCACAAACTGTCAAGCACGGTATCTGAGGCATTCAGCTTTTGGTTTTCCTGATCATAATATCCAAGGGTCACATTGTATCCGAATTCATATTTACCGCTATCCTGCAAAAGAGTGCCTGTAAGGATCTTCAGCAGGGTGGATTTTCCGCACCCATTGGGCCCCAGAATAAACAAACGGTCTTTTTTGCGCACAAGGGCAGAAAGATCCGAAAAAAGCGTTTTTTCGCCGTAGGACTTGCAAAGATCCCGTATAGTCAGCACCTCATTGCCGCTTTCAATGCCGCGATGAAAGGAAAGAGAGGCGGTGCGAGGCGCGTTTTCGGGCCGATCCACCCGTTCCATTTTATCAAGCATCTTTTGTCTGGATTCGGCGGCAATGATGTTGCGCTCCCTGTTCCAACGGCGCTGCTGCTCAATATAAGCCTCTATTCTGGCAATTTCCTTTTGCTGATTGCGGTAGTGCTTTTCCTGCACTTCTCTGTCCTTCTTCTTCTTTTCGGTAAAAACAGAATAATTTCCGTTATACAGTTTTCCGTGCTTATTTTCAATATCCAAGATCTTATTTGTCACGCGGTCCAGAAAATAACGGTCGTGAGACACGGTAATAACAGTGCCCGGATATTGGGAAAGATGATCCTCCAGCCAAAACAATGTATCGGTATCCAAATGGTTGGTGGGCTCGTCCAAAATGAGAATATCGGGGCGGGCATACAATACCCGCGCCAACGCAAGTCTTGTTTTTTGTCCTCCCGAAAGGCACTCTACCGATAGGTCATGCATATTGTCGGGAAACCCAAGCGAACGCAAAATGCTCTTGCATCTGCCTCTGAATTCAAATCCTCCCTCTTTGGTAAAACGCTCCAGCAGGGAGGTATATTCCCTCGCCGCCCATTCGGTGCCCTTTTCCATTTCCTTTTGCAGTTCTTCCAGCCGTTTCTCCGTGCGGATCAAAGCTGTGTAGCAAGCAAGCATGGATTCGCTGACGCTTCCCCCGCCCTCAGCGGCTGCATTCTGCTCCAGCATGGAAAGGGTGGCATCTTTTGCAACAAATACCTGTCCCGCGCTTGCCTGCATCCTGCCGTCGATGATCTTTAACAGCGTGGATTTGCCCGCGCCGTTGACTCCCACTATCCCCAATCGGTCTCCCTTTTCAACGCTGAATGTTATATCTTCTATAATCACATCGGTGCCGTACGCCCAGCCGATGCCGTCACAACCAAGTACTATCATTCAAATCCTCTTCTAAGTTAACAATTGAAATCATTGTATCATAAACAGTTCCCTCTGTCAACCGTGAGATTTGGCGGTATATTCCAAAACATTGGAATATGTAGCATAAATTTTCCAAATGTGAGAAGAATAAAAAGGAAAATATTTGTTACAAACAGGAGAAGGACATGAAGGATAAACGCGCATTGCACCGCCTGCAAAAGGAATTTGCAAATCACGACGGGCTGTATCTGTGGGAAATGAATTTTGCCTCGGCACACAAGAATCAATACTTAAAAAGCCGCAAAGGAAGGGCTCTTCAACAACGCATCGGAAATGCCTTGTGTAAAGCAGATACAAATTTGTCAATTGATCTAACCCAAATCCTGACTTTGGAAAACAACCGCCATGCCTACAGCGAAAAAGATTTTTCAGCTCTGGGGGATGCCATCACGCTTTCCCTGCTACATTATATCGTAGAAGAAAAGGACACTACGGAACGAAAAGAGCACTTTGCCTTTTCTGAAAAGGTTTTCCGTGCCCTTTCCTTGCTCGATCTGAAAAAGCTGTACGAAGAGCTTTCTGTATTGCATCAAGCACTCCTACAGCACAACCCCCATCAATACCGAAAACTGGATGACCATTCCCGCTTGGCTGTACGGCAAGAGGTGCTTCGCTTTGCCAAACAAAGAGGGCTTTCGGAAAGGGATGCCGTAGGACAGTACACCAAGGAAAAGCCAACTCCCAATACTGCCCTGCGCTGCCGCATTGCTCTTTGCTTCTTTTTCTTCCTTGGTATTCTGCTCTTTGCCGCCGCATGGATACTGTGCGGTATATGGCAGGGCATTCTTCTCCTGCTGCCCTGCTTTGCTCTTTCTCTGTATATCACCCAAAGCTTATTACTGCGTATATTCCCTCCCATCCCCGTCTATTCCTTAAAAGCGGGTCCGATTCCCGAAAGTGCCACCGTTTTGGTGATCATCACCGCTCTTTTTTCGGGCAAAGAGGGGGATAACGAGTTGTTTTCACGTTTACGCAAGTATTACTTTCGAAACAAAGGAAAAAATATACGTTTCGGTATCCTTGCCGATCTGCCCGAAAGCAGCTCTGCCGAAGACAGCAAGGATGCAAAGATTCTCCAAAATGCCAAAGACCAATTAAAACATCTCCAAGCAGAATGCGGCGATCATTTCTGCCTTTTCATCAGAAGCCGCCAAAAATCGTTTTCCGAAGGAAGCTATATGGGATGGGAACGCAAGCGGGGAGCGATCTTAGAGCTATGCCGTGCCGCCCGTGGAAAAAGCCATAGCTTTCTTTATATGAGCGACAGTCAGCCAGATCTGACACGGTTTCGCTATATCATCACGCTGGATGCCGACACCGAATTATCCATGGGATCGGTAAGCGAACTGGTGCACACCATGCTGCATCCCGAAAACAGACCAAAGATCAAAAACGGTATTGTAGTTTCGGGATACGGCGTTCTCCAGCCCCGCATGACAGCTTCTTTGATCTCCGCAGGCAAGAGTCTTTTTTCGGTGTTACAAACAGGCAGCGGCGGCAAAGACAGCTATGAAGGAGCGGCAGGAGATTTTGACCAAAACACTTTCGGCAAGAGCGGCTTTTGCGGCAAGGGTATTTTCGATATCGATGCATTCTTAGAAACCCTTGACAACGCCTACCCCGATGAAAGGATACTCAGCCACGATTTACTGGAAAGCACCCGCCTTCGCTGCGGTGCTCTGACTGCCAAGACCTTCACCGACTCGGTTCCCCAAGGGCCGCTTGCCTTTTACAAGCGGCAGCACCGCTGGATGCGCGGTGACCTGCAGTCCCTCCCCTTTTCTTTTCGGTATCATGTAAACGCAAGCGGAAAGCGCATTCAAAATAATATTGACCTGCCGGCGCGGCTCATGATCTGGCGCAATATCTTGGTACTCTTACGCCCTGTTTTTTGCTTTGCCGCCATTGTCTCAGCACTGTTTTTGCCGCCTTTTCAAGCTTATTTTACCTTTCTTTTTGCCATACTGCACTTACTCATTCCGTTTATCAAAACACTGCTGTTTTCGGTTCGCAACGCCGGGCGGCGCTTTTATTCCGCAGTAGTACAAGGTATTTGGCAGGCATTTTTAGATATGCTTTACAACCTGGCAGGGCTTACAGAAACTGCCTGCCTGCATTTGGATGCTGTTTTACGTTCAACATTTCGCATGACTGTGACCAAAAAGCACCTATTACAGTGGGTCACCGCCGATCACATGGAACGCGGCACCAAAAACAGTCTTGCCGCTTATATGACCGGCATGTGGAAAAGCATTGTCATCGGCATACTGTTTATTGTGTTTGCCCCCGGTGGATTGCTCACGCTTTTCGGTGTGCTCACTTTTCTCTTTCCCTTTGTCGGCTATCTGATCTCCCGCCCCTTCAAAGAGAGAAAGCAGATCAGCCAGTCAGATAAACAACAGCTGATTTCCTACGCAAAAGATACTTTTGGTTATTACACTGCCTTTGTCACCGAAGCGACTCATCATCTGCCCCCTGATAATTATCAGTTTTCGCCGGTGGCAGTCCTTGCCGAGCGCACCTCTCCCACCAATATCGCCATGTACCTTCTCTCTTGCCTTGCCGCTGTCGACCTTGACTTTATTACGCCCGATGAACTGTATATGCGTCTTTCCAAAACACTTTTTACCCTCACAGATCTGCCTAAATACAAAGGACACCTTTATAACTGGTACAGCACCAAAACGCTGGACGTTATCGGTATGCCATATATATCAACAGTGGACAGCGGAAACTTTATTACAGCACTGTCAACACTGCAACAAGGACTTTTGGAATATGTTCATATCGAGCCCCGTCTGTATGCGCTTTTGCCCGAAATCAAAAATCTGATCGCCAATTGTGACTTTACCTTTCTTTATAACAAAAACCGTCATCTTTTCTGTATCGGATATGACCCCGTAAACGAAACCGCTTCGGAGAACTGTTACGATCTGTATATGAGTGAATCGCGTACCACCTCCTATTATCTGATTGCCAAAGGGATCGTGGAAAAGGAACACTGGCAGTATCTGGGGCGGCCGCTGATCAAAAGCGAAGGGCATATGGGAATGGCAAGCTGGTCGGGCACCAGCTTTGAATACTTTATGCCAAGACTGTTGCTGCCCGCGCCCCGCAACTCTCTTTCCTATGAATGTCTCGGATACGCCCTTTTTGAACAGGTACACGATGACCATAACGGACTTTGGGGCAGATCCGAATCGGGATACTACGCCTTTGACAATGATATGAACTACCAGTACAAAGCCTTCGGCGCCCATACCCTTGCGCTGGATCCGCACAGTTTGCAAAACGATGTTTTAGCACCCTATGCCTGCTTTTTAACCCTTCCCATGTCGATAGATCTGCCTTTAAAAAATTTAAAAAGAATGCAGAGCGAAGATATGTACGGTCCTTACGGCTTTTATGAAGCCATCGATTACACCCCCTCCCGCGTGGGCAAAGGGCATGGTGTGGTGCGCAGTTACATGGCACATCATGTGGGCATGACCATTATTGCCTGTGCCAATGCCGTAAAGGACGATCTGTTTGTGAAGCGTTTTATGCGCGAAAATGAAACCGATGCAGCAGATGAACTGCTCATGGAACGCATTCCTGTCAACACGCCCATTGCCCGCAAACTGCGCCGCCGCCCTACTCCCCCTTCCCATGGAAAAAGAGTTCTGATGCCCGAGGATTTTACCAAACAGCAGGATACAGCACTGCCCCGCACAGCATCGCTCTTTGCCCACAACATGACACTATTGGCAAGTGCCGACGGCGGTCTTTCTCTCATGGCGGAAAACAACGCGCTGACCTATCCCTTTTTTGACAGCAAAATGTCTCAAAGGGGCATTCGCCTGCTTGTAAAAACCGATCACGGCATACTGGATGCCCTCAACTGCCCCGGCGGTAAATTCGGCAGATATGAAGATGCCCTTGTATACGCCGCCAAGCGTGACGGTATCTCCTATCAAACCGCTTTCACCGCTTCAGGCGATCTGCCGCTGATCTCTATGCAGTTATCCATGGAAGGAGATTTTCAAAGTGCCGAACCGATGCTGCTTTCGGAGGTGATCCTATCCCGTACTGCCGACTGGGAAGGACATCCGAACTATACGGGTTTGTTTGTGCAGTGCCAATATCTGGCGCAGGATCATGCGCTGGTTTTTAGACGCAGACCTAAAAAAGAAAACGAAAAGCCCTTTTATTTTCTGATCACTTTGGAAGGCGGCGGCTTTGATTTCATTGCAAGACGGGATGCCGCTCTGCCTCCTATGTACGGCGAAGAAGATATTCATGGTCTGTTTGAACGCAGTTTTGACAACAAAGACGGTCAATGCATCATGCCCTTTTTTGCCCTTCGGCGCCCCTCCGAGTGCCCATCAGGCAAATTTGCGGTGGAATTTCTATTTTCAGCCGGAGAAGACATCGATTTCCTTCTGAAATCCATCCGTACCCTGCGCCAACAAAGGAAAACGACCCTGGGCGCTCTGATCAGCAAAAGCTATACCGAGCGCACCAAAAACCGTCTTTTGTCATCCGGCTACGATCTTTCGCTGATCCGCTATGAACAGCTTATTCTCTCATCCCTTTTATACAGCACAACAAAAGAACCCGATCGCCTTGTATCCACCTGCAGCGACCTGTTTTGGCGCCACGGTATTTCTGCAGACCTTCCCATGATAGCTCTCTTATTCCCCAAAGACCCGCTTTGCGACAATGTGAAACGCATCCTTTCCGGCTTTTTGCGCACACAAAAGTATCTGAGCTATGGCAACATCCGCTTCGATCTGCTTTTGTTCTATGAAGAAACCGAACAGTATGCCTGCCCCGGCCGTTCCTTCCTTACTTCGCTTGTCACCGAAACGGTGGGAGAGGGTGTTTTTGGCAGAAAGGGCGGCGTTCACCTTCTCACCGACAGGGACACCCAAAACGCCGCAGAATATCGCTGCCCCATTTTTCTAAAGTTGGATCGAGATACGGTCTTTGAAAAAGCCGTCAGCTCCCACTTCAAAAACC
The DNA here is from genome assembly GCA_015064585.1 of Oscillospiraceae bacterium. Lineage (GTDB taxonomy): Bacteria > Bacillota > Clostridia > Oscillospirales > CAG-272 > SIG655. The sequence goes on from SVRY01000015.1 coordinate 23,555, forward strand.
ATCCGCGGAAAAATGAAATGCCCATCATCCAAAAGCCCTCCATTCCAACCAAAGAAGCCAAACATTCCTTACTGTCACTGGCAAGCGGCAGTTTTACCGAAAAAGGATACCGTGTCAATAAACAGCGCTGTTCTCTGCCCCAAAGCCGCATTTACTGCTCGCATCAATTCGGAACGCTTTTAACGCACAACAGTTTAGGCGTGACTTATTTCAGAAACGCTTCCGAATTTTCCCTCACGCGCCGCACCCCTGATCCCTTGCTGGATCTGGACGCAGAAAAACTGCTTATGAAAGTAAACGATCTGACCTTTGATCTTTGCGCCGCCGCCCACACCGTGGATTTCACCCCCGCCTGTGCTGTCTATACAGGAAATGCAAATGACATTCAATACGAATTAAAGGTCGGATGCGATGCTAAGTTTCCTGTGAAAATCCTTGTTTTAACCCTATCCAACACAGGAGAAAACAGTATTTTTCCCCTCTTTTCCTATCAAATCAAACCGGATTTGGGCAAAAGCCGCTGTATTCGAAAAAAAACAGAGGAAGATACCGTATTTTACCGCAGTTTGGATACCCTTTTTGCAAGGGAGGAATTCGGAATATATCAAAGCTCTCTGCATTTGCCAAGCGAAATAAAACCGGGCGAAACAAAAGTTTGCCATTTCCTGCTGGGGGTCATCAACTACCGAAACGACCGCTCCTATTATGTGCCCCGAGAAAAGCTGTCCACCCCTGAAAATGCCCTTTTGGCACTGGAAAACTACAAAGAAGGCTATCAAAAACTGCTTGGCAAATGGAAACTTGCCACCGTCTCACCTGCGCTTGATCTGATGTTCAATGAATATATTCCTTACCAGACCCTGACCTCCCGCATCTTTGCGCGCACAGGTTTTTACCAGTCGGGCGGCGCTTACGGTTTTCGTGACCAATTGCAGGACTGCGTAAATATGCTTCCCATCGATCCCGATCTTGCGGCAAGGCAGATTTTACGCTGTGCCACGCGGCAGTACGCCGAGGGAGATGTTCAACACTGGTGGCACGAAAGCATCGACGGACCCCACGGTATGCGTACCCGCTGTTCGGACGATCTGCTGTGGCTCCCCTACGCAGTATCGGAATATGTCAGCCACACAGGGAATCTTCAAATTCTTGACCGAAAACTGCCCTACCTTTCCTCCCCGCCCCTTCGGCAGGAAGAAGAGGAACGGTATGAAAAACCAAGTATCACCGCACATCGAGAAAGCTTAAAACTGCACTGCCTCAGGGCAATGGATCTTGTACTGCAAAGAAAGGGAGCGCACGGACTGCCGCTATTCGGCAGCGGTGATTGGAATGATGGCATGAATGCAGTGGGCAAGGAAGGAAAAGGCGAAAGTGTATGGCTCGGTATGTTTTTGGTTTTGGTATTGGAACGTTTCTGCGCAGTCTGCCCCCTTTCGGAGCAAGACCGAAAACGCTATACGGCACAGGCAAAACAAATGCGAAAGATCCTTTTGGACTGCTTTGAAAACGATCGGTTTCTGCGCGGTTATTTCGATGACGGAAGTCCTCTTGGATCAGAGAACAATGCAGAATGCAAAATTGATATTCTTCCGCAGGCATTTTCCGCGTTTCTGTTTCCCCATGACCGCCGCAGTCATATTGCCCTTGCTACAGCGAAGCGGTATCTGTATGATAAAGAAGCGCGCATCCTGAAGCTTTTCACGCCTGCTTTTGATGTAAGCACCCCAAATCCGGGATATATCCGCGGATATTTGCCGGGCATTCGGGAGAACGGCGGACAATATACCCACGGCGCCATGTGGGGTGCTCTTGGATTCTTTGCAATCGGCATGGCAGACGAAGGATATACGGTTCTTTGCGGAAGCAATCCCGCCGCCCGCTGTCTGATCCCCTCTCTCTCAGCGAAATACCGCTTGGAACCCTATGCGCTGGCAGGCGATATTTATGCAGGTCCCCAAGCGGGCAGAGGCGGCTGGAGCCAATATACAGGGGCTGCGGGATGGTTTTATACAGCCGTACTCAAAGGCATGCTGGGATATCGGTGCATTGCGGGAAAAATAACCCTTTGCCCCCGTCTGCCTTCCGCACTGCCATCGGTCACTCTTAAGATCGAGCAGGACGGAACAATGATCTCACGCACCCTGCAACGGGAAAACGGCTGTGACCAACCCATCGAAGTTTCCTTTTCATCCTCATCTCCTCTATGATTTTTAGCATCCTATGTTGGGCGGCACCCCAAAGCCGCCCGTTTACTTACCTTTTCAAAAAATAATTCAAAAAACCTTGCAAAAAGAACGTATTTGGTGTAGAATGGATATAAGAACCAAATAAAGGAGAAACACCTTGCACTTGATCCGTAAAGAACTGTATCCGGGAATCCATTTGAATATCCTGCCCGATTCCCGATTCAAAACAAATTATATATCATTTTCCTTCTTTACCGACATGACAAGCGAAAATGCCGCCCCTTCCCATCTGCTTCCCATGGTGCTTGGCAGAGGCAGTCAAAACTATCCCGATCTGGGCGCCATCAACCGTGCCCTGGAACAGGTTTGGGACGGAACGCTTGACAGCGGTACAGGACGTTTGGGCGAAACGCGCGCCATCGGTTTTTCCGCCTGCTATCCCGACGACCGTTTTATTCCGGGTAGTGACTGCGTTGAAGATAAGACCTTAGATATCTTTTTTGATATCCTTTTGAATCCCAAAACCGAAAACGGCGTTTTTTCCAAGGAATACATCGAAAGCGAGAAAGAAAAGCTTTGCCAGCGCCTTGCCGCCATCAAAAACGCCAAGGGAAAATACGCCGCCCGCCGTGCCACCGAAGAGCTTTGCCGCGGCGAAGCCTATGGCACTTTGCCGGAGGGAACTGTCGAACAGGTAACGGCAATCACCGCCCAATCGCTGTTCGATTACTATCAAGAAATGCTCTCGGATTTCCCCATTGAGATCTTTTATATCGGCAGAACCGATCCCGACCTGCTATACAGCAAGCTGTCGCTTCGCCTGTCAACCCTCTTTTGCCCCAAAAAGAGCGTCAAAGGCTCCCTTGTCATCCGCACTGCCCGGTCACAGCACCGTGTGGAAGAAACCCTGCCCTGCAAGCAAGGGCGGCTGTGTCTTGGGTTTCGCACGGGAACAGTACTTTCCGACAAGGATTTTCCCGCCTTTGCTTTGATGAACGAAATACTGGGCGGTTCACCGATTTCTTTACTTTTTACCAATGTCAGAGAAAAGGAAAGCCTTTGCTACTACTGCACCTGCAGTCCCGACTCACTCAAAGGTATCCTGCTTATCTCTGCAGGCATTCGGGATGAAAACCGTAAAAAAGCAGAAAAAGCCATCCTCAAGCAGGTGCACGCCATGCAAAACGGCAGCTTTACCGATGCCGATATGTCCGCCGCACTGCATACCATTGAAAGTGCACTGCTTGGTATTCGAGACAGCCGCTCAACGCTTGAAAGCTACCTGGTGCGCCGCATTCTCACAGGCGTACAGACCGACCCCGAAACCTATCTTTTGGAACTGCGCAAAGTCACAAAAGAAGATATTATATTAGCGGCAAAGCGGCTCAGCCTTGACACGGTATACTATCTGAAGCCGGAGCCTGGAAAGGGGGATAACGATGATGGACTCGAAGACAACGAAACCTAACATCCGATCGCTTTTGGGCGAAGAATGTATTTACACAGTGCACAGTTCGGGACTGCCCGTCTATTTCATTCCCAAAGACTTCTCGGTCAACTACGCTCTGCTTGGCGTGCGTTACGGCTCGCTTGACAATCATTTTGTGTTTGCGGGCAAAGAATACCGTCCCCCAAAAGGCATTGCCCATTTTTTAGAGCATAAAATGTTTGAAAACCCGGACGGCGAGGACACCTTTGTAAAATTTTCCCGCACGGGGGCAGACGCCAACGCATATACTACTTTTACACGAACCGCCTATCTGTTTTCCTGTTCAGAGCATTTTGAAGAATCGCTGGAGATCCTGTTAAAAAGCTGTTTTACCCCTTATTTTACAAGAGAAAATGTAAAAAAAGAGCAAGGCATCATTGCGGAAGAGATCCGCATGTACGAGGACGATCCTTTTGATACCCTGTATTTTTCGCTCATGCGGTGCATGTACAGCGAAATAGAGCTCGGCGTCTCCATTTGCGGTACAGAGGAAAGCATTTCCGAAATAACACCCGAGTTGTTGCAGAACTGTTACAGTGCTTTCTACCGCCCCGAGAACATGGCGCTTTGCCTGTGCGGCAATCTGAATATCGATTCCGTTTTTCCCATTTTAGACCGCATACTGGGCACCGCTCCCTCCCCGCTTCCCCCCCCTTCTGTTTTGCGCCGAAGCGAAGGAAGGCAGGTGGTATGCCCTGAAATGAAGATCAAAGCAGATGTTGCCCTGCCTTTATTTGCCGCCGGCTTTAAGGATACCGATATATCGAAGGATCCTGTCAAACGGCTGCGTAAGTACGCCGCCATGGCAATTCTGTTTGAAGCCCTTTTCGGCGGGAGCGCAGAATTTGCCTATCAGCTCTACAAAGACGGCGACATTACAGGCGCACTGGATTTTGAATTTGACCATAATCAAAATTACTCTTATTTGCTCTTAACCGGAGAAAGCCCCGCGCCCGAAAAAGTCAAGGAAAAACTGTATGGATACCTTGCTGAAATCGGAGCAAAAGGGATCGATCCCATTCGTTTGGAAGGGGGCAGACGCATTGTCTATTCCCAGTTCCTTTCCACCTTTGACCGCACCGAATCCATCGCAAATGAGATCTTAACCTATGTCTTTGAAGAGCAGGACATGCTTAGCTACGGTGATCTGATCTTAGATATCACCGACAGCGAATGCAAAGCTCTTTTTGACAGTATTTTCAAGCCTGAACACGCGGCATTTGTGTCGCTGTATCCCGAAAGCGAAAGCGAGGAATCCACGTGACTTTTTATCCCAACGGAACCACAAACTATATTTCCTTCCCCGGTCTTGGTATCGGTGAATTTGCCGTAGACCCGGTTGCCTTCACCCTCTTTGGCAGAGAGGTGCGTTGGTACGGAATTATCATCACCCTTGGTATTATGGCGGCATTCTTTTATGTCTGGTACCGCACTGCCCATCAAAAGAAAATGATCACAGACGATTTAATCGACTGTGCCCTTGTAATCGTCCCCACAGCCATTCTCTGTGCCCGTCTGTATTACGTGATCTTTGACAGAAGCGGCAGTTATGATTCATTCATAGATGTCATCGCCATTTGGGACGGCGGACTTGCTATTTACGGTGCCATTATCGGCGGTGCCATTGCATCATATACCATTTTCCGCATCAAAAAGATCCGTGTTCTCACATTGTGTGACGCAGTAGGTCCGGCTGTCATGCTGGGTCAACTGATCGGCAGATGGGGAAACTTCACAAACGGAGAAGCCTTTGGCGCAGAAACCTCCTCCCTTTTCCGCATGGGGCTTTCGCACATATCCGGTCATGTGCAAACCTTGGTACATCCCACCTTTCTGTATGAATCGCTCTGGAATCTGCTCGGCTTTATACTCATCAACATTTTTTGGAAGAAGAAGCGTTTTGATGGACAGATCGTGCTTTCTTATATCGCATGGTATGGTCTTGGCAGAGGATTTATTGAAACACTCAGACAGGATTCTCTGTATATCGGAAATACCGATATACGCGTCTCCTCGCTGCTTGGATTCATCCTCTTTTTTGCGGCAGCCGCTTTGATCATCTTCTTCTCAATAAAACCGCATATCCTCGGCAAGCATAGCGACTACTATTATCCCGAAGCCAAAAATTATGCCAAAGTCGCCGCACCTGCATCCAATCAAACCAATGACAGTACAACCGTAAACGAAGAAAATTCCAATATCATTAAACCAAAAGGAGAATGACAAATGGCAATTATTATAAGCGGAAAAGAAACCTCCGCCGCAATCCGTGCGGAACTCAAAAAAGAAGTGGAAATTCTAAAAGACAAGCAGGGACTTACCCCCGGTCTTGCCGTGGTGATCGTAGGAAGCGATCCCGCCTCCAAGATCTACGTGCGCAATAAGCACCGCGCCTGCGAAGAGGTGGGCATGCTTTCCAGAGTGTACGAAATGCCCGAGGAAACCACCGAGGAAGAACTGCTCTCTTTGGTGGATACCCTCAACGCCGATCCCGAAATCCACGGCATTCTGGTTCAGCTCCCCCTTCCCAAGCATCTGGACGAAAAGAAAGTGATCTACCGCATTGATCCCAAAAAAGACGTGGATGTGTTCCACCCCTACAATGTGGGGCTTCTTTCCATCGGCAACTACACCCTTTCTCCCTGCACGCCGGCAGGCTGCATGGAACTGCTCAAGCGCTATAACATCGAAGTATCGGGCAAGGAATGCGTGGTACTGGGCAGAAGCAACATTGTGGGCAAGCCCATTTCCATGCTGCTGCTTCAGGCAAACGGTACTGTGACCACCTGCCATTCCCGCACCAAGGACTTAAAAGATGTCTGCCGCCGCGCCGACATTCTGGTAGCCGCCATCGGCAAGCCTAAGTTTGTGGGGGCTGATATGGTGAAAGAAGGCGCTTGCGTCATCGACGTGGGTATTAACCGCCTGCCCGACGGAAAGATCTGCGGCGATGTGGACTACGACGCAGTCATAGATAAGGTTTCAGCTATCACCCCAGTTCCTGGAGGCGTTGGCCCCATGACCATTACCATGCTTTTAAAGAACACCCTGCTTGCGGCAAAAGAGGAACTGTAATTATCGCGATTAAGATCCCCAAGGCTTCCAACCTGGGGATTTTATATACCTTGCGCTGCAAATATCTTTCATTTTCATCCAACATTTTTCCAAAAAACGCTTGACAAACAAAAAACAATTTGTTATAATAAAACGCCGCATAATGGTAGGTTAAAAAGTATGCGTATTTGATATGCGTCGCCTGCCTTAGCGAGTCTGAAACCAAAGGTTTCTATCAGAAAGAGAGGTGCTTTTCGTGTACGCAATCATCGTTACAGGCGGAAAGCAGTACAAAGTAAGCGAAGGCGATATCATTTTTGTTGAGAAGCTGGCAGCTGAAGAAGGAACTACCGTTACCTTCGACCAGGTTATTGCTGTTTCCGGCAATGACGGACTGAAGGTTGGCACTCCTACTGTTGCAGGTGCCACCGTTACTGCCAATGTCGTTAAGAACGGCAAGGGCAAGAAGATCTACGTTCTCAAGTACAAGGCTAAGAAGAACGAAAAGAAGAAGATCGGCCACCGTCAGCCTTATACCAAGGTTCAGATCCAGACCATCGTAGGTTAAGATCCATGACCAAGGTCACATTCTTCAAGCGGAACGGAGTCTACTACGGCTTTCGTGAGACCGGTCACACCGGATACGGTGAATCGGGCGACGATATTCTTTGTTCCGCCCTGTCAGCAATGACAATGCTCATTATCAATACCGTAGAAATCTCATATGCATCGGACATTGAGTACACCATCGATGAAGAAACTACCGATATTACAGTAAAATGTATGTCTGCTCTTCCCGAATATTCAGATGATGAAAAAAAACAGTTTGCTGTGAGCGGACTGTTTGCCGCATACTTCTATCAGCTCAATGATCTCACCGAAGAATACTACGATTTCTTGGAAGTGGACGAAATAGAGCAGTAAAGCCGAGTTAAATTTTGAAAACGGAGGTAACTAAACATGCTTCGCATCAGTTTGCAGTTCTTTGCACACAAAAAAGGTGTAGGTTCTACCAAGAACGGCCGTGATAGCGAGTCCAAGCGTCTTGGCGTTAAAAAAGCAGACGGCCAGGCAGTACTCGCAGGCAATATCATCGTTAGACAAAGAGGCACCCACATTAAACCCGGTGTTAATGTAGGTCGCGGTTCCGATGATACTCTCTTCGCCCTGATCAACGGCAGAGTTAAATTCGAACACTTGCCCGAAGGCAGAAAGCGCGTTAGCGTTTACGCTGCCGAATAATTAAAAAAACAACGGGCATTTGGTGTCCGTTGTTTTATTATTACATATTTTTACAAAGAAGTGTGTAATAATATATCACAGTATTGCAAACTCTTTGCTGTCTGTGATATACTGAAATTGGTTCCCAAAAAAATTTTTATAAAAAGGAGAAATTACTATGCCTCAAACAGTACAAGAACCTTCCTTCTGGGAAAAGTTTACAAACTGGTTTGTTGACAATCCGTTTGTAACCGGTCTTCTCATCCTGATCGGTGCATTTCTTATTGCATTGATCGCAAAAATCGTTGTAGTCAGCATCCTCAACAAGACCAAGCTGGGTGCAAAACTCAACAAAGCAGGCATCAGCTATGACACCATCGGCTCCACCGTACAGCTCATCGGTAAGCTGACCTTCGTCATCGTATTCCTGCTCTTCCTCCCCGCTGCTCTGACTAAAATGAGCCTGGGCTCCGTAACCGGTCCTATCACCAATATGGTAGATACCATGATCGGCTGCATTCCCAACATCATCGCAGCAGGCATCATCCTCTTCATCGGCACCATCATTGCTGATGCTATCCGTCAGATTCTCGGTGCTCTCTTGGCTCGCACCAAGCTGAACAAGATTCAGGAAACCGCAGGCACTCCCACTTCCATCACCTTCTCTGCTCTGCTGTCCTATATCGCGTTCATCCTGATCCTGATCCCCGTAATCATCGCTGCACTGTCCGTTCTGGGCATTGAAGCAATCTCCGTTCCCGCAATCGGCATGCTGAATGCTATGTTTGCTGCAGTTCCCTCCATCGTACTGGCTCTGGTGCTGGTTGCTGTAGGTATCTTCCTTGCAAGCCTTGCATGCGCACTGCTGAGCGCTGTTCTGGTTGCTGCTAACCTGGACGGAAAAGTTAACGCTATCATCGGCGGTAAGAAGCCGATCGCTATGACCAGAATCATCACTGAGGTAGTTAAGTATCTCATCATCGTTCTGTTCGTAGTACAGGCGCTGTCCTCTCTGAACCTGGGTGTTCTGAGCAATGTCGGCACCGCCATCATTGCTTACCTGCCCAATGTTTTGGCTGCTATGATCGTTGCTGTTGCCGCTTTCGTTGGCTACCGCATCGTTGAAAACAAGCTGGGCGACAAGTGCCGTATGGGCGCTACCGCTACCAAGGTTGCTATCGTAACCGTAGCTGCTTTCTTCATTCTTTCTCAGCTGGGCATCGCTTCCACTCTGGTTAACACCGCATTCACCGTTATCCTGGGTGCAGCCGGTGTTGCCGCTGCTCTTGCTTTCGGTCTTGGCGGACGTGAATTCGCTGCTAAGCTTCTGAACAAGATCAACATCGACAAGAAATAATGAACCAAACAAAAAAGACGGGTTTTCGAATCCGTCTTTTTTCATTTTATAAAATGCCGCCAATGAAAATATACAGTCCAATGGCAATGAGAATTGCCCCGCCCAACACCGAAGCCTTCCCGGCAAGGCGGGTTCCAAAGGTCTTTCCGATGGCAACGCCCGCCAAACATACCGCAAAGGTCACAGCACCGATGACCAAAATACAAATGAGTGCATCCATGGCTCCGTATTCTGATATCGTAAAACCAACCGACAATGCGTCTATCGAAGTGGCAATACCTTGTACCATCAGCATGCCAAGCCCCATTTTTTGTTTTTTTTCGCAATCTTCCTCGCCGCGAATGCCGTCGTACAGCATTTTACCGCCGATATAGCCGAGCAAAATGAGCGCAATCCAGGGAATATAACCGGAGAAAGCGTTGAAATAACGCAAAAACATATGCACACATATCCATCCCAACATGGGCATCAGCGCTTGAAAAAAAGCAAACACACCCGCAATAGCAACCATCTTTCGTTTTTTCATGCAGGGTTCATGCAAACCGTTTGCCAACGAAACCGAAAAAGCATCCATTGCCAATCCCACACCCAAAAGCGCACTAAAGGTAAAAAATCCCCAATCCATATGCCTACCTCTTTTGTCTTTTCTGATCTCAACATTGTATTTTACCCTATCTGCTCAGATTTGTCAAGAACACCTATGCATCTTTCAGAAAAACAATGAAAAAATGCGTACTTCGCTTAATCAATAGATTCTATACAACAAAAAATGCTTTTTTTCGTAAAAAGCATTGCAATTCCTTCTTTTTGCTGATAGAATAGGATAGTTAGGATAAAAATACGACGGAGGCAGATATGAAAGAAAATAAAATGGGTACAATGCCGGTACATCGTTTACTGGTCACCATGTCTTTGCCCATTATTGTATCCATGCTGGTACAAGCACTTTATAACAACGTGGACAGCTTCTTTGTTGCAAAAACCAGCCGAGAAGCCTTGACCGCCATCAGCCAGGCATTTTCCGCGCAAAATCTCATGATCGGTATTGCCACCGGTACGGGGGTGGGTGTAAACGCACTGCTCTCCCGCGCACTGGGACAAAACGACCGTCAAAAAGCAAACCGCATTGCCGCAAACGGCGTATTACTTGCCCTTTTCGGGTTCTTACTGATTTTACTGTTTGGCCTTTTCGGCACCGATCTCTATTTCAAAGGTATCCTCAGCACCGCAACGCTGGATGATAAACTGGATCTGAATTTGGTCCGCCAATACGGAAACGACTATTTACGCATTTGCTGCATCGGTTCTTTGGGTGTATTCCTGCAGATCATGTTTGAACGCTTAATGCAGGCAACCGGACGCACCATCTTCACTCTGTTTACCCAAGGGCTCGGCGCTGTCATCAATATCATTCTAGACCCCATCTTTATTTTTGAAGAATTTTCCCTTGGCAGTATTACCATCCATGGCTTTGGCATGGGTGCGGCAGGCGCCGCCACCGCCACCATCATCGGTCAATTTGCAGCTGCCATCATCGGCATTGTACTAAACGCGATTTTCAACAAAGATATTAAGTTAAAGCTTACCAATATGCGTCCCGATTTCCCCATCATCCGTGAAATTTACAGCATCGGAATTCCGTCCATCGTCATGGTCGCCATCGGCTCGGTGATGTTCTATGTCATGAATATCATTATTATGGGCGTTTCCAGTGTGGGTGCCACGATTTTCGGCGTATATTATAAACTGCAAAGCATTACCTTTATGCCCGTATTCGGTATGAATAACGGCGTCATTCCCATCATTGGATATAACTACGGCGCGGGCAAGCGCCGCCGCATGACAAAAGCCATCCGCTTGGCAACCATTTATGTCAGTGCATTTATGATCGCGGGACTAATCTTGATGCAGATCTTTCCCAAGCAGCTGCTGGGAATTTTCGAATCCGATCCTGCCATTCTCGATATGGGTGCCACAGCACTGAGAACCATCTCCCTAAGCTTTCTTTTCGCCGGCATTTGTATTGCTTTGGGATCGGTTTTCCAAGCACTGGGCAAAGGTACCTACTCGCTGATCGTATCGGTGGCACGTCAGCTTGTGGTCCTGGTCCCTGTGGCATTTCTGCTATCTCTTTCCGGCAATTTGTCACTGATCTGGCTCAGCTTTCCCATTGCTGAATTTGCTTCCCTTACCGCTACGCTTATCCTGTACCGACGCATTAACAAAAAAATCATTTCACAGATTCCCGATGAAGATTAATGTAAAAGGAGACTTTTGACCATGCATGAATCCAATCTATATCCGAATGACCCCTTTGTAACACCGGACGCAAACAGCAATCCCCTGCCGCCTGCCGATCCTTTTGCCCCTGCCATCCCTCAGCCACTGCCCGAGCATCCGATTACACGGGCATTTTCTTCCAAACTGTTTTGCAGTATCGCCATTTTATACAGCATATACACAGGGCTATCCTTTTTTATCAATCTGCTTTTCTACCAACGACTCACTCTGCCCCTTTTCCCCATCCTCGCCTCATCGGACTGTGGACTGCCTATGCAAATGCCAAAGCCACACCCGCTCATATGGCAATCACTCCCGACAGTGTGAGCTTTTTGAGCGGATTGGTGAAAGCCTGCCGTATTCTCTGCCTTGTATTCTCAATACTTTGTATGCTCGGCGGCGTCGCTTTTGCAATCTTATCGACCATGCTCAATACCCCCGAAGCATGTGAAGCATTCGTTGGCGAATTTCAGGCATTTCTGTTTTACTTTAGCACCGTGGCATTCCCCGATCTGGCAGATCCCTCTTTAGCACCTGCACTCGCCGGTTCCCTTGCCTTTGTGTTTATTGTCATCAGCCTTTTGCTGCTGTTCATCGGCTATTTCCTGTTTTTCAAAAAAGCGCACCGATTCATCCAATCGGTTAAAGAGTACCTAAAAACCGGAACCCTCATTGAAAACACATCTTCGCTGTTTGTATGGCTTTTGGTTTTCGGCATTTTGATGGCAATTATCTCTGTCCTTTCCGGACTTGCTGTTCTTTACGAAGGTTGCAGTGCCGCCGCCCTTATACTGTCTGCTGTGTGGGTGCATAAATACTTTTCCTAAGCATCAAATCCGATCGGTAAAAAACCGATCGGATTTTTCATGTCATATTGCAGTCGTCCCACGACAAACGCAGTTGTGTATAAATTTCAGCAGAATTCACAAATACTTAACAACTCGGATCAAGTTTTATGTTATCATGATGATACAGAAAGGAGTGATACCATGAAAATGCATCACGATCCTAAAGATATTAACGCCCATTCTTCGATTGCCGATGTAGCGGTGCCTTCCTCTTTTCCCGCAATGTCATCAAAGCTGCTTTTCATAGCGGCGATCTTTCTGTTATCTTCCCAGCTCTTGCGTATAATCATTTGCGCACTGTTCCGAATGCCTGCATTTTATTTCAGCATAATCGAAACGGTATTTGCGATACGTCTACTCCATCTATACATATCCGCCCGCAAAAACAAAAATCTCGGCTATACCATCAACGGTATTCGCTTTGCCGCTAAGCTCGGTATCTTCTTCTCTACGGCAGCACTCATTCTTGGTGTATTATCCATGGTAGACTATCTGATAAACACCCTCCCTGCAATGTTAAACGCAGACCCGCATTCGGGATTAGAAGGATTTGCTTATGCCATAGCAAAATTGTATAGCCAACTGTTCATCTATTGCTTCGTAATCCCTGTTACTTTTATGTCGATTATCCGCCTATCGTTTCTCTATCGGTATATTTTGCGCTTTACTCGCGATCTGTCCAATCGGAATGAAAACAGCTCCCTACGGGCAAAGCCTTTGACATATACGCTTTTTATCTACGGACTTCTGCAATTTCTGGTACATACCGCTTTTATTATATACTTTATGTACATCTATATGGAATCCGCCGCCTATGTAGACCCCCAAATAGTCTGTCTCTTCCTCTATCTGATCACCGCCGTCTTATCCTGCGCAGGGATCTACACAGTTGCGTTTTGGTTATATAAGTATTTTTAAAATTTGCTTTTTCCGTATCCCTTTTCCATAAACATTTTGAAAGGACAGTTTCCCAAAAAGAGGGGCTGTCCTTCTGTTTTTGACATGTGTATCTATTTTTTATAGTGTTTTTTGCTCTTTTTTCTGCCCCCTCTTGACTTTTTACACTAAAAAAGGTAAAATATAAGTGTATGTAGTGATACATATATCATCACTGTTCGGACTTTAGTATGAAAGATTGATTTGGCTAACTGTAGCTTATCGATTCACGTCCGAATTTTCAGGAAATACGCCTGCGTTTTTCACAAACGGGTCCCATCCCGTTTTACCGCCGGCGGCACAAAAATTGAATAGCACTATTGGTGCTGACGCTATGCGTCAGAATGGAGACTATTATGAAACTACCCTCGTACGCATCTATTGCCGGAACCACGCATTTTCCCGCCATTGACAATCAAGGCGGTATTGGCTCTTGCGCATCGCAAGCCATCACGCACAACCAATTCTCCAACGCAGTTTCCCGCTATTTGCACTCCCTTGAAAGCGGATGCAATCGCTGTCCTCGAGACAATGCCGAACATCGCTTTTCCCCCAAATCCACCTTCAATTTTGCAGGTGCCGGCACCATTTGGGTGTATGAAGTGCTCAAGGACCACGGTGCGCTGAATCTGAATGAATGTATTTTTCACAAAGACGAAAAAGGAGCATCACAAAAGGTAAAGGACGGTCAAGTTCTTGCCGACTCTGCCTCCTGGTGCGTCAATCCCGGTGAAATGGAAACGGCGCTGACCCGCCGCATTTCGGGCTATGAACGCGTTTGGTTTACCACAGGGCCTGCCAAAGAACGCTTGACCACCAGCCAAGCAGGACTTCGATTGCTGAACCGCATTAAAAAATCAGTCATTGCAGGCAATGCCGTTGTCACCGGGGGATACCCTTCCCGTTGGATCTTCGATAAAGTAGAAGGTTGCGGCAACCTTGCCGCCAAAGGGGAAGCTGTGGTAGTTGCCGCAGCAGGCAATGCAGGCGGCGGTCATCAGGTAACGATTGTCGGATATGATGACGACATCACCTGTACCTTTAGCGGCGTTACCATGAAAGGCGCTTTTCAGATAGCCAACTCATACGGCATCGGCTGGCAAAACAAAGGCTATACCTGGATGATGTATGACGCACTCAATACTGTATCCGAATACAGCGCTCTGAATGACGGCGAATTGTATTCCAGCTTCATGCATGTGACCCCCTCCGTAATGGCAATGTTCCCCGAATCGCTAACAAGTGACAATCAGCTGATCCGCGTTGAAAAAATGGGTACTGCCACCGTCGGCGGAAAAGAATACCCCGCCTACTCTCTGTACGAAGAAAAGAGCGAGCAGTTCATCGGATATGCACCCGAAAAAGAAAACCGCAGTATCTTTTTACAGAAAAACAAATGTCCTTGGGTCTTCCTTCCCTACGAGGATCTGAAAAATCTGCCCAATTACAATGCAGAATACTACAAGGAAGATTTTAAAAACAGCTATTGGATCTATGCGGTAGACCGTAACTGCACCGAAGACGGTATGCGCTTTATGGATGCAGGACTCGGTTTTGCTTCTTCCGGCAGAAAGGTACAGTTTGCCACCTTTAACGGTTCCCGTTATCCCGTTGCAAAATCCTTTGATATTGCATCCATGGCGGACTGCTTCGAAACCAAAATTTCCGCGACCGCAGGTAAAGGCGAAAATGCCAACCGTTGTTGGACACTGGATCAGTTTGCCTTCCTTAACTGGGAAAAGCATGTGGTCCTAAAGCGCCCCGATTTGTACGCCAAGCTGGAACTGTCCATCGACAACAGAGAGGGCTTTTATGTCACTATGACCCGTACCGATAAGGACGGTAATAAAAAGACCCACCTACCGGCGCTTTTCCGTTACGGAAAGAATCATCCCCGCTATACGGCGAAGGAAAATTACCTCACGTTCTCAGGCATTGTAAACGGCGAAGCCGAAAAAGGATATTTTGCCCTTCCCTTTGGAGATCTTTTGCAGCTGCCGGAAGGAAGCTGCAGAGGTGACTTCACCTTTGGTATGGAGATCACCGCCAAAAAAGGCAGCTCGCTCACCGTACACAAGGTATCCTTGTGTGATGCCGATGCAAATGTTCTGTATGAAAAAGAGTTTACGGATTCACTCACCGGTGAAACCAAAACATATATACTCAAATAAAATAATCAAAGGAGAAAATTTATGAAACGTCTGCTATCACTGTTCTTGGTTATCGTAATGCTTGCGTCGTTGCTTATTTCCTGCGGTAAAAAGAACAAAAAAGATGATCTTGCTGATAACCCGAGCGATGCTGTAACAGATCCCTCGGAGGAAGCCAATCCCGAAGCGGGATTGACTGTAACGCCAACCGATATGATTTTGTCGGTGGGCGAAAAAAGAAAGCTTTCCACCAATTACATTCCTAAGTACACCAGTGACAGTACCGTTTTAACTTTTAAAACCTCTGATAGTGCGATTGCCGGTGTAGATACCGACGGAACGGTAGTAGCTATCAAGTCCGGTACTGCCACTATAACAGTGAAAGATGCCAAAGGCGATTTTACCGCTACTTGCTTGGTAACCGTTCTCGGCACATCCACCACCCTGCAGGGATCGATTCATTTGCCCCCAATTGACAGCCAAGGTTCTCTTGGCACCTGTGCCCATGAATCGGTTACATACGCTCAGTTTACCATCGCGGTTTCTCAGTATATCAACAGCAAAGCCCCCGATTCGGGCTGGAATCCCTCCAGCGGTGAACTGCGCTATATTTTCTCCCCTAAATTTACTTATAACTTTGCGGCAGCAGGTACCGAATATGCTTATAACATTTTGGTAGACCACGGATGCCTCACCGAAGAGCATTCCCGTTTTTACCATGTGGGCGATGCCACTACATCCGGTCCTGCCACCGCTCCCTACAAAGAAACTGCCAGCTGGGATGTGGGCAAGGGATTGACCGAACTGGCACTCAACTATCGTCTGACAGGCTATGAAGAAATCGACTACACGGGTGCCCACAGCGGCAATTTGACTACAGGCAGCGAAGCAAGTATGAAACTCTTCAACCGTGTCAAAGCAGCAGTTACCGATGGAAACGCTGTTGTCATCTGCGGCTGGTCTTCTTATTGGGAATACGGTTCTCTTTCCAAGAGCGGCGACATCGGCAAAAAGGGCGAAGGATGCATCACGATGGCTGCTAACGGCCCCAGCAGTGACGGAAACCACGCAGTTACCATTGTCGGTTACGATGATAATGTAGAAGCACAGGTAGGCGGTATTACCTTAAAGGGTGCATTCCAGGTTATGAACTCCTGGGGCACCGGTTACCAAAATGACGGTTTCGTTTGGATGATGTACGACGCCTTCAATCAAACAAGCGAATTTGAAATCTTAAACGACTATAAAAATATCAATTCTTTGGTATTTTCTCTGTCCGAAGAACAGAAATTTATCAGACTTACCAACACTAAAAACAATTTCTTGCTTGACTTTACCGCAGTTGGCGAAACTACGCTAAACGGCAAAAACTACAAAACCTATACACTTCTCGATTCCATAACCAATCGTTATGTCGGCTACGACAGCAACGGAAAACTGACACCTGTTTCCGCCGACAGAATCAATGCATTTATTCACTGGGCAGTGGTACCCTACGCAGATATTTGCAAAGATACTCCCGCAGAGGGCTATGAGGATGCAGTTGTCCTGTATGCTTGTCAAATGCCCGGTGCCGGTGCGAGCGGAAATTGCTTCTTTTCTGCTAAGTCCGCTTCCAACTCCCAAACCGACTGTCAACTGACATCTGCCGATGCAGATTACAAACAGATCTGCATGTTCATTTCCGAAAATGTAAATACCACCAAAACCGAATTCACCAGTGCCCTCCAGCTGGCATACAGCAAGGTAAACAATTCCACCAATGGAGAGAGAACCTCCACCATCTATCGTTTCAGCTTCACCGACTGGCGCAAGGATATTGAGATCGGCGTTCCCGGTCTGCGTGTGGAAGTAGAAGTTTCCACCACCACCAGAGAAAACTTCAAACTGGATCTTCTGCGTGTGGATGCTTCGGGCAATATTGTAGAACACCGTCCTTGGCTGTTCCATTACGGTGCCGAATCCATGCACGATGAATTCATGGGCGAAGGAGTTCGCAACAAGCTTTCCTTTAGCGGCGCTGTGGAACCCACCGAAGCAGAATCAGGATTCTTCACGCTTCGCTATGGCAATATGAGTGTATACGCCGAAAAGAACGACTATGAAAACTACTTATGGGGCGTGCGCATTACAGGAAATATTTCTTATATCAAGAGTTTGAAACTGATCGCTCCCGACGGTAAAACACTCTCTCAAATCTCGCTTTTGGAAGAATACAATTATATTACCATTGATGAAGAAACCAGAGCCAAAGGTACCAAGGAATATTTCTTTGATCTGGGCAAGGAACTGCATACCTTTGCAAATGACGGTAAATTCTATATGAAGAATAAGGCAACCGGAAAATACTTAGGTTACAGAGCAACTCTCTTCAAAGAAACTACCATTGACGGTTCCATGGATATGCTGTTCAATTTCACCACCGATCCCAAAACCGGAAAGTTTGTCTTGTACGACCATGAAACACAGACCCGCCTCGACATCTATCAAAAAGAAGTTGCAGAAGGCACTGTGGTTAAAATGAATAACTATTCCCCCAATCGCGGTGATACACAGGATTGGACACTTGTCTCAAACGATGACGGCAGTGTTTCCTTCCGCTTGACCGCCTATCCCGAATACTATTTCAGCTATAACCCCCAGGCAAGCGGTTTGTCTAAATATGTTTTGACCAAAGATAAAAATTCCGATAACTGCAAGTGGATTCTGGAAGGCGCCGGAACCACCAGAGCCACCCACGAAATCACCTTTAGCGGAACCACTGCCAATGTCGTGGCTCCCAAGCCGGACGATTATCAAGGCACCGGTGCTACCTTGCGCGTAACAGCGGCAGACGGTTCTTTGGTTTCTGAAACGGCAGTTACCTTCCAAAACGGTTCTGCCAAAGCCACTGTTTCCGGGCTGAAATCGGGTCAGACTTATATGTTTGTTCTCACCGACGGTAACAAAGATGTTGGCGTAAACACAATTATAACCTGTCCCTAAAAAATACAATCGGCGGCTGCCGGTAGCAGCCGCCCGATGCCAAAATAAAGGAGTAATTCAACATGGATTTTATCACCCTGTTAAAAGGTCTCTTTGAAAATTTTGCTGAGATTGGCTGGCAGCGCCCCCTCATGTGGCTGATTGGCGCTGTGCTCGTATATCTTGCCATCAAAAAGCAAATGGAACCAACCCTGCTTCTGCCCCTCGGTTTTGGTACGATTCTTGTGAATCTGCCGGGTGCTGATGCGGCAACTGCTGAAGGTCCCTTGGCTACCCTGTTCAATGCGGGTATTGCCAATGAGCTCTTCCCCCTGCTTCTCTTCATCGGTATCGGTGCAATGATCGACTTTGGTCCTGTGCTTTCCAATCCCAAACTTATGATCTTCGGTGCTGCAGCGCAGTTTGGTATTTTCTTTACCTTCTGTGCAGCCTCCATATTCTTCCCCACCAACGATGCGGCTTCTATCGCCATTATCGGTGCCGCTGACGGTCCTACCGCCATTGCCGTTTCCAATGCACTGAAAAGTGACTTTACCGGTGCGATCATGGTGGCAGCCTACTCTTACATGGCGCTGGTTCCCATCATTCAGCCGCCTGTTATCAAGCTGCTGACCACTAAAAAAGAACGCAAGATCCGTATGCCTTATGAAGGCAAATCGGTTTCCAAAACCACAAAGATCGTCTTCCCCATTGCGGTTACCTTGATTGTGGGTCTGTTTGCCCCCAATGCAGTATCCCTTGTCGGATTCTTAATGTTCGGTAACCTCATCCGTGAATGCGGCGTTCTGGAATCGCTGTCCGAAACAGCGCAGAATGCCCTTGCCAATCTGGTCACCATCTTCCTTGGTATCACCATTGCCTATCAAATGAGAGCAGACAAGTTCTTGGATCCCGCCACCCTTGTCATCCTGCTTCTCGGGCTGTTTGCCTTTATTTTCGATACCGCAGGCGGCGTTCTCTTTGCTAAACTGCTGAATATTTTCCTGCCGGAGGGCAAGAAACTGAATCCGATGATCGGTGCCGCAGGTATTTCCGCATTCCCCATGTCGGGTCGAATCGTTCACAAGATGGGCCTGCAGGAAGATCCCCAAAACTTCCTTCTCATGCATTCCATCGGTGTCAACGTTTCCGGGCAGATCGCATCTGTCATTGCCGGCGGTCTTATCCTAAGCTTCTTCCTGTGATGAATGAAAGGAGATTGCAGTATGAGTTTTGATTCCTTGTTTTTTAAGCCTATGAATTTCATTTCGAATCTGACCTATCTTGCCGCAGGCATGATCGGCATTTTTGTGGTCATGGGCGTGATCATCCTCTTTACTTTTATTCTGAACAAATTGCTTTCCAAAAAATCAGACGACAAGCAAAACGATTGACATTACAGCGGAGAAAGCATCGCTCTTCTCCGCTGTTTTCATTATTGAGGTATTTATATGGTACGACGCAAATGGTTTCTTTATATTACCGAATTTTTCGCGGGCATGGCAGTTATGGCGATCGAGTTGGGTGCCAGCCGTCTGCTTGCTCCCTATTTTTCTTCCTCTCAGATCGTATGGACCATCATTATCGGTGCTATTATGATCGCAATGGCGCTGGGCAATATCTGGGGCGGCAGACTTGCCGATAAAAATCCTTCCCCCGATAAGCTTTATGCCCGCATTCTCATCGTAGCCATCTGGACAGCGGCAATTCCCTTGCTTGGAAAATATATCATTGCAGGCATTTCACTGTTACTGGCAAGTTTTGTGGGAACAAACTTCCTCATATGGGCTTCCCTGCTCTCCTGCATTGTATTATTTGTCTTCCCGCTGATGCTTCTGGGAACCGTCACCCCTTCACTTGTCAAGTATTCCATGAAAAGTCTGGATGAAAGCGGAAAGATCGTGGGCGAGCTTGACGCACTCAATACCATCGGCTCCATCATCGGTACCTTTGCCCCCACATTTATCACCATTCCCGCAGTGGGAACTGCATGGACATTTCTGATTTTTGCGGGCATCCTGCTTGCCATTGCCCTTATCTACTTTATTTCCGAACGCAAGCATCTGATCAAAAGCATCGTTTCGGTATGCTTAATGGTGGGACTCACCGTGTTCGGCGCGGGCAGTAGCTTTGCTTTTTGGGCTGAGGACGGCAGTGAGATCAGTGAAGATGAATCCATATACAATTATCTGCAGGTCATTGAAACCAAAAGCGAGATCAAGCTTTCCACCAATGTTCTCTTTGGCGTGCAATCCATCACCCGCAAGGACGGCAGACTGACCGGAATGTATTACGACTATGCCCTGGCAGCCCCCTTCATGGCAAACATCACAGAGAAAGAGGAATTTCGCATTCTGATCTTAGGCATGGGATCGGGTACTTACGCCAAGCAATGCTACGACTATTTTCAAAACACCCATATCGAAGGGGTCGAGATCGACAAAAAAATACTGGATCTTGCCTATGACCGCTTCGGGCTACCCAAGGATGAGCGCATTCAATGCATCGAATTTGACGGACGGGCATATCTTAGAAACGCAGACAAGTACGATCTGATCATGGTGGATGCCTACCGCGATATTACCATTCCCTTTCAAATGTCCAGTAAAGAATTCTTTACACAGGTAAAGGAGCATTTAACTGAGGATGGCGTTATGATCGTCAACCTCAATATGCGCTCCGACAAGAAAAATTCCATCAATGAATATCTTTGCGATACCGTTGCCTCCGTATTTCCCAATGTTTATACAGCAGACTGCGCAGGTAACCGCGAAGTATTTGCCTCCATGCAGCCCGATATCATGGACAAATTAAAAAACGGATACACCGCTTATAACGACGCTGAGCTGTCCTATTTCATGGAAGTTGTCGAGGATAAGCTTACACCCTATCAAGGCGGAAACCTCATTCTGACCGACGATAAAGCGCCTGTAGAGCTGCTTGGTATGCAGGTCATCGACGAACTCATCGCTGAAGAACTGAAATACTATAAAGACCTCTTCAAGGGAAAATCCCTTTCGGAGATTATCAATATGTTGAAATAAGACAAGCGCGTTGCACCCGCAACGCGCTGTTGTGTTACTCGATATATTCCTTGTAGATAGCTTTGTTTAAGGGGTCATCACGGTCCAAAATCATAATTTCTGTGATTTTCCCCGTGGAAATATCAATATAAGCTCTATAATCCTTGTTGTCCACGTTTTTAATTGTCACATGCCAACGACCCCTATGCCTTCTTGCAATTAACATATAGCCATCGTCGGGATTAATATCAAACTCATCATAAACGGCTCTGTATGCTTCAAAAATACTGTGAGAATAGTCAAGAGTCGCATTATAATAAGGGTGACTGCCGCTGATATTAGATTCTGTAACCTTCGCTCGTAACGTTTCTCCTGTGATCGGGTCCATGCTGAATTTATATTCACGCTCTACCTTGCCATCGTACACTTTCAGGTTCACATCGTAAATCAGCTCATTGCAATCCACTCCAAAAAAAGTGACCACATCATTTATCTGATCGCTCTCTTTCAATTGAAATGTTTCCAATGCCGTTTTGACAGCCGTTTCATGACTTATCACAGCCTTTGTTGTTCCTGTAATATCGAATTTTCCGTTGTTCTTTAAAAGAATCGACAAATCGGAAATCGATAGCTTAACAAGTTGCTCCTCGGTAAATTCGGAATACAAAGACACGATCTCATACACAATCGAGGCTTTTCCGAGAGAAATGCCGTATTCTTCGGAAATCCTTGCAATACTGGGGTAAACATCTTCTGTTTTTTGAATGTCTTGCCCTATGACAATGCCATCCTCTCCAATCTGGCTCATGATCTGTTCGGTCAGCTTTTCACGAATTGCCTTAGCTTCGGCACTGTTTTTACTATCCACACCTATCAGCACCGCTTTTTCTGCTTCATTGATAAAACCATTTTCAATAATCGAATCAACCAACACTCGTACTGTTTCCGTCAGATCTTTATTTTTGAAATCCCGATCACCCACTACGGTTTTAGCATCCTCGTTAAGAGGAACTACCTCCAGTACCTTTTCGTTTTCATCCACCCTGATCTTAAGGCTTGGATTCACGTCGAGCATAATGGTGGCTGCCACCTTGCCTTGATCGCCGTTAAGCGCAAAGTATCCCGCAAATGCGGCAAATACAAGCATGAAGCAAGCGGCAACCGCGCTACGGCGAAGCCACAGCACTTTACTCTTCTTGCGTTCTACCATCTTCTCCTGCTTTTTTACAAAGCTTTCCACAAGATCGGCATCCAGCAAATTCATTGCATCGTTCCACTGTGATTGTTTCATATTAAATAACCCTCACTTTCCAGTTTTTCTTTCAGCGCTGACCGTATGGCAGAAAGCTCCTTCTGCACCGTCGATCGGCACACTCCTAAATCCTTTGCGATTTTATCAATCGGGGCGCACATATAATACCGTGCGATAAAGATATATTTCCGCCGCTCGGGCAGCTGTCGCGCAAACTCACTAAGTAAACCTGCAAGTGCGGTGGTATCTAAGGTGGATTCCACATTTTCATCATCCGCTATCAGATCGGAAAGCTCCGAAAACGACTCTGTCATTTCCGAGGGCAACTGCCCTTTTCGCGTCCTGCTGTGATAACGGTTGATGGCAATTCTGCGCACAATGACCGTCAAGAATGCCTTTAAAACCGTGGGCTTGGCGGGTGGAATCGAATTCCACGCGGCAAGATAGGTGTCATTTAGGCATTCCCTACAATCCTCGTTGTCGCCAACAATAGAGCGCGCCACCGAAAACAGATAATTTCTGTATTTCAAATCGGTCTCTGCAATCGCATTTTCATCACGCCGAAGATACAGCTCTACAATTTCGCTGTCTTTCGCCACTCTGTCCTTTGAATACGGCAACTCATCGCCTCCTTTCCGATTAATTAAAAGGCCCTTCATACATATAAGTCAAGAAAAAAAGGAAAATGTGTAAAGGTTTTATAAACTTTTTTAACATAAAACAGCCGCTCTTTCGAGCGGCTGTTTGTCTATCTTAGAATGCCTTCTTCTTGCCTTCGAATACGGGGTTTCCGTGAGTGTAGGTGGGAAGGAGCTTGGGAGATACAGTTTCTCCTGCAATACCTGCTTCCTTGCGCAGATTCTCATATGCGGTGATGTGGCTAAGGCTCAGCTTACCAACGGTAACTTCCTTAGACTTGTTTGCCGCATTGGTACCTGCGGAACGGCCGAATACGATGATATCCAAGAGGGAGTTACCCATCAAACGGTTGCGTCCGTGGATACCGCCAACTGCTTCGCCTGCAACATACAGGTTTTCAATGTTGGTGGTCATGCCGGTCTTGTCGATGTCCAGACCGCCATTTTGGTAGTGCAGAGTGGGGTAAACAAGGATGGGCTGTTTACGAATATCAATACCGTACTTGCCAAACATTCTAAGCATTGCGGGAATTCTGCGTTCGATGGTACCTTCTCCGCCCTTGATTTCGATCATGGGAGTATCCAGCCATACGCCGTATCCGCCGGAGGTCTTGATACCGTTACCGCGGTCGGAGCATTCACGAATGATGGAAGCGGCGGAAACGTCTCTGGTCTCCAAAGGATTCATAAATACTTCACCATTTACATTCACCAGCTTAGCGCCAAGCGAACGAACCTTTTCGGTAACAAGGGCACCGAAGATCTGTTCGGGATAAGCGGCACCGGTGGGATGATACTGCAGGGTTTCAGCATACAGAAGCTTTGCGCCTGCGCGGTAGCCCATTACCAGTCCGTCTGCGGTTGCACCGTAGTGGTTGGAGGTGGGAAAGCCTTGGTAGTGCAAACGTCCCGCACCGCCGGTGGCGATGATAACGGTTTTTGCCTTTACAGTGCGAAGTTCTCTTGTCTCCATGTTCATCAGAACCGCACCTGCCGCCTTGCCGTTTTCGTCAAGGATCAGTTCGATCGCTGCAGTGAAGTCAACAACAGGGATCTGACGGTTGAGCACTTCGTCACGCAAGGTACGCATGATTTCCGCACCTGAATAGTCCTTAGCGGCGTGCATTCTTTTTCTGGAGGTACCGCCGCCGTGGGTGGTAACCATGGTACCGTCGGGCATTTTGTCAAATTCAACGCCCAGATCGGACAGCCACTTAATGGCATCCGGCGCTTCGGTAACAAGACGGTACAGAAGCTCGGGCTTAGCGGCATAGTGACCGCCGCCGAAGGCGTCCACATAGTGGATAGCGGGAGAGTCATTGGGCTTATCAGCCGCCTGAATACCGCCTTCCGCCATCATGGTGTTAGCGTCACCCATACGAAGCTTGGTAACGATCATAACCTTTGCACCTGCATTGTCGGCTTCGATAGCGGCAGCAGTACCGGCGCCGCCCGCACCGATTACCAGTACGTCGGTTTCATAATCGGGATTTTCCAGATCCACATCTCCCTCGGAGATACGGCTGGAAGCCTGCAACAGCTCAGCAAGTTCGGTGGGAACCTTGTCTCCCTTGTTGGGACCGATTTCCAGAACCGAGAACTCTCTCTGCTTATAGTCGGGATGGTAGGTTGCGAGCAGAACTTCTTTTTCTTCCGCAGTCATTCTGCGAGGTTCCATCACAGTGTTTTCAGCACGGTTTGCTTCCACCTTTGCAATGGATTCCAACATTTCTTTGCTATACATATCTGCGCGCCTCCTTACTTTTCAAATTCACGATTGTTGTAGCGTTCTTTCATCTCTTCAACAGGCAGGCTCATGAGTTCCTTCATAAATTCTTCGAAGTTACCGTCATGAATTTCCTTCACTCTGTTTTCCAGATGTTCGCAGTCGGGAGCAATGTACTTACCGTTGATTCGACGCGCCAGCATGGCAACCTGCGGATGAGAAATACCTGCAGGGCAACGGGAAGAACAAACGCCGCACATTACACAGTCAAAGGATTCTTCTGCACAATTTTCAAAATCACCGCGCTGCGCATATGCAATGTACTGCATAACATTCAGTTCCTGCGTACAGCTCTTAGTGCAGGCGTTACAGCCAACGCACGCATAGATTTCGGGATACAGCTGCATCATGATCATCTGATTGGTAGAGATCTTTTCGATGTCATAGGGCTGTTTTACTAAGGGGAAGAAAGGCAGAGTTGCGATATACATGCCGTCTTCCACCTGTGTCTGGCAAGCCAAACAAGTTTTTAGATCTTTCTGACCCTTGATACGGTAGATGGTGGCGCAAGCGCCGCAGAAGCCGTTACGGCATCCGCATCCGCGAACCAAGGTATAGCCGGCATATTCCATAGCGGTCATGATGGTCAAATTAGCCGGAACACTATATTCTTTACCGTAAATATAGATTTTTACCATATTTTCCATATATGTTTGTCCCTTTCAATATTCATCCGGAAGTTCAGAGAGTTGGTCAAAACGGAATACCGGACCGTCTTTGCAAATGTACTTGTCGCCAAGATTGCAACGGCCGCATTTTCCGATACCGCACTTCATGCGCATTTCGAGGGTGGTGTAGATCTGTTCATCCTTGAATCCAAGTTCTTTCAGTCCCTGCAGGGTGAACTTGATCATAACAGGAGGCCCACACATCAGCACGGTGTAGTCAAGAGAGGGGTCAAGCTCCTTGACAAAGGAAGGAATAAAGCCAACGTGACCGTCCCAGCCTTCCTGTTCGCGGTCGATTGTCAGCTGCACATCCAAATCACCGCCGGGAAGCCACTCGCTAAGAATCTCGTTATAATCAACCAGATCATCCTTAGAACGAGCTCCGTACACAACAGTGATCTTACCGTACTCAGAACGCTTGTCACGGCAGTAGTTAATAACCGAACGAAGAGGCGCCAAACCGATACCGCCTGCGATAAACAAAAGATCCTTTCCCTTCAAATCGCTTTCTACGGGGAAACCGTTACCGTAGGGACCGCGCAGGGTCACCATCTGACCGGGTTCGATATTGTGGATCCATGTAGTCACGCATCCGCACTTTTTGATACTGAATTCAAGATATTCTTCATTTGTGGGTGAAGAGGTAATGGAGAACAATGCCTCACCGATACCGGGCATGGACAGCATTGCGCACTGTCCGGGGATATGTTCAAAGGGTTTCTTTCCGTCGGGGGAAACCACACGGAAGGTCTTCACATCAGGAGTGTCGCGGCGTATATCTGTGACAACCGCTAACATAGGAACCAAAGCGTCTTGCATTTTAGTTCTCCTCCTTTCCCTTGGATAAAGCATTCATAACTTTTGCGATGTTGAGAGAAACCGGGCACTTCTGCAGACATCTGCCGCAGCCGACACAGCCGAAAAGTCCTTCATTTTTCATCGGATAATAGAACAGCTTGTGCATAAATCTCTGACGGAAACGTTCCACCTGGGTGGGACGGGGCTGCCCTGCCGACATGGCAGTGAAATCAGAGTACATGCAGGAGTCCCAGCAACGGGTACGCTTGACGCCGTGACCTGTGTCAAAATCGCGGATATCAAAGCATTGACAGGTGGGACAAACGAAAGTACAAGTACCGCAACCAAGGCAGGCACGGGACAGTTCCTTCCACTCGGGGCGGCCAAAGTATTCCATCATCTCATCCCCGTTACCGAATTTTTCAATCGGCAGATTGCCAAGGGGCAGTCTTTCGGTGATAGCATGGATTTTTTCTTTTGTTGCTATAACAGTGCTTTCATCTGTTTCGAACAATACGCCATCCAGTTTAGCCAGCCACTTTTCACCCTTCTCGGTGTTAGCGGCAAAACAATACCCTTCGGCTGTTTCCCAACAGGAAACATCCCCCATCGGATTGGCAGGATCAATACCGAATACGGTACAGAAGCAGGTTTCTTCGGGTCTGCCGCATGCCATGGTCACCACAGTAGCGTGCAAACGGCGCTGTTGGTAGAAGGTATCCACAGGATCGCCAAGGAAGACATTGTCAAGAACCGCAAAGCTCTTGGCATCGCAAGCACGAACGCCGAAAATGGTGAAATCTTCGTCCATACGGGGAGCAATCTCCACCGATATATTTTTGCCGGAAACTTGGAAATCTGCCATGTTTTCGGTCTGCGGGAAAAAGAAATCTTTGGCAGAACGAACTGTGTTCAACTGAGAAGACAGTTGCATACCGTCTTTATATACGGAGTATTCTGCCTTTCCAGCAGTATTGTCTGCAGGAATGTACAGCTTTTCGTTTGCAGACACTGCGTCAAACAGACGGAACAGCTCGGCTTTTTGAATCATTTTCATCCTTTGCCTCACTTTCTGCCAACTGCATCGCAGGGCTCAACGTCATTATTGTCAAAACGGTTCAGAGGTGCACGGCTTTCGGTATCGGCACCTGCCTGATAATCTCCATAAAACTCGTTGATATCTTTAATGAACTTACGGTTCAACAAATGAAGCGGAATATTCTGAGGACAAACACGGCTGCATTCGCCGCAGTCTGTACATCTGCCCGCCACATGGAAGGCACGAATGATATGGAACATATTCTCTTCAAAAGAGTTTACGGCAGCCTTCTGCGCAATACCGGAATCCGGGTTATCAAATACGCATTTTTCGCAAGAGCAGGCG
Organism: Oscillospiraceae bacterium; assembly: GCA_015064585.1. Taxonomy (GTDB): domain Bacteria; phylum Bacillota; class Clostridia; order Oscillospirales; family CAG-272; genus SIG655. The sequence continues at coordinate 51,592 of SVRY01000015.1, forward strand.
GGGCATACATTGCGGCAGGCATTACAGCGGATGCAACGGGACAGCTCGCCTCTCCAAAACTCATAGCGTTCATCGGGAGTCATTGCTTCCAGTTTTGCAACCATGCCAAAACGGTCTTCGGAAACATTTTCTGCAGTTTCACCGATCTTTTCGTCAAAAGCGACAGCCGTCTTAGACTTGCAGGTGCGGCAACGCTCAGCCATGGCATCCTTCTTTGCGATGCTCTCTTCACCGTACATGGTTTCGATCGCCAAAGTATCATCCTTGTCTGTTACAGACAGAACACCGGTAATCCCCTTGCCGCGCAAGGTTTCCACATCGGTCATTCCTTCGCAGGGAATGGCAATAACCATTACATTTTCACGGATGATGCGATGTTCTTTTACCAACTGGTTAAAGCTATATGTATCGCAGGGCTTGAGGAATGCCAAAGTCTTACCGGGCATACGGGAAAGAGTGATCAGATACTTAGACAAATTGGCACCGCACAGGCAGTTAAACACCATTTTTTCATCCAGTTCTTCGACGCTTTCAAAAAAACCGGGAGTGACGTCATAGCAGGTATCACCTGTCTGCCATGCCACAACACGGGCAACGGTACCGTTTGAGAGCAGTTCCTTTGCGCGTTTTTTCATTTCTTCAAAAATTACTGCGGTTTGCATCTTAAATCCTCCAGTCTCTTGTTTTCACCGAGTCTGGTGATGGTAGCCACAAAATCATTCATGGTAGCAGCAAACTTAGCACCTTCAGCGGCAGAAACCCATTCCAATCTAGTGCGTTCCTTTTCAATGCCCAGATATTCGAGCATGGAGAACAGCAGAGCCATACGGCGGCGGGTAAAATAGTTACCGGAGGTGTAGTGGCAGTCGCCGGGATGGCAACCGCACAGGATCACGCCGTCAGCACCTCTTTGGAATGCACGCAAAATAAACATAGGGTTTACGCGGCAGGAGCAAGGCACGCGAATGATCTTAACATTAGCGGGATATTGCAGACGGTTGGTACCCGCAAGGTCTGCACCTGCATAGGAACACCAGTTGCAGCAGAATGCAACGATGGTCGGCACAAATTCTTTTGTTTCGTTTACTTGCATATTGCGTCAACCTCCGCCATGATTTGTTTATTGGTAAATCCGGACAGATCCATTGCGCCGGAAGGACAAGCAACCGTACATGCGCCGCACCCCTGACATACAGCAGGGTTGACCGAAGCAACGCGGCGAATCAGAGTAGTACGGTTGGGTCCTCTGAATTCCTTATCGGAATAGGTGATCGCGCCGTAAGGACATACCTTTTCGCAGGAAGAACACCCATTACACAACATTTCATCACTGCTTGCCACGCAGGGATTGCAGGTCAGACTGTTTTTAGCAAGCAAGCCAATCACCTTTGCGGCGGCGGCACTTGCCTGTGCTACAGTTTCGGGAATATCCTTAGGACCCTG